>JAYVQG010000290.1:0-55704 GCA_043757025.1 Limnoglobus sp.
TGGAGGGCCTGGAGAAGCGCGAGGCAAGGTGAGTTTACGAAAGTCGCGATCGAGAAGAGCGGATTTCGCAGGGGTTTTCACGCGACCGGGAATTGCTGACCGACCACGACATTCTCACGACACTTCGAGACACTTTCACGACACTTTGCGCACGTCGCGAATTCCGACTTACGTCAAATCGTCAAGAAATTTTTGACTTCGGGAATTCGTGTAGATGCGCGTAAAAAATCACAATCGATCCAGTGGACTGACGCCGCCACAGGCTCCCTTTTGCAATACGTGCGAATAGATCTATACTTCGAGCGGGGTGATTCGATACGTTTTTGTTAGCCCGACGCGCCAGCGAGGGGAACCCGCGAGAAGGCACGACATTGCAAAAACGATAATAATTCCTCGCTCGCGAGTTTTGAAGTTGCGCTGTTTTGTCGGCTGTCTTGAAATGCAGGTGTTTCACGCCCAAACATGCGCCAGGCGAGCGGCACGGCGTTAGCGTGCCGTGGTAGTCGCAGAGGGTTCCCACGGCACGCTTACGCCGTGCCGCTCGCCGGGATTTTCGAGAATGAACATCGTCGAGGTGAGTACCCAGGTTCAAATTGCGCAACTTCAAAACTGGCGCGATGGCGCGTCGGGCTAACAAGAATGGATTGTGAGACCGATAACGTGTCATTTCCGACCGCGTAAAGGGTCCAAGAGTTTCATGTTTTACCACTCGCAATATTGGGGTATTTCGAGTGATGTCGCGCCGCGCGAGAATCGGCAAGGACAATTCGCGGCGAATTCAAGCGAAAGTGGATAAAGCTGCTGGACATCGGGCCGGAAATTGGAGTAATATAACGTGCAGTGTTGCAGAATTACTAATTCAGCCGCAGAAGGTTCTTTCAACCGGCATCGCGTCAGCCGTCAAGACGCTTGTGATGGGTGTTCGCGTTGTGGTCCGTGATGGAGAAGATGTCCGTTTGGCGTTGCGGCGGCTTTGCTGGGCTCTGGAGCCCCTGCGGCGGCGGCGATTCATCAAGGGTAAGTGGGGCGACCATTTCGTCAAGCCGTGCGAGACGCGGCGGCGCCTGGAGTACGAGGCGCGGTGCTGGAAAAAGCGATGCCGCCATCCGAAGAACTGAGAGATCCTGAGGCCAAACAAAGCGTCACAGGTGACCGGGGCCCTCAGTCATCATAAATTTGATTCAGGTCAGCCGGCCCCGGTAACTGAACACGGGCGTACGGCCACCGCAGGGGAAGGTGCGACGTGGTGTTCAACCAGATGACGCCGATTGGCAAGACCTATGCGCAGATCGATGCGGATGAGGCGGAGTACGTGAAGTCTGCCAATGAGGCTGACCAGCCAACCCGTTCCTGCGGCTGCGGCTCGGGCAGGCACTTTTCGAGTTGAGCGAGCCGGCCGAGGCGGAGCAATGGTTCGTGCCGGCGTTCCTGACCGAAGGGCCATCGCTGTTCGTTGACGACGACCTAAAGTACCTGGTGTCGTTCCGCGGCAAGCTCCAGCCCCCGCCCGCAACGCCGTGACGGATTATATCGCTTGTATTTTAAGGTTTGCGCACGTAGTCCTCTCGCTCCGCGAGAGGATAGCAACAGTCTGGACCGATGCGACATCGAGTGCTTCTTCTGGCTTCGCTATCCTCTCGCGGAGCGAGAGAGAAGTCTCACGACTTCCGCTACGAAGCGATTTTTTTACGCAGTCGAAGTCGTGAGACTTCGGGAAGCGGGAAGGCGCTGCGTCAGAAGTCTCACGACTTCCGATACGAAGCATTCTGACGTAGTCGAAGTCGTGAGACTTCGGGAAGCGGTAAATCTCTGCGTCAGAAGTCTCACGACTTCCGCTACGAAGTGATTTTTTACGTAGTCGAAGTCGCGAGACTTCGGGAAGCGGGAAGGCGCTGCGTCAGAAGTCTCACGACTTCCGCTACGAAATACGCGGAAAATACGCCAATCTAGAAATCCGTCACGGCGTTGCCCCGCCCAGCGGGTGGCTGGACGGGTGTAGCGCAAACGCCGCCCCAGGCGTTGCAGCATACGATGGGGCATGACGGCTTTACCAGATTCGTAGCTCACTTCACCGCCGTTGCTGAGCTTGGTCGTTAGCCGCTAGTGCCAGAACTCGGAATCAATGCTTCAAGTATTTCGCTTGTTTTCACGGGAATTCCCGCAAATTCTGTGGCAGATCATTTGCGAGTTCCGGCACTAGGGGGAGTAACCGACGCTGTGAACCCTATACGCCGCTTCGAGCGCGACGATCTGCTCGACGACGTTCGATTCTGGGCGTTGCTTTACGAGCATTGGGTGAAGCCGCGCGTTGGCGACAACTTCGATGACGGCGAGCAGTACTTCTTTTCGGTTCGCGAGAGCGCGGTTAACGCCTTCTTTCAAAAGCTCGAAGGCAACCGAACTCAACGCGACCACTACCCCGAGTATTCCGTACTGATCCCCTTGCGGAAAGGTTGGCGCATCGGCGTGGTCCTCAGAATGTATCCTGAGAGTTTTGAGATGCAATATGTGGTCGCGCCGCCGTCCTCCGATGAACGGATTGTTGTCGGCGTCGCCTCGGGTAATTCTCGGCTGCCGGCTTTCCGCTGGGAAGAGTTGCTCATGGTGAGCGATGCGGTCAAACCATCCAAACTTGCCGTGAAAGCCAAGGCGAAATTATTGCTGTTTCCGTCGGTGTTCATTGTTTCTTCGGACCTGGACATCGCCGAGGTTGGCAAAGTCCTGGAGAATGCTTGGGCAAAAAGTGGACTCGCGATAAAAAAAGCGGAAGAGTTGGTTCGACGTCCCGTGGAGGACTTCGTGGGACTTCGTCGTTTGTATCCGAAAATGAAAGAGACACGCTGGCTCAAAGACCGACCGCACGGCTGGATCAACGATAGCCCTTACAGCCTCCGGAATCCGAACGTGAATGGCTCGGAGCGCGTAATACCCGCGATTCGAGAGTTGTTCTCCACTTTGGCGAGTGGGGCGTAGCCTAACTCCTTCGCCCGCCGATGTTTGTGGCGGTGTATTGTGGGATAACGAAAAAGCCCACGGACGTTTGTCCGTGGGCTTTGAGTAGTTATTATTTCGCCGCGAAAAGCTTGTCGATCTCCTCGTCGGTGAGTGTGTCTTTCCCTTCTTTGGGGTCGATCACGAGGGCGTTGCCGTTGGGAGTTACCCAGAGGACGTGGTTGCCGAGGCGGTAGACGTCCTTCATTTGTGCCTGTTTTTCGAGGATGCGGAAGTACGCGGTGCCTTGGGCTTTGATCGCCACGATAGGCATTTTCTTATCGAACTTGTCGTCGATCCAGACGCCTCCGACTTCGACGCAGTTGCGACCGTATGCGGCCCGGTTCGCGGTTTGCGAGAGTTGATTCTGGTTGCGCAAGTTCGTCGAAGCGAGCGATAGATCGACGCCGAGTGTGCCGGTCTGATTCGACGACAGTTTTCCACCTTCGTAGTTTTTCTTGGCGTTGTCGTAATTCTCCTGATCGCGTTGCGCTTTCTTGAGCGACTCCGCAATGACGCTCTTGCTATCTTCGGGTTTCAACGCCTTCAGTGAATCTTCGACTTGTATCTTTTGCAACTCGCCGCGTGCCGAGCTGATTCCGTCTTTATCGCCCTTCCCCGCCGCTTGTTGGGCCACGACGCTCGTATTTGGCGCGGGTCCACTCACGCCACCCGATGGACCGAATCCTCCGCCACCGAACCCGCTACCACCCCCGCCGGGAGGCGCGATGCCATTCGCCCGGAATCGACCGGGAGCTGCGACGGGCATCGGGCCATCGGGGACGACGAGATAGCTCGTGTAGGGCGTCGCGATGCCGTACTTTTTCGCGAGTGCCACGACTTCGTCGACGAGTTCTTTCTGTTCGCCATTGGCGCGGATTTGATCCAGAATGTAACCGACTTTCCGCCGTGCCCAGAGGTGTTCGACGAACGATTTATCGTCTGTCGTGCGCGAGGGGAAATCGACTTCTTCGACGATCTCGCGCGTCTCGCTGCCGACCTGCCCCGTCAACTTGATAGTGGCAGGACCGCGACCGCTGAAGCGACCGATCAGCACGAGTTGGTTGCCGTGAAACAGGTCGGGAATTTGCACGGGGTAGATGCCGTGCAGCCGCACGTTACTGCACGTGAGGCGTACGTTGGTCATGACGGGATGGCTGATTTTCGAGTATAAACTGCTCATTTTCGCTTCGATGTCTTCCGAAGGACGCACGTAAGTACTCACGGCCCGCGTCGATTCGGCGAGTTGATCGAGCATCGAAGAATTGACGTCGTCGCCGACGCCGAACGTGAAGATTCGCGTGCTGGTGCTGTTCTTCGCAGCGACACTTTTGATGATGCGATCCGGGTTCGTTTCATCGACCGTCGGCACGCCATCGGTGAAGAATACGACGTTGAACGAACGCCCCTCGTCTTTCGGGCGGAAACCGAGTGCCGCATTTAGCGCAGGCAAGATTGCGGTGCCGCCACTTTGGCGGAGATCGTCGACCCACTTGTGCGCTTTTTCGAGTTGGTCGGGCGTCGCACGAGTCAGTTCATCGCGATAGTTATCGACCACTGTGGCGAAGCTCACCATCGCGAAACGATCCTTCTCGCTGAGGTGGTTCAGGCAGAATTTGAGTGCCTTCTTCGCCTGGGCCATTTTGAGGTCCGACATGCTTCCCGATTTGTCGAGAACGAGCACGACATCGCGCGGGACTCGCTGCGCTTTCACCGATTCGGTTTGCGGCGAAATCAGCATCATGAAGTAGCCATCGTCCGACGTAACGGGCCGATAGAAGATCGGCGTGATGCCGATTTCCTGCTTGCTGCTGCCGTAGAAAAGCTGGAAGTCTTTATCGAGAGTCGCCTGATTCTTATCGAACTCCACGACGACTTCGCGGTCGCTTCTGCGGTGAAGCACGATCGCGTGCGTGGGGCTGTAAACGCTTTGAATCGAGTGTGCGGACTTGATATTCACGCTCACCGAAAACGCTTCGAGCGTCCGCGTGGCCTGAATGTCGGTACGCATCGGATAGATGTACTCGACCGCGCTGCCATCTTTCTGCGCGATCGACGCGAACTGCAATTTCACCTTCTGATCGCCTCTCGCGGGAATGGGGAACACGCGCAGTTTCAACAAATCCGTCCCCATGTATTCGAGGATGCCAGGGTCGAGTGTGCGGCGAACGATCTCGGTGTAGATGGCGTTCGCCTTCTTCGCGTCGAGGAGTTCGCCGCTCGTTTCCTTGCCATCGATCCACATCGAGAACTTGTTGACGCTCGCGCCCTTCGGCACGGGGAACAGGAACGTGGCTTCGAGCGGGCGGTCCGTATGGTTGCGGAAGATTTGTTCGACGGTCGTCGTCGCCACTTGCTCGTCGATCGTGGCCGCAACCTTGTGGCTCACCATCGCGAGCGGCGGAAGTTTTTTGTCTTCGGGTATCAGAAAGCCACTGGCTTGCGCGTGGCTGGCGCACGCGAGCAGAACGATCAGGAGTGAGAGTCGTTTACGCATGAGAGACCTCGGGTGAGAGGAAGTGGCGGCCGGTCTTTGTAGCTGGCCTCTATGAAGCCGGTCTTTGTAGCTGGCCTCTATATGAGGCCGGTCTTTGTAGCTGGCCTCTATGAGGCCGGTCTTTGTAGCTGGCCTCTATGAGGCCGGTCTTTGTAGCTGGCCTCTATGAGGCCGGTCTTTGTAGCTACATGACCGGGGTCACAGACCCCAGCTACAAAAAACGAAGTCATAACCATACAGACCCTGCCCCCGATTCTACTCGGAAGCACGATGAGAAGACGATGGGAAACGCCGATTCGTTGGCAGTCGTTACGCGGGAGTTACACGAACGAAAACAGCCCGGCGAACGTTCGCCGGGCTGCGTTGGTTGTGACAAGCGGATGTCAGTCAGCGTTCGTGGGGCGGATCACGATCATGACGCTGACCGTGCCGGACTGGCGGTCTTTTCGTAATTCGTGGTATTGCTTCACGTCTTTGGAAAGCGATGGGTGCGCCCGCACGATCGGCGGCAGGTACGTCAGCAGGATTGCCGATTTCTCCGCCTTCGTCGCTTTCTGCAAACTGTTGGCCACCTGTTCGAGCGTGCCCGCTGCCAGCGATTGATTCGGCGTCGTGGCTTCGGGTTTTTTCGCAGCGGTCAGGTCGATACCGAGGAGTTCGCGAAGGTCTTTGCGTTCTTGTTGCTGCCCCGAAACCACGTGTAACCGCGTCGCGAGTTGCGGCGTTGTCGTCGCTGCCGACGATAGCCAGTTCGAGACTTCGGTTGCGGTCAGCATGTCGGTGTAGAGGATCCACGTCGAGGGCATCTTGCGCTTCATCCGCTCGCCGGCGATCGTTTCGGTGATCGTCGAAATGCTCTGCGATTTCCCCGCAGCGATCAGCAACTCGGCGGCCTTGGCGGTGTCTTTCGCGAACAGATCGATTCGCGTATTCGGTGTATGTGCCAGTTGATTGCGTAGCGATTCCTTGGCATCGTCGCGCTGAATATCGCTGAAGGGAAGTAACATCGGCAGTTGCACGCGGAGCGAATCGATCGGCTTGAACGAATCGACGAGCGGCGAGCCGAAAAGCGTACCCGCGTTCGCCGGTGCAATTTTCACTGCGGGTGTTGTCGCGGGCTTTTCGACGATGGCCACGTTCGCAGCGACATCGATCGGCTCGAATTCGGTTGGGTCCATGTCGTTGCCGCGATCCGCAACGACGATCGAAGTCTCGACGGGTGGTGTCGCGCTCTTGTCGCCCGAAGGTAGTGCCAGGAATTGTTGGGCGAACGCGGCTTCACTGTTGCGATTTTGCGCGATGTAGAACGACGCGCTGCCGATGAGCAAGAAGAAGCTCGCGGCGGTGGCGAGCGATAGCCACACCGTGCGGCGATGCGAATCCGCCTTGGGCTTTGCAGTTGTCGTGTGCGTGTGGGCGGGCAGTTGGCGGACGCGAACCATCACCGATTCCGCGAGCGACTTCGGAGCCTGGCAGACCGCGAATTGTCGCAGCCGGTCGCGCTGCTCGCAAAGTTCGACATAGAGTTCGTTCGCAACGGGCGATTTCGCGATCAGCGCCTGAAACGCGGGCCGTTCCGCAGCAGTCAGTTCGCCATCGACGGCGAGACAAACGAGTTCGCGTTCCAAATCGGTTAGCGTCTTCATTGGGGTAGTCCCCTTCTCCTCAAGAAATCGAATCGTTCGCCGACAATAATAATTTCAGTTCCAGTCGTGCCCGGTGCAGTCGGCTGCGGACGGTGCCAATCGGTACTTTCAGGAACTCGGCAATCTCTTCGTACTTCATTCCATCGATGTCTTTTAAGACCAGCACATTGCGATGCTCGGCCGACAATCGCTGGATCGCTACGTGTAGCTGGATCTCGTCTTCGCTTCGTTCCATCCGCTCGTCGGGTCGCACGCCTATCGAGTGATCGGACGGCTCGGGGATCGTCTGCCCGTTACGGTTTTGATCGAGGCTCACCACCGGTCGCTTCTTGCGTTTCTGGCTGATCGCCGCGTTGAACGCGATCCGGTACAGCCAGGTGTAAAACTCCGAATCGCCCTTGAACGAGTGCAGCGAAAGGTACGCATTCAGGAAGGCATCTTGTGCCGCATCGTAGGCATCTTCGGGGTCGTTGACGATGCAAACGAGCGCCCGAAACAGCCGATCCTGATAGCGTAACACCAACGCGCCGAACGAGTTCGGCTGGCCGTTGAGACACTCGTCGATGAGTTTACGGTCATCGATGTTCACGGCACCCTACACGCATAGAGTTGGCCAGCGAACGTTTAGTTCCCGGCTTCGGTCGAATTTCAGCGATTCCAACACCGATTGGCTTAACATAGTTCGTCGTCACACCGCATCCGCCCGGATTTCCCGAACGCGCGAAGTTCACAGTGGCAGGGATATCGAACCGGCTATACTAATCAGACGTACCCTACCCACGCCGTGCGACAGCGAGCAATACCCGCCGTTATGGACAATCAGAATATCATCGTTCGCGGGGCGCGCGAACACAACCTTCAAAACATCAACCTCGAACTTCCCCGCAACTCGCTGGTGGTCTTTACCGGCGTCAGCGGTTCGGGCAAAAGCTCGCTGGCGTTCGATACGTTGTATGCCGAGGGGCAACGGCGATACGTCGAATCGCTGTCGAGTTACGCTCGACAGTTCCTCGGCCAACTACCGAAACCCGACGTCGATTTCGTCGGTGGATTGTCGCCTGCGATCAGCATTCAGCAAAAATCGGCGGGTCGCAATCCGCGTTCGACCGTCGGCACGATCACGGAAATCAGCGATTACCTGCGCGTGTTGTACGCACGCCTCGGGCAGGGATACTGCCCGACTTGCGAACGGCCGATCACCGCCCAAACTCGCGAGCAGATTCTCGGGCGCATCCTCGCACTTCCCGAAGGCACGCGGTTCTTGTTGCTCGCGCCGGTCGTGCGCGGGCAAAAGGGCGAGTTCAAAGACTTCTTCGCCGACATGCTGAAACGCGGTTACGTGCGGGCCAGAGTCGATGGCAAAGTCGTTCGCCTCACCGATGATCTCAAGCTCGACAAGCGCATCAAGCACAACATCGAAGTCGTGATCGATCGGCTCAAAGTCGAACCGAAGGTCCGCACCCGGCTCGGCGAAGCCGTCGAACAGGCGCTGAACCTCGCCGATGGTTCGGTGATTGTGGCCGTGGAACCCGATGCACGCCCCACGAACAAAGACGAGGCCGAGGCCGAAGAAACCTCGACCGAGGAGATTCTGCTCTCCGCCCATTACGCCTGCACCTATTGCAATCGCAGCTACAGCCCCCCTTCCCCGCAACTCTTCTCGTTCAACAGCCCGATGGGTATGTGCCTCGAATGCGATGGCATCGGCAGCCAATATTCCTTCGACGAACAGCTACTGATTCCGAACCACAAACTGAGCGTGTACAACGGTGCGGTGATGGTCGTCGGCCCGCTCAAGGGGATGGGGCGTTGGCGCAAACACATTTACGAGGGCGTCGGCACATCGCTCGTGATCGATCTTAAGTTACCGTGGAGCGAACTGTCGCCGGAACACCGGCAGTTACTACTTCACGGCAGTGGGGATCGGCACATCGTTTGGGAATGGAAACAGCGTGGCGGCGCGGTCTGGAAGCACGGCGGCAAGTGGGAAGGCATCGTTCCGCAACTGCTCTCGCAGTTCAAAAAAACTTCCGCCGGCCCGCGACGAATGCAACTCGAAAAGTACATGCGCACCGGCAAATGTACGGCTTGCAACGGCCATCGGCTCAACCCACAGGCACGGGCCGTGCGCGTGGGTAACCAGACGCTGGTCGAACTCGGCCGGATGCCGATCGGCGACCTCGTCGTGTGGTTCGCAGATATGGAAGCGAACCTGCCCGCCGTGCAGCGTTTCATCGCCAGCGAACTTTTGAAAGAGATCCGCGCCCGCATCTCGTTCCTGCTCAACGTCGGCTTGCATTACCTCAGTCTCGATCGTTCCGCACCGACGCTCTCCGGCGGCGAAGCCCAACGAATTCGCCTTGCGGGCCAGATCGGTTCGGGCCTCGTTGGCGTGCTGTACATCCTCGACGAACCGAGTATCGGCCTGCACCCCCGCGACAACGAACGGCTGTTGCGTAGCCTCGAAAATCTCCGCGACATGGGTAACACCGTCATCGTCGTCGAGCACGACGAAGACACGATGCGGGCCGCCGATTACCTCGTCGATTTCGGCCCCGGCCCCGGCATCCGCGGCGGGCAGATCGTGGCCGCAGGCACACCCCAAGAAGTCTTCGACAACCCGAACAGCCCCACGGGGCAATACCTGACGGGGGCGAAGGAAATCGCGATCCCGAAGGAGCGACGCAAGCCGAAAGGTGGCGTACTGCGCATCGTCGGTGCGAAGCACAACAACCTGAAAAACGTGACCGTCGAGATTCCTCTCGGGTTGTTCGTCTGCGTGACGGGCGTGAGTGGTTCTGGGAAAAGTTCGCTGGTGAACGACATTTTGAAAGAGGCATTACTGACTGTGGGGAAGTCGAACGCCGACGCAGAAACCGAAGGCGAAGAGGCCGCCACGCATTCGATCGGCGAGCACGATCGCATCGAAGGCATCGAGTGGATCGACAAAGTCATCGACATCGACCAGACGCCGATTGGCCGTACGCCGCGTTCAAACCCCGCAACGTATATCAAGGTGTTCGATGAGATCCGTTCGCTGTACGCGAAGATGGCCGAGGCGAAGGTTCGCGGGTATCAGTCCGGGCGGTTCAGTTTCAACCGGCCCGGTGGGCGTTGCGAATCGTGCGAAGGCAATGGCTCGAACAAACTGGAGATGGATTTCCTCGCCGATGTCTGGGTGACGTGCCCGGTCTGCGGCGGGCAGCGTTTCAACCACGAAACGCTGCAAGTGAAGTATCGCGGCCAGTCGATTCACGACGTGCTCCAGATGGAAGTCGGGCAGGCGGTCGCGCACTTCGAGCACATCGCCAAAGTTCACACGATGCTGAAAACCTTGCACGATGTGGGGCTGGATTACATCAAACTCGGGCAGCCATCGCCGACACTTTCGGGCGGCGAAGCCCAGCGTATCAAACTCGCCAAGGAACTCTGCCGACGCGGCACGGGGCGTACGCTTTACATCCTCGACGAGCCGACGACGGGGCTGCACTTCGAGGACATTCGCAAGCTGCTCGACGTGCTTCAGGGCTTCGTCGCGAATGGCAACACCGTCCTCGTGATCGAGCACAACCTCGACGTGATTAAGACGGCCGACTGGCTGATCGACATGGGGCCGGACGGCGGCGCGGGCGGCGGAATGCTGGTCGCCGTCGGTACCCCGGAAGCCGTTGCGAAGGTACCCGAGTCGCACACGGGGCAGGCGTTGATCCCCATACTGACACCGCGTCGTCAGTCGGCGTCTAAGTCTGGAAAGAAAGCAAAATTAGCGAAAGTGGCCAAGAAACCGCGACTGCCGGAGATTACGCATATCGACGTTCGCGGCGCGATGCAGCACAATCTCAAGAATGTCTCGGCGCGCATCCCTCGCAACGAGATGTCCGTATTCAGCGGGCCATCCGGTTCGGGCAAAAGCTCTCTGGCGCTCGATACGATCTATGCCGAGGGGCAACGCCGTTATGTCGAATCGCTTTCGAGTTACGCACGGCAATTTCTCGGCCAGATTCAGAAGCCGCGCGTCGAACAGATTACGGGGTTGTCGCCCGCGGTCAGCATCGAACAAAAAACGACGAGCAAAAGCCCGCGTTCGACCGTCGGCACAATTACCGAAATTTACGACTACCTGCGCATCCTTTACGCGCGGCTCGGCCAGCGATATTGCCCGAAGTGTCGCGTCCCGATTGGCACGCAGACGCGCGACGAAATCGTCGAGCGAATTCTCTCGATGCCCGAAGGGACGAAGATCTACATCATGGCCCCAATCGAGCGAAAGGGGCAGGAAAAATACGAATCGTTGTTCGATGAAATTCGCCGCTCGGGGTTCACGCGAATGCGGGTCGATGGCCGTTCGTTCAACCTCGACGAACCGCCCGCAATCGACCACAAACGCAAGCACCGCATCGAAGTCGTCGTCGATCGGAACATCGTCCGCGCCGGTACGCGAACCCGCATCGCCGAAGCCGTGGAACAATCGCTTAGCCTCGGTAAAGGCGTGATGCTAATTGCCTTTGTCGACCTGGAGAAAGAGGAGACGCAGTGGACCGTCGAGAAATTTTCGCAGCACCTCGCGTGCGACCAATGCGGCGCGAGCTACGAGCCGTTGAACCCGCACAATTATTCGTTCAACAGCCCGCTCGGCTGGTGTCCCACCTGCGAGGGTCTCGGCTTCCAGCGCGGTGCGAACGCGAACTTGCTGATCGGTGACACCGGGCTGACACTCCGGCAAGGCGCGATCTCAGCGTGGCCGTGGCTCGCGCCCGGTTCGGCGTGGTTGCGCGTCGCCGAAGGCTTAGCCAAACACGTCGGATTTTCACTCGATATTCCGTTCAGTTCGCTCGACCCGAAGCACCAGCGCACGATCACACACGGCACCGGCGACGACTGGATTGCACTCGCGCCGTCGCTACCCGCCGCGAAGGGAAAGAAGCCGCGAACGCCCGAAGTGGCAACGACGGGAACGCACAAATTCCAGTACAAAGGCTTCTTCCCGGCGATCGACGAAGCCTCGCGGGTAAGCTTCGTCTATCGGCAAAAACTCGAACATCTCGTCGACGAAGTGCCCTGCTCCGCTTGCCACGGTTCGCGGTTGCGGACCGATGCGGCGGCCACCCGTGTCGCAGGGCTGTCACTCGGCGAACTCTGCGACAAACCGCTGTCCGATGCCAATCGAGTGTTCGACGAATGGAAGCCATCGACCGAGCAAGCCCGCGTCGCCGGCGAAGTGCTGCGCGAGGTTCGCAATCGCCTGACGTTCTTGATCGATGTCGGCCTCGATTACCTGACGCTCGCCCGCCAGGGGCCGACGCTTTCGGGTGGCGAAGCCCAACGCATCCGCCTCGCCTCGCAGATCGGTTCTGGCCTCACCGGCGTGCTTTACGTGCTCGACGAACCGACCATCGGCCTGCACCCGCGCGACAACGCCCGGCTATTAAAATCGCTGCAACGCCTCCGCGATCTCGGCAACACGCTCATCCTCGTCGAGCACGACCGCGAGGTCATCGCGAGTGCCGATCATCTCTTCGACTTCGGACCCGGCGCGGGCGACCTCGGCGGCGAAATCACCGCGTTCGGCCCGCCGAAACAGGTGCTCAAATCGAAGGCCTCACTCACCGGCCAATACCTCTCGGGCAAGATGTCGATTCCCGTGCCGACCAACCGGCGTATTTCCATCAAAACGCCTGCGAAACCAGTCCCAATTGAGGCCAGCGAAGCCGACTTGCGTGCGGCATTCGAGTTCCCGGCGAACGAGTTTTTGACGATCCGCGGCGCGCGACAAAACAACCTGAAAAATATCGACGTCAGCCTGCCGCTCCGTTCGTTTATCGCAGTCACGGGCGTCAGCGGATCGGGGAAAAGTTCGCTCATCAACGAGGTGCTTTTCAACACACTCGCACGACGACTGAACCGCGCCCGTACCGTCGGTGCGGCGCACGATGAGATCACCGGACTCGACTTTATCGACAAAGTGATTAACGTCGATCAAGACCCGATCGGCAACTCGCCGTCGTCGAACCCCGCGACTTACACCGGCGTTTTCGATCTCATTCGCGAAGTCTATTCGCGGCTCTCCGCGGCGAAAGTGCGCGGCTACCACCCGCGGCGATTCAGCTTCAATCAGAAGGGCGGCCGCTGCGATGCCTGCGAAGGCATGGGGCAAAAGAAGATCGAAATGCACTTCCTGCCCGATGTCTGGGTCGAGTGCGACACGTGCCACGGCAGCCGATATAACCCCGAAACACTGGCGGTAAAGTTCCACGACAAATCGATTGCCGACGTGCTGGCGATGCGAGTCGTGCAGGCGCTGGAGTTGTTCAAAAACATCCCGAAAATCCGCGTGATTTTGCAAACGCTCGCCGATGTCGGCCTCGGATATATGGCACTCGGGCAGTCGGCACCGACGATGTCCGGCGGTGAAGCCCAGCGCGTGAAACTCGCCGCCGAACTCGCGCGGCCGAGCACTGGCCGTACGATTTATCTGCTCGACGAACCAACCACAGGGTTGCACTTCGACGACGTGCGAAAGCTGCTCGATGTGCTCCATCGCCTCGCCGATCTCGGCAACACCGTCATCGTCATCGAGCACAATCTCGAAGTGATTAAGACAGCAGATTGGGTTGTCGACATCGGCCCCGAAGCGGGGATCCGCGGCGGGCAGGTCGTCGCGCAAGGCACGCCCGAAGTCGTGGCGAAACAGGCGGCGGACAAGTCGCGGCCCGTGTCGCACACCGGCATCATTTTGAAGGAGATTCTTGCAGCGGGGCCACACGTCGTACGCGAACGCTACGACCCGAACGCGGCGAAACTCGCGCTCGTCGGCGATATGGACATTTCCGAAGTGGGGAAAGATTCGCAGTTGCCGTGGGAAGAAAACGGCGAACGCTGGCACGCGAAAGACCGCGTCACCACGACGGGGAAACCGTGCAAATGGGAGGGTGCCGTGCTCGCGTGGGTGAACGAACGCATCCACGAATTCGGCACGTTCTCCGACACGAATTGGAATCACCGCAGCATCGTGGAAATTTCGGCCGCGAAGAAATCGAACGGCTGGTTCCTACACGCCATGACGGGCCACGAAGCATACTTGAAACTCGTATTCCGCGTCGGTCGGGGCACGTTCAAGGAAGAAATTTTGGGTGCGGAACTCAACCTGAAACCGCTCAGCGACACGCCGGGCCTCGAAGGTTTTTCGCGCGATAGTAACCGCGTGGAAATCACAACATCGCCGGGAATTCAGCAGGTCGTGATTGTCGTTCACAAGATGGCCGAGGTCGAAACCGCAGCGTTTTTGAAGTTTCTCCAGACGGCGGTCGCATCGTTCGCAAGCCTACAAGAAAAGTCGCAGGGTAGCGTCGAAGACCACATGCCGTGGAAGAAAGACGGCGAAGCGTGGCACCTCGGCGAGAAAGGGTTTCCGCCCGGCAAAGGGGCAAAGTGGGACCGCCCTGCCCTGCCCTTACTCTTGAAGCTCATCGGCGAGATGGTGCCCGATGTCGAAGTCAAATGGGATAGCCGCGAGCATATTTTGTTCAAGACGGCGAACGACGCGAAGTCGTGGGGTTGGTGGCGTACGAAAGAGAGCAAGACGCTCGTTTGCAACTTTGTCATCAAGCAGGGCCAGTACAATCTCAGCCACGTCGAAGGTGCCGCACACGCGGCATCGATCGCCAACGAACGCTCCGACGGAACGGAAGTCCTTCGCCTCGAATTCACAACGGCAGATCAAGTGCGATCGAAACCGCTGCGTGCGTTTCTGAAAGAGTATTTCCAGGCGAAAGCGAAGTGATGCCTCACTTCACGGTGAATTCGCGTACCACCGACGTTGGCTTCGGTTTCAGCGAATCCCGCTTCGTGAGGTCGGTTTCAAACGGGTCGTGGACGCGATTGCCACACGGGTCTTCGAGTCGATGATCGATAACGAGCCGATGGTTGCCTCGCGTCCACGGTCGTTTCGGCTGAAACGACCAGACGCTTTCGTGCGATGACAGTGCGATGTCACCATCGCTCTTTTCGCCTTTGGAATCTTCGACCCAAACGAGCCGTTGCAGTAGCGCGGCATCGTGCGGTTTACCGAGTTGCACGGAGAGCGTACCTGCTTCATTCGGCCCCGCGATTTTCCACTTCAACGGATCGACGGCTTGCCGGTCGGCCGCCACAACGGCGAAGGTTTTGCGGTAACTTTCTGTGAGCGGATAGCCGTTGGCGTCTTCCCATTTTGGGTCGACGATCAGCGTGAACGACTTCCCCGCTTCGAGCGCCGGCCCGAGATCTTCGCGCGGCTTGACCTCGCGTTTGATGCGGCCCGGATCGAACAACAAGGTGAAGCGTTTGCGGTCCGGCGACCAGAGTTCTTCGTCGAGTTCGAGGAATGGCATCTCGACGAATTTTTTGTCGGTGTCGCAGTACAAGCGAATGCGCTGGAACGCCTCGCCGCGCGACATCGATTGCGAGAAGTGCAGATACATTCGCAGCGTGTTTTCCGGCAGTTTGTCGCCTGACGGATACACCGCCACCACCGTCGAACGCACGACGACTGGCTTCGGGATTGCGAATGCAAACTGGCGTTTGGTGTCGCCAGTCCAGATCGCGAGATAGTGTACGCCCACCGAAAACGGAAACCGCGGTACAAAGCGTAGCGTGCCATTCGCGTACGAATATTGCCCCAACATCGGCACCCGTGCGGCAAGCTGTTCCGGCGTGCCATCACCCGTGATGATTTTTAATTTCGCAGACCAATCTACAACAGGATTTGCAGCGAGATTCGCCACTTCGAGAACGTACGCCTCCCCCGGTTTGGCGACCAATCGAAACGCAGGGGATTCGAGTTGCGATGCCACGGCGAGAACGAGAATGGCAGAGAAGTGCATCGCATTTCCTTCGCAAAGTAGTCGACGTTCATTCTGCCGACATTAACTCGGATTCCGCATTTCGCGTGCGGCGATCTCATCGGCGAAGAGTTTGCGTACGGTTTTTTTGGCCTTGTACTCGATGATCCACGGGAAGAATCGCGACAGGAACACGAGCAGTTTGCCGTCGAAGGTGAGCGTGACTTCGCTCTTTCCCTTGGCGAGCGCGTTCAGCGTGGCGTCGGCCACTTGTTCGGACGTCATCCCGCGTTTGTGATCGAGGCTGATTTTCGCCTTCGCTTCGAGCATATTCTGCGAGAAGTTCGTCTGCGTCAGCCCGGGATTGACGACCACGACATCGATATTGTCTTTCGCAAGTTCTGCACGTATCGCCTCGCTGAACCCCGCCACCGCGAACTTGCTCGATGCATAAAGCGAACGCGCGGGCAACGCTCGCCGACCGACGACCGACGAGATATTAACGATCGCCGGCGTCGTACCTCGCTTCAGGTGTGGAATCGCGAGTCGCGTGATTTCGCAGAGTGCGAAGTAATTTGTCTCGAAAATCGTGCGAAGAATTTCGGGGTCGGAGTCCATGAAGTGCCCCGTTGCGCCGATGCCCGCGTTGTTAATCAGCACGTCCAGCCCGCCGAACCGGTCGAGTGCCATCTGCACCATCCGCTGGCGGTCGGCGGGGTTGCAAATGTCCGACGTCACAGTTTCGACGGTGCCGTTGGCTGCACGAATTTCGCTGGCGAGTTCGTTGAGTAAATCGGCGGAACGTGCGGTGGCGATCACCTTCGCGCCGCGTTTTGCGGCATCAACGGCAATCGCTCGGCCAATCCCTTGCGACGCACCCGTGACCAAGATTCGTAAACCGTCAATTTTGCGGCGTGCCATGCTTCACCTGTAGTTTGTTTTCTACCATTATCATTACGAAACAAGCGACCAAAACGCGACCAGTGCCGCACCTTCAACGAGCGAAGGTGTGCCTGCGTTGACGGTCGCACCGCCTGTAACGAAAGGGTCACCCATGTCAACCGTCGCGTTCGTGAATGCCAAGGTCGTGCTGCCCGATGGCATCGCGAACGGGTGGAGCGTGCTGTGCCACGATGGCCGCATCGAATTCGTCGGAGCGGATTTGACGATACCGACGGATGCCGAGCGCATCGACGTTTCGGGGAATTACTTGTGCCCTGGCTTCGTCGATATTCACGTTCACGGCGGGGGCGGTGCGGACTTCATGGACCTCACGGATGATGCCTTTCGCACCGTGTGCCAAACGCACGCCCGGCACGGTACGACATCGCTAACACCGACGAGCACCGTTGCCACGACGGCAGAATACATGCGATTTCTTGCACTTTGCGCACGATTTCGCGAAACATCTACGGGTGGCGCGCGTGTGGTTGGCTGCCATCTTTACGGCCCGTATTTTCTGCCTGCCGCGAAGGGTTGTCACCCGAATGCGGAGTTCCTGACACCGCACGCCGACGATGCCGAGGCATACGGCGCGTTCGATGACTCGTTCCCATTGACGGTGACGATCGCGCCCGAACTGAGCGGTGCGGAGGAACTGACACTGGCTTGTCGTAGTCGCGGCGTGCGCGTCAACATCGGCCACAGTTACGCCACGTTCGAGCAAGTCGAAGCCGCGATCGGTTGGGGTGCTTCGCACGTCGATCACCTGTTTTGCGCGATGTCGGATCGGGCGCGATTGCGGCTTCAGCAAGCGTTCCCCATGCGAGCCGGAGTGATGGAAGCAACGCTGTTTTTTGAAGAGCTTACGACCGAGGTGATCGCTGATGGTCAGCACCTCGACGATTCGCTGTTGCGGCTTGCATTCAAGCTGAAAAATGGCAAGCTCGCACTCGTCACCGATTCCATGCGTGCGGTCGATAGGCCCGATGGCGAGTATTGGTTCGGCCCCGAAGGCACCGGTGAGCGAATCCGCAAGTGCGATGGTGTCGGCGTCACACTCGATGGCAACGCGCTCGCCTCGGCGGTCATGGGGATGGATCATGGCATCCGCACGATGATGCGTGCCACCCGTGCCCCCGCACACGAAATCATCCGCATGGTCAGCCTGACACCGGCCACGATCATCGGTCTCGAACGCGAACTCGGCAGCATTGCGGTCGGCAAACGAGCCGACTTCGCGGTGATGAATTCCGATTGGCACGTCGAGAGCGTTACCATCGGTGCGAAGCTGGGATACGCAGCTCGCGTGTAACACTCCGGCTGCGCGACCGCGAAATCGGCCACGCCGAGCCACAACATGACGGCAAAAAGCGTCGGATTTTTCAGGATTTCACTTGATTGTTTATTGGCGCGTCTGCGAAAATCGCGACGAGTTACACCGTTTGTAACGATTTCCCTTTTTCTAAGCATCCGATTGTTGTCGGTACCGCTCACTTGAGGGTTCGACGGAAACGGGTACAACGATTATGGTGTGATGGTAAGGATAGTGCCACATACCTGCAAACTCGATCCGCAACCGGTGTGAAAGGAGTCTTCCGATGACCCGTTCTGTTTGTTTGCTCGCCTCGGCGGGATTGGTTCTGCTACCCGACGGCGCGACGGCGTTCGGCTGGCGGACTCGCCATTGCCCACCTGCGCCGATGAATACTGTCGCACCGGAAATTGTCTTCCTTTCGCCAACGCTGCCGTACATCCCGGTCGGCTCGTACGACTACTGCCAACCGGGTACACCGATTTACGTTCACGATGCGTGCCCTCCAAACGCCGTCGCGCCGATGGCTCCGCGTACTGCACCGGCTACACCGCCGAAGGTGATGGAGAAGCCCAGCGTTCAAGCACCGGAGACCGAAAAGCCGCCCATTCGCCCGGCCGCGTTTGCCACGCCGATGGAAATCCCGCTCGAAAAATCGTTCGCACCGCCACCTCGCCCCGTCGAAGTCGAACCCGCGAAACCGTTACCACTCGAGACGATTCCCAAGACCGATTTACCCAAGAACGAACAACCGAAACCGGTTGTTCCCAAGATCGAACTACCGCCAATCGAACGACCGAAACCGGCCGCCCCAAAGACAGACTTGCCATCGTTCGATCTGCCAACGATCGACCAACCGAAGCCATCGTCGGACATCAAAATCCCAGAGATTAAGCAGCCAGAAATCAAGCTGCTCGATGTGGCTCCGGTCGCACCGACCGGTGGCATTTCCACCTCGCGATACAGCCCCGAAACCGGCAAATCGCGACCGGCGATCACGATGCTGCCCGTCGAATCGAACGGCAAACAGGTCGTCGATGGCAAATGGAGGATCGGCTTCTACAACTACTCGGATCGCGATCTGAATTTGGTTGTCGACGGCACGACGATGACACTGCCGAGCAAAACCTCGCTGAGCGCCACCGTCGGCAAGACCTTCACCTGGCGAGTCGGCACCGCACCCGATGAAACCACGATCATCGCCAACGACTCCGCCGGCTGGGAAATCGTGATTAATTAAACGAGTAGGAAGTTTATTGTTGAAAACACAACGAGCGTCGAGAAGCCAAAAACTTCTCCACGCTCGTTGCTTTGGAAATGGATCTCACCCCATGCGGTCGGCGGCTTCTTTTTTCATTTCCTTGATGTCTTCGGGCAGGTGCGGTTCGGGTCGGCCGAGGACGTCGCCGCAGACTTGATACTTGAAGTTGCCGATGGTCAGTTCGTCGCCGGGGTTGAGCTTGCCCTCGATCACGCGCTTGCCGTTAATGCGCACGCCGTTCGTGCTGCCCAGATCGCGGATTACGAGATAATCGTTGACCTGTGCTAGGCAACAGTGGCGGCGCGAGACTTTTTTGGAGTTCAATTGCACGTCGCACTCGGCATGTCGGCCGAAGAGCAGAACGGGTTTGTCGATCAGGATGCTCGGGCCATCGGTAAGCGAAAGTAGGTGTGCGGGCATAGGGCAGTCGGGCTGGAGGGAATGAGTATGTCGCTAGCATACCCCGCAGCGATGCGATGGGGAGGGCAAAAGTGTCGACACGTGCGGATGGCCTACCGTGCGGGCATCGTCAAGCGTTCGGCGTTCTGCTAAATTAACGGAGCGTACGCTGTTACGCTAGGGATATGAAACGACATGACCGATCTCGTTTATCAACGCTGCATTCACCCGCATTGCGGGGCCACCGTCGAACTTTCGGACACGTCGTTCCATTGCCCGAAGTGCGACGGATTGCTCGATGTCGCCTACGATTGGAACCGGCTGCCCGTACCGACATCGCTGAAACATTTCGAGTCGAAGTGGTCGAACCGCACGCACCCGCTCGATTTCTCCGGCGTTTGGCGGTTCCGCGAACTGCTGCCGTTCGCACCCGATCACAAGATCATGACGATCGGCGAAGGGCAGACGCTCTGCCAACGCGCCGACACCGTGGCAAACTTCGTCGGCTCGAAGCCGGGGAATTTGTACTTGCAATACGAGGGGATGAACCCGTCGGGTTCGTTCAAAGATAACGGCATGACGGCGGCCTTCACGCACGCCTCGATGGTCGGCGCACGCCGGGCCGCATGTGCGAGTACGGGCAACACGAGCGCCAGCCTCGCGATTTATTGCGCCGCCACCGACATGATGCGTGCGGTGATCTTCATCGGCTCGGGGAAGATTTCCTACGGCAAACTGTCGCAGGCACTCGAACACGGCGCACTCACGATCCAGATCGCGGGCGACTTCGACGATGCACTCCGGCGAGTGCAAGAAGTCTCGAAGCAACTCGGCATCTACCTCGTCAACAGCATCAACCCCTTCCGCCTCGAGGGGCAGAAGACGATCATGTTCCGCATCCTCGAAGCGCTGCGTTGGGAAGTGCCCGATTGGATCGTGGTGCCGGGCGGTAACCTCGGCAACAGTTCCGCATTCGGCAAGGCGTTCTTCGAACTGAAGGAACTCGGGCTGATCGACAAGATGCCCCGCCTCGCGGTCATCAATGCAGCAGGGGCCAACACGTTTTATCAGCTTTGCGAGAAGCACAGCGTACGCTGGAACGCGGGAGTGCCGAACACCGATGTCATCGATTCGTACATGAAACGGATGGACGACACGAACTCGCGGGCCGACACGTTGGCGAGCGCGATCGAAATCAACCGGCCGGTGAATTTACCGAAGGCGTTGCGTGCGCTCGAACGCCTCGGTGGCGTTGTCCGCGAGACGACCGACCAGGAAATGCTCGACGCGAAGGCGAAGATCGGGGCAGGCGGCCTCGGTTGCGAACCGGCGAGTGCCGCAAGTGTCGCGGGCTTGCAGAAACTCATTCGCGAGGGCGTGATTTCTCCTGATGAGCGCGTCGTCTGCGTGCTGACCGCACACTTGCTCAAAGACCCGACCGCAACGGTGGCGTACCATAGTAGCGACCCGAAAATGTTCGAAGACGTCCTCGGCAAACGCGGCGTCAAACGCGCATCATTTGCGAATCGCGCCGTACAAGTGCCAAACGACCTCAGCGAGATTGTGAAAGCCATCGAGTTGTACGCATAAAGCAGGAGCCACGCCATGACGATCACCGTAACGAAGCAAGAGTTCCGCGAACGACTCGAAGAGCTACTCACGCTCGCACAAGGCGGAGCGGAAGTGGTCGTACAGGTGCCCGATGAACCGGAACTGCGATTAGCCACTTCGGTTCCGCCCCGAGAGTGGATCTGGAACATGCACCCCGGTGCCTACATCGCACCCGATTTTGCGGATCCGCTGCCCGATGAGTATTGGGAGGAACAATCGTGAATGTGCTACTCGATTCGCACGTTTTCATCTGGCAAGATACGGATGCGACTCGGATTACGCCGAAGGTCATGTCTATCATGACGGATCCTGCCAACCGGGTTTTGTTCAGCGTAGCAAGCATCTGGGAAATCGCAGTCAAGATTCAGATCGGCAAACTAAGGCTCACAGATACGCTTGAGATCGTGCTTGCACAACAACAAGCTAAAAACAGATTCGCGATTATATCCATCACTGCCGCGCACGCACTTCGTGTCGGGCAGTTGCCGTCGATTCATAAAGACCCGTTCGACCGCATGCTCGTTGCCCAAGCGCTCGTCGAAAATGCGACGATCCTCACGGACGACAAACTCGTTCGACAATACCCCGTTTCTACAGACTGGTAACTCACGATCATGAAAACGAACATTGCGATTAACGGGGCGTGCGGGCGGATGGGGCAACGGCTCGTGGCACTGGCCAGCGAAGATCCGCACTTGCACATCGTGGCCGCCGTCGATTCGCCGAAGCACCCGAGTCTCGGGCGCGATGTCGGCGAGATTTCCGGCGTCGCCACTCTCGGTGTGCCCGTCACCGTCGAGATTCCGCTTTCGACTCGCGTCGATTGCGTCATCGATTTTTCGGTTCCGGTCGCCACACTGATGATCTTGCAAGTTTGCGTCGACCGGAAGTTGCCGCTCGTCGTGGCGACGACGGGCTTCGAGTCCGAGCAGAAATACGAGATCGCCGCCGCCGCCCACCACACCGCCGTGCTGTTCTCGCCGAGCATGAGCCTCGTCGTAAACCTGCTATTCAAACTGACGAAGTTGACCGCGCAAACGCTGGCCGGCAAGGGATTCGATGTGGAAATCATCGAGCGTCACCATCGCTTCAAGAAAGATTCGCCGAGCGGCACGGCGGCACAATTCGCGAAGATCATCCAGGACGAAATGCAACAGAAGCGGATTCTGCACGGCCGCGAAGGGATCGTCGGCGAACGCCCATTCGATGAAATTGGCATGCACGCCGTGCGTGGTGGCGACAACGTCGGCGAGCATACGATCATTTTCAGCTCGCTCGGCGAAACGTTGGAACTCGTCCACAAAGGCTATAGCCGCGATAGTTATGCACGCGGTGCCCTCGAAGCCGCAAAGTACCTGACGGGCAAGGGCGCGGGCCTGTACACGATGAGCGACGTTCTGGGTTTATAGAAACTGACACCGCATCGTCAGTCGTGCGATTCCCCTGCCCACAGGTAGCCCTGTACGTCGCCCCGCTGCACGATGTCTACCGACTGTCTCGGATAGTCTGGTCCCTCGAACGCATCGAGTACGGCCAGACAGCGTTCGTTCACTTCCCATAGCTCGCCGAGTATCGTCATGCCGTTCACGTCATCGCGGATCATGCCGTAATATTCCCCGAGGTCGATGAGCCGATAGTGCGGGAACGTCCGCGCTGTGCCGAGGAACTTCCCATCGGTAACCAAGTGATGGTTCGACCAGCCGCGTTTGAGCGAACCATAAAAGAACAGAATCATTTTGCCTCTCGCAATCGATTGGAGGTACACTACTCTCACTTGCTCCCACCATTCCATTCTCCGAGATACGACCATGTTCGACGACTCATTCGCAATCGATCGCCGAACGGCATTGGCAGTGGGTGCTGGGGTGATTGTGGCCGCAAAACTTTCTGCCGCCGACGCGGTCGAGCCTGCCAAAGCCGAAGGCTATACCGACCAAACGAGCTACCGGCCCGGCGACGAACTGCGGTTGCACGTATCGTGTACGGCCCCGAAGTTCGACATCGAGATAGCCAGGCTCGGCGAAAAACGCGACGTCGTCTGGACGAAGTTAGCGGTGCCGGGAGCCGCGTATCCGGTTCCTGCGAATGCCTCGTCGCATGGCTGTCAGTGGCCTGTCAGTTTAAACTTTCACGTGCCGCACGACTGGCGTTCCGGGTATTACACGATCCGCCTCGAAACGAATTCGAACAGTGGTAAACCGACTCGCACGGAAGCCTATTTCATCGTTCGCCCCCGCCAAACGGGTAACGCCAAGATCTTGCTGCCACTCTCGACGAATACTTACAACGCCTACACGAACTGGGGTGGCTACAGTTTGTACGGCTATCACGCGAAACACAAAGTCCAGGGTCGGCGCGTCTCGTTCGACCGCCCACAACAATCGCAGTTCGCATCGTGGGAAGGGCCGTTCGTGCAGTGGGCCGAAGCCAGCGGTTACGAGATCGACTATTGCTCGAATGCCGATTTGGAGTTCCACCCGGAACTGCTGGCGAATTACAAACTCGTCGTCAGTGTGGGCCACGATGAGTATTGGTCGTCGCCGATGCGCGACAATCTCGAACGCTTTATCGGCAACGGTGGCAACGTCGCGTTCCTCAGCGGCAACACCTGTTGCTGGCAGGTTCGCACGGAAGACAACGGGCGCGCACTCACGTGCTGGAAGCAAAACTTCGGAGACGATCCGGTTTATAAATCTGGCAATATGAAACTGCTCAGTTCACTTTGGAGCCACTACCTCATCGGACGGCCCGAGAACCAACTGACGGGTGTCGGCTTCTTGCATGGCGGCTATCGCAAGAGCCACGGGCAGTACATGAACGACCCCGCCGAATACACCGTGCATCGGCCCGAACACTGGCTGTTCGAGGGCACGAACCTGAAGCGTGGCGACGTGTTTGGTGGGAAGGACACGATCGTCGGTTACGAGTGCGATGGCTGCGAACTCGTCTGGAATGACGGCCTGCCCACGCCGACGGGAAAGGACGGCACGCCGGAGAACTTTCAGGTGCTTGCGAGTTGCCCCGTGAAGTGGCACCCCGACGATTACGAATGGTACGAAAAAAGTGAGAAAGGCCACATCGGCAACGCGACGCTCGGCACCTACACACGCTGCGGCACCGTGGTGACAGCCGCTAGCACCGACTGGTCGCACGGCCTGCGCGGGAAAGACCCCATCGTGATGCGAATCACGAAGAACATCCTCGACAAACTCGGGCGTTAAAATCGCCGGAGCGAATAGTGCGAGGCGTCGATGTGCGTCGGCGTTTCGCTGAGGAGTTCGCTCACCAATCGGCCCGTGCCGGTGGCCATCGATAGACCGAGCATCCCGTGGCCGGCGGCAATTATCACGTTCGGCAGGGTTGGGCTGCGGTCGATGATCGGCTTGCCGTCGAACACCATCGGACGCCAGCCCCACCACTCTTCTTGCACCGGTTCGCAGGTCGGCTCTTTCAAGTAAAACTCCGCGCCGTCGCGCAGGAGCTTTAGGCGATCGCGGTTCATCGTGCTGTCGTACCCCGCAAATTCCATCGTCGAACCGATGCGGTAGCCGCTTTGAAACGGACTGACGGCGACGTGATGTTCCTCGAATATCAGCGGATACTTCGGGCAGATCGTCGGTCGCGGCATCGTGATCGAGTAGCCCTTCCCCGGCACGATTGGCACTTTCACGCCGAGATGTCGGTTCAACAACGGCGTCCACGAACCGGTTGCCATCACGAACGCATCGGCTGCGAACTCACCGCGATTCGTTTGCACGGCCGTCGCTTGACCGGCGGTCGTTTGGAAACCGGCAAACTCGCAGTTTTCCACGAACGTGCCGCCCGCATCTTCGACGACTTCGCGCCAGCCAATCATCAACCGATCCGGCCGCAGTTGGGCATCGGATCGATACCAGTACGCCCCCGATACCGCATCCGGTTTCAGCGCCGGTTCCATCGCGCGAAGCTCGTCTGCATCGAGGCGTTGCGCGGGCATCTGGAACTGCGTGCGAAGCAGTTCGTCGACCGTTTCGTAGTGCGCGAAGGCGTGCTTCGTATGGAACACGAACAACATGCCGTGGGTGTCCCACTCGCAATCGATGCGTTCGCGTTCGATCAACTCGGTGTAAAGTTCGCGCGAGGAATTCAACAGCGATTGAATGCCGATGGCGGAGCGATTGCGGTCGCGCGTATTACACTTGCGTGCGAATCGGAGGAACCAGCCGAGGTTCGCGAGTACCGTTAACGGTCGCAATTTGAGTGCGGAGTTGCGCTGGAAAATTGTCTGAAGTGTCGACCAAATTGCGCCAGGCCCGGCGTGCGGCAAGATGTGGCTCGGGCAGACGTACCCGCAGTTGCCGTGCGAACACGCACCGCCAACCGTCGATTTCTCGATGACCGTGACGCGCCAACCGGCCCGCGCTAAGTAGTAGGCACACGCCGTGCCGATGACCCCGCCACCGACGACCACCACCGTTCGCGCATTCATCGATCGCACCGTGAAAAAAGCGGATAAGAACTGTCATTCTTATCCGCTTTCCACGCTGTGACTATTGTTCGCTTACGACTTCTTCAAAGCCGGCATCGGTGCGGGCTTCGGTGTGGGTGCCGTCGTTAGCGGGAAGTCATCGGTGCGGAACGGAACTGCGGGCAGGCCCGCTTTGTTCCCGAAGTTCAGCGTTGGCTTCGCGAAATTCACCCAGCCATAGCGCACCGCTATCGGCTTCGCGATGTCGCCCGATGTGACGACGATCGTTTCGCCTACGATCTTCGCCTTCGCCGGTTTGAAGACTTTGTCGTCGCCGCAAACGGTAAAGCCCGTGAGCGTTTCCCCGTTGGCGACGAGTCCACCACCGACGTGATCGAAACTCAAAATCAGATTGTCGCCATCGACCTCCACGTTCTTGTAAACGGGACCGCTGTACTCGACCTTATGACCGTAAGCGAGCGCCCGTGCCGAGAGTGCGAGTCGCACGCCGACGGGTTCTTTCTGTTGCGGGTGGATGTCGGTTTCATGGCCGGCATCGGTGATGATCGCGATGCCGACGTGTTTGAGTACCTTCGTCGCGTGAAATTGCGAGTCGCGAAGTTCGGCGTAATCGACGCCACTCGAACCGCCGATGTACGGCGCAAGTTGCACGCCGATGAACGGGAAATCGTAACCCCACTGCTTGCGCCAGTCGGCGATCATCGCGGGGTACAACGTGTAATACTCGGCGGCTTTGCCCGCGTTCGATTCGCCTTGGTACCAGATCGCCCCTTTGATTCCGTAGTGTTGGATCGGCGCGATCATGCCGTTGTACAGTGTCGTCGTGGTCGGCGAACTCGATGGGTTCCCGGCCTTTCGCGGCTGTTGTGGGGCGGGTTTGCCATCGGCTTTCGCTTTCTCGGCAGCGACTTTCCACGTTTCGAGTGCCTTCTTGTATGCAGCCTCGATTTTGTCCGCGTCGTAGTTTTTCATCGTCGCGTCGTGTTGATCGACGTAATACTTGAGTTCCGGTTTCGCCGAAAGTGCCTCGCGGCTCGTCCACGACTGGCACGAGGTGCCACCCCAATCGGACGCGATCAACCCGACGGGCACGTTCAACGCCTTTTGAATATCGCGACCGAAGAAGTACCCGACAGCCGAAAATTCGGTGACGTTTTTCTCGTTACATTCGAGCCACTTTCCTTCAGTCTTCGACACGGAGAAGTCGTATTCGGGCTTCGCAGAAGGGCGATTCGGCACGGTGAACAAACGGATGTTCGCGTTCTTCGCAGCCGCCGCGACTTTCTCGCTTTGCCCTTCATTGGTCAGCTGATTGACCTTCCACTCCATGTTCGATTGGCCCGAACAGACCCAGACTTCGCCGACGGCAACATCTATGAGATCGATCTCGTTCTTGCCGTGAATGCTCAGTGTCAGACCGGTGGCCGCGTCGGACTTCGGGAGCTTCACCGCCCACATGCCTTTGTCGTCGGCAGTCGCGGTGACATCGCTTTTGCCGAGCGTCACTTTTACCTTTTCGCCCGGTTCGGCTTTACCCCAAACGGGGATTTCGATGCCGCGTTGCAGCACCATATGGTCGGTGAACAGCGGGTGCGGTTTGACGTCGGCACGAGCCGTAACGCCAAGAGTGAGGGCGAAACCGACTAAAAACAAACGACGCATGAGGGAGGCTCCAGCGAGGGAAGGTGGGAACAATCGGCAGAAGTGAAAGAGTAATCGCAACTCTCGCAACATGCAACGATCAAACGGAGATTTGCACCAGAATCACGACTTTCACTACGAATTCCAAGCGAAACAGACGAAGTACACGAAAAAGGAATTATTCATCTTGACAAGCGATCCAGTCGTGAACACAATCTCTAAACAATGACAGTGTGACTGTCTTGAGGCGGTAAAGAATGCGTTTGTTACACATCCACTATTCTGGTTCTGAAGGAGTCGAATGATGCGAGTTCCCAATTGGTTCGGTAGAATGGGCAAAATGGGGGGGGGAGGTGTAAAAATCGGTCGCAAAATGTGCGACTGATGCTACAAGCCCTCGACGAGCGTGCCGTTCCGGACGCGACAGTGATCAGTCCAAATCCAGTTTCCACACCGTATGTCACGGTTGATTCGGGTAGCGGCAGCGAGAGTGGCTCGGGCAGTGGTTCTGGGAGTCAATACATTTCCATTACAACAGCTCCAATCATCACGCCGCCTGTTCTCGTTCCACCTATCCCGCCAGCCGACCCAAATTACGTACCTCCATACGTACCGTTCAAATTCGACCCGAGCAGACCCCATCAATATGTCAACGAACAAGAGCTTCGCGACCGGTACACTGCGCTCTACGCCAATTATTACATGACGAAGACGCAACTCGATTTTGCGAATTATCGGTTGAATCGACTCCGTTCAGAGACTGTTGAATTGAGCGTACAAATCATCGACGCATTCGCTAACAACGATCCGCTCAAAGCAAGAATTCTTCTCGGTAAACAGTTAGAATTCACAGATGCGATAAACGAACTGGTAACATACAAAGCTCAGCTCGAAACGTTAATGTTCGACATCATCAGTGAAATGCGGCAAATCCACTTGTATTTTGACGGTGTCAATTTACCTGCGCTGCCTGTCGAAATGTGGTCGGACTTACCGACCAACGCATAACTCATAAGAGGACTCCAGTATGCTTCTCGTCGTGCTTTTTCTTGGGATGTTGCCATCGCCATTCCAACTGTCACCGCATTCTTCTGAATCGTTTGAACAGAAAGAACGCGAACGGAATCGTAGCGAGCTCGCGTTTTATATTTCCACCGTTAAAAAATGTGATACTATCATCGCGAATACGAAGAAAGCGATCGTTCTTCTCGACGCGATTCTCGAGAAGAACGACAGTATTGAGGCAAAAGGTATGATGGTGGACTTGAAATCAATTTTGGCATCCAATATCAAATCCAGAAAATGGGCGCAAGATCACGTCGACCAACTGCGTAATTTGTTACAGCAGTAATTATTTTGAAAGCCCCGCGACATTCGTCGCGGGGCTTTCGTTTCGGGTTCGTCTTACGTCAGGTTCATTCCGATCAGGAACGATACATGATACCGATCCTCGTTAGCATTGCAATGATTCCCGTATCGATGGACAATCCCCGTGCCGCGCGATTGCTCAAAGTCGCGGGTCAGAAGCAAGTTGTGGTCAATAAAAATGATATTCGAGCGAGGGTGGCTTGGGAAACTGCGAATGGACAACGCATAATGAAGGAGCTGGATCGAAAACATCTCGAGCGGCTTGCTGAAATCCGAACGTCGCCAAATCCCCCGAACGTTCATGGGACAATTATTGCGCTCGAAAAACTGGTCTTGGTTCTCAGAAAAAATATCAATTCGGAAGAACTGGAAACTGGAAACGATCGAAGCCTTCGAAGCCGAACTGGCCGAGTGGATTGTGCTCGGCAAGAAATGAGAAGCCAAACGGGGAAAACATATGCTTGCGGCTATTCTGCTGTCTACGTTTTTAGGGAATGCAAAAATCCCTTCTATAATTGACCTTCTCGACCAAACTACGCAAGAGGACAACCGAAAAACTGACGAAGTGAACGAGGCGTTGTCCCGTCTCGCAGAAATGAACATAAAACGTGCAGACAAGATGCAGCTTTCTCTCGATGCGCTCACTCTGAAAAGCCGGCCAGAAGATTCTGCGATAATAGAATGGATGAAGAAAGACATTAATAAACTGAGGGCACAAGCGGAATGGCTCGCATCGAACCCGCTGAAGACCATCGAATTGAAAAAGAAGTAGCTGAAGTCGCGAATCATAAACATCAACTCATTCTGCAAGTCATTCGACTTGCAGTTTTAGGATTCTATACATGCTCGTTTGCGTAGAGAAATCATTTTGTGCGTGGTGTTCTTGGGCACGATTGGTTTGGTCGTCAGCGGTCAAACTCCACAACTACCGAAAACAGAAGCGAAAAAATTCGCAACCATCCAAAATATCGCTTTTCATAAGTATTCCACCATACCCATAGTTATATCTCAGAATAACTGTTTTGCCTACGTTGACATGAACATTGATAAACATAAATGCACAATGTTGATCGACACGGGCGCGAGTGCTTCAGCGCTCGACCTCAGTTTTGTCAAAGCGAATTCTCTCCCACTCGTCGATTTCAAATTTGTAAAGCCGAGTTTTTTTGACGGCAGCACCACCTCTGCACAGATTGCTGTTTCACAGTCGAATTCGATAGGAGAATTTCCATTATCATTACCACTTCCCTGGACGGTATTCGATATGACGAAAATGATTCAACTTTCTAAGCCGAGTGATATACCGGAAATGCACGGCATCCTTGGTATCGACATTCTCAAACAGTATAGTGCGATTATCGATCTGCCGAACTCGCAGATGCTGTTGATCGATCCGATGGACTTCCACGATAAGCTTCAGGGGATCTGGGAAGGGACTTCGATGATTAACGGCGATTTCAAAAACAACGCGAACCATCTGGCTTTGACAATCGATAAAAACAAAGTTTCGTTCAACGTCAATACCGTGGAGCATACGTTTACGCTCGACTTCCGCAACAAGCTCAAGAGCATGATGTGGACGCGCGACAAAACGAGTTTTCGCGTCGCCTACGAGCTATCCGACGATGGCAACTCCCTGACAATCGCCGGCCCCGTTCTGTCCGGCAACGACGAAAAAGCGATGGCGAAAACCCTCGACCCACCCAAAGACGCATCGTACTCGCTGATCAAGTTCACCCGAAAAAAAATGATGAAAGCACCTGAACCCATCAATCCCTAGTGCCGGAACTCGCAAATGATCTGCCACAGAATTTGCGGGAATTCCCGTGGAAACAAGCGAAATACTTGGGGCGTTATTTCCGAGTTCTGGCACTAGCTGACGGACAAATGATGTTCACAAATGACGGGCATCGGTGTAGCGTTGCTCGAACTCGTCGCGTGTGAGCCGGTCGCCCGATGCGAGTTAACGCTCCGGGAGTTTTGCAAATGTCGAACTCATGGCGTACCTGCCTCTCTGCGTTTCTGTTGCAATCCTTCGACGAAGCGTGCATGTTCCGGCGATGCGATTCCTTGCATCAGCGTCTGAAGCACGACCGACATATCTGGCGCAAGCAAAGCCGTTACGTTCAGCCAAAGTCCGGGGAACGCGACGCTTTTGTGAATGCCGCGTTCGTCGGGTTGTTGCCGCACGAACAGGCCATCGCATAGCAGAAACCAGTCGATCGCTTCGTCGTGGGTTCGCCACACAATATACTCTGTGACACCGTTCCTCTGGTAAGCGAGCATTTTTCGGTTGAGATCGATGCTCGCCGTCGTTGCCGAAATTTCGGCAATGAGTTCGGGCGAACCTTCGATGTAGCCATCGACGAAGGATGTCCGACCGCCAAATTCGGGTCGCACGATCACAGCAATATCGGGTTGCGGCTCGGTGTCGTCGTCGAGGCGAATCGTGGCGTTGTCGCCGATGTCCACGCCGAGGGTGTGAATCTTGTACATGCTGAAAGCGAACATCATGTCGGCGTGTGGGCTGCCGTGATGTTCCCAACTGACGGGCATGGGCATGTAGACTTCTCCGTCGATGAGTTCGGCTTTTTTGACGTGCCTCATCGCGGTGTAGCGTCGTTCGAACTCGTCGCGCGTGAGTCGGTCGCCCGAAGCGAGTTTGGGAACGCTCCGGGAGTTTGCCAGTGTCGAACTCATGGGAACGGCTCGATGGGTAAAGTCGAAAGCTGGTCGAAGTTTGCGGGGCGTGCGCCGAGGACGATGCGCGTTTGCACGTCGTCGTTCCCGCGACGTACCGTCACGTTGATGATCGTACCGGGGCGCATACCGCCGATGAGTTGACGCACTTCCTCGAATTCTTGCGGCTGAATCGGCCCCACTTTCACGAGCGAATCGCCCGCTTTCATTCCCGCATTCGCGGCGGGCGTGTTCGGTTCGACGATGCTCAAAGTCATCGTGCCGGACGTGACCCGTACGCCGAGATAGCCTTGCCCGAACGGGTCGGGGGGCGGCGATTTCGGCACGGGGGCCGCCACCGCAGTTGCGGCAAGAAGCATCGCGATCATCAGTGACCGCACCATATCACGGCCTCCAGTGCAAACAGATTACAAGCCGTAAAACTTCGCAGCGTTGTCGTGCAACAGCTTCTTCTGATCGGCCTCGGGGCGGCCCTTAATAATCACTTTTAGCGCCGTCAGCCAGTCCTTGTACGTTCCGGCAAGTAAAACCACCGGCCAATCGCCGCCGAACATCACGCGGTCTGGCCCGAATGTGTCGAGAATGTGATCGACGATGGGGGCGATGTCGTCGGCCTTCCATTTGCCCTTTTCCCAGCCATTCGCGAGGAAGCCGGACACTTTGCACACCGCGTTCTTCTTCGACGCGATACCGGCGGTGCCCTTCTTCCATGCCTCGGTTTGGGCGGCGGTGAAGTTCTTATTCGGGTTGCCGCAGTGGTCGAGAATGAACCGCGTGCCGGGGCATTCGTCGATCAGTTTCGCAAAGTCGGGCAGTTCGGCCGGGCGAAGGCACAGGTCGTAGCTCAGGCCGAGGTCGCCGAGAAGCTGTATCCCTTTCACGAATTTCGGATCGAGGCAATACCCGGCGGGTGTGCTGTCCACATGCAACACCTGGCGGATGCCTTTGATGTACTTGCTACCTTTGAACGGCGCAACGTACTTCGCGAACCCGTCCGAATTCGGTCGCCCCGAAACGACGGCGGCACACGTCGGCGTCTTTTCGCTCTTGCACAGTTCGAGCAAAAAATCGACTTCCTTCTGCTGCTGTTCGGGCACCACGTCGACTTCCATATACACCGCTTTCACGACGTTCAGCCCCTCGGTGGCGCTGGCGTACTCCTTCGGCGTGAAACTCTGATCGAAATCGCTGCCGGCCTTCAGCCAGCCGAGTTTGAACTGCGTAAGATCCCACAAATGCTGGTGCGTATCGATCACGGCAGGCATAGAAGCAGCTTCCTTGGCGGTGAGGGTTGCCATCGCGAGCGGTGCGACGGCGGTTGCGGCCAAAAAATCGCGACGGTTCATGGGTCATCCTCGTAGAATTGCGTGCAATTGTAACAGCTTCGCACTCTCTTGTGTAGTTTAACGCAATACCGTTGTCGCACCACCTGCTGTTTTTTATCGGAACCGATTCACCATGCCGTTGCGAGTTCTCATCACCGGGTCGGCAGGGCGATTGGGGCGGGCCGCCGTCGCGGAGCTTGTGTCACGCGGCCATCGCGTCATCGGTTTCGACCGCGTGCCGACGCCCGGACTTCCCGATTCAATCGTGGCGAATGTCACCGATGCGGCTGCGCTGGAAGCGGCGGCGGGCGATGTCGATTGCCTCATCCACCTCGCGGCCTCGCCGGACGATGCGAAGTTCCCACGCGGCCACTCACCCGACGATGGCGATAATTTCATCGATGAACTCGTCCCGAATAATGTGATGGCCCCGTATTACGTGATGGAAGCGGCACGCAAAGCGAACGTCGGTCGCGTGATTCTGGCCAGCACCGGGCAAGTCGTCGATGGGCACCTTCGCGCCGGTCGAATTCCCGTGAATGGCGCGACACCACCCGACCCGCGCTACCTGTATGCATGTACCAAAGTCTTCCTCGAAGCACTCGGGCAGGTTTACGCCAAACAACACGGGATGACGGTACTTGCGGTGCGTCTCGGTTGGTGCCCACGAGACCTCGGTCAAGTCGCAGAGATACAAAACAGCGAACTCGGGCAGGATGTTTACCTCAGCCCCAACGATGCTGGCCGATTCTTCGCATTAGCCGTCGAAGCCATCGCGCTACCGTCGTTCTCGATCGTCTACGCAACGAGCCAACCGACGCATCGCGTGCGCTACGATCTCGCGGAAACGACGCAACTCATCGGGTACGCACCGCAAGAACGCTGGCCGACGGGCAGTGCCGAATTCGCTTATACTTCTCGATAACAGGAGATTTTCTATGGCCGTTCGCTTCATCATGATCGGTGGTTTTTTGGGTGCCGGGAAAACGACGACCCTCGCACGGTTGGCACGGACGTACCAGGACCGCGGGCACAAAGTCGGGCTAGTCACGAACGACCAGGCGAACGACCTCGTCGATACGAATTCGCTGCGTGCGCAAGGTTTTCGCGTGCAAGAAGTCGCGGGTGCCTGTTTCTGTTGCCGCTTCGACGAACTCGCTACCCGCATCGGCGAACTGCAAGAAGCGGACCGCCCCGATATCATTCTCGCCGAGCCGGTCGGCAGTTGTACCGACCTCGTCGCCACCGTCGTGCAACCGCTGAAAGACTTTTACGCCAGCCGCTTTGAAGTCGCACCGTACGCGGTGCTGTTCAAGCCGAGCCACGGATTACGCATCCTGAAAGGCGAACAAAAGTCCGGCTTCTCGCCGAAGGCCGCGTACATTTTCACGAAGCAACTCGAAGAAGCCGACGCCATCGTCATCAATCGTATGGACGAGCTTTCGCCCGAATCGGCCGACGAACTCGTCGCACTCGTGACGGCACGCTACACCGGCACGCCGATCCTGCGCGTCTCGGCCACGACCGGCGAAGGCTTCGAGCCGTTCATGGAATTGCTCGGCAGCAACGGCCAGTATGGCCGCAAAATTCTCGACATCGATTACGACATTTATGCCGAAGGCGAAGCCGAACTCGGCTGGTTGAATGCCAGCATCCGGCTCGAATCCGCGAAACCATTCTCGCTCGATTCGCTGTTGATGGACGTGGTATCGCGGTTGCACGAACTCTTGAATCGAACCGAAAGTGAAGTCGCACACTTGAAGGTGATCGGCCAGGACGATGGCGGCGCGTTCGGCGTGGCCAACGTCATCAGTAGCGTGAGTCCGGCCCAACTCTCCCTGCCATCGCATTGCCAAACCACGGGTGCCGATTTGATCGTCAACGCGCGGGTGGCCATCGACCCGATTGTTCTCGAAACCGAAGTCCGCCGGATCGTCTCGCAAGAGTGCGAACGCTTGGGGATTACGCCCACATTCCGCCAATCGCAAAGCCTACGCCCCGGCCGCCCCACACCCACCCACCGCTACGCCGAAGCGCGATAAACGGCTCACTCGACCGTAACCACTTCGCCACCCGCGCGGGTCGCGAGTGCGGGCATGATCGGGTTGGCGCTGTAGCGTAGGAGTCGCACGCTGCCATCGGCGAAGGCGAAGCAGATACATTCCGTTGCGATGGTTTTTGCGATCTTCTCGCGGAGCGAGAAGGTTACGTAGCCCTCTCGCTCCGCGAGAGGAAAGCTACACCATCCGCGCGCCCATCTCTGGCAGAAAGTGTACTTGTGGTAAAGCACCGAATCGTCTTGGGATTGGGTCGCCGCCAAGTCGATGGACGAAAACTCGCGTAACATCGTGTCGGTCTTCATGCCGTGTCCTTGCTGCCGAATGACCCGCTCACCCGCGGCAGGGGCTGAGTGAGCTATGAAGTCCCAGAAAGCCATCACGCCCCATAGTCTAATACAGCGTCTGGACTGCCCGTACCAGCCACCACACAGCCGCCACGACAAGCCCGCCCCAAGTCAGCATGATCAATGCAAATCCAAGCATGTTAATAACTGTTCCACGATCGCCTATCCACCGGGCGGCGATGAGGAAGACGAGCCAGAACGCAGCTAACCCGCCAACGGCGACCCCGGCTAGCAGCCACGACGGGCCGACCGCCTTCGCCCACCACAAGGCCGCGTATAGCACACCGATGTGGACCGCTGGGATGGCCAGCAGTCCGGGGAAGTACATTGGTCCGGGGCACGAAAACCCCACTATTGGCTTCGCGACCGGGGCCGGTGATGATGGCTCGTCCATACGTGCGCCCTGCCTTGCCGAACTGGTTAATTCACAGAACCGATTCTGTCTTAGATAGCCTAACAATCATAACAGCATTCAGTTGTCTTAATGTTGTTTTAACCGCTCACAAGAACGAAGTCAAATCAAATAACAGAAAACAATTCATTCCGTTGTTCGCTGGTTCACTCCCCCGCTCTTTACTGCACTGCACGGCGAAACGAACTCAGAAAGCCGTCACCCACACCCACACGATTTCGCACAGTCAAAAAATCGCAGGCGATTCGATGTAAGTCGACTTTTGCATCGTGCACGGAGTGACGCAAAAGTGTCGCGAAATGACACAGAATTGTCGCGTCCGGTCGATTTTCGGTCAATGTTGGTCGATTTTCGGTCGCATCCGGTCGATTTTTGACCAGTAGTTTCGGCTGATGCGAAATCGAGAGCCACGACGCAAACCGCGACAGGATTGCAGGATAATGCAAAACACTTCGGAACAGATCGGCGATTGGCGATCAAAAGGTGTCGTTTTGAGACCGAAAAACACCCCAAAAACCGTTTTTGGAGTGTCCGCAATTGTGACTTACGTCGATTCCCGAGAGGCGAAAGTCTACTTCTTCGCCTCTTTCGGCCCGAGTAACATCGCTAGTTTGTCTGGGTTTTTGCAAATGTGGTCGCCGACGCCGCTGAAGAAAAAGAGTAGCTGTTCGCACCCCTGTTCTGCCATCTTCGGTGCGGCAGGGCCTGCCATTCGTAACAGGGTGTTGGCGGCGAGGCTGTCGGAGTGGAAGTACACCGAAACCTCCGGCGTAACCGTGACGACACCGGCTTTTTCAGTCGGTTTCATCGGGAACCGCACGATGGCGACCACCTTTACGGGGATGAGCGGTAACAGCGTGGCCGCCTTCACTTTCCCCGTGGCGTACCAGATCAGCCCGCCGCTAAATTTGCCGACGACTTGCCACGTCAATTCGCTGCCATCTTCGATCCACGTGAACTTGCCATTGCCGGAGTCGGCGATCTCAACGCATGGGACGTTTAGGCGTCGCCAAGCGAGTGCGGTGCGGTCCGGGTGATCGAGAAGCCATTCGTAAACCGTCGCGTGAACGGTCGATGGCTCTTCGGTGTACTTCGCAGATAGCGTCGGTTTCGACATGATTTTCGCCACCGCATCGCGATGCGCAACTGCCACCGCATCGAGGATCGCGTTGCGCTCGGCCGACGCAGTCGACGGCGAGTTCGATTTCGCGGTACGAACTTGCGCGGTAGCCGTACCCGCACCGATACAAGTCGCGAGCGCGACGATACCCAACCTTGCGAAGGTCATAGACACCTCGTCGGTCTCGAACGAAACCCTTCATCTGGCATTACTTATATCGTGCATCTTGCCCCATCATCATGAAGCAAACTTGCCGACGGAACGTATCACTTGTTGTTTCTCTGTGGTTCAGTTCAATCAACCACGGAACACACGGAAATCACGGAAATCAATACGGCAAAATGGTAGGTAAAAACGTGCCCACTCGTTCTTTTTCCGTGTTTTCAGTGAATTCCGTGGTTCTCTTGAATTAACCGCGGACCACTTTCAATCTCGTCGTTCGTCACTCTTCGATTTCGTCCTGAATTTTGAAGACGACGGCCGTTTTGGAGGCGTTGTTTTTGTTTTCGGTCAGCCCGCCGAAGGTCAGCGTTCGCTTTGCGCCGGTGGCATCGCTGATGAGTATCGGCGTCGAACCGATCTGCACGTTCTTCTTCGTATGCTCAGCGAGGTCGCGGAACCAAAATGGGTTGCCCGTTGTGGGGTTCAGGCAGACCGCGCGGCCTTCGAGCGACACCGCATAGACCGCGAGCGTAACGGCCCCGTTCGCGTATTGTGCCAAAACCGGCCCCGATGCGAACGCGCTCCCGACACCCCGCTTCCAGCGGAGTTTGCCCGTCGCGCGATCCAGAGCATAGAGCGAGCCATCTTTGCAACAGGCGTAAATCGTGCGTTTGTCGGCAGCGAGTTCGGTGTGAACCGACTTCGGCAGATCGTATTGCCAGACCTTTTCGCCGGTCTTCCCGTCGACGCAAATCACCGCGCCTTTCGCTTCCTTTTCGGGTGGAACGCCGACTTCGGGTTCGGTCGAAAGGTCTTCGCTCAGGTTTCCCGTGCCGAGGCCGAAGTAGACTTCGCTGCCCCGCACCAGTGGCGAACCGAACGAACGTAACGGCACCGGTAGTCGCCAAAGTTCCTTGCCGGTGGTCGCGTCGGCGGCCAGAATTGCCAGCGTTTGATAGCCGCTGCCGAAGAACACGCGCGAGCCGTGAACGGCGGGCGGCGTGTCGATGTGCAGTTTGTTTTCGTTGCCCTGAATGTGCCACACTTCCTTGCCGTCTTTCGCACTCACGCAATAGATGCCATCGTCGCCCGCCGAAAAATAGACGCGGTCGTTCGCGATTCGCGGCGTGCCTTCGGTGTGGCTCGTCGTTGCTGCGTTCCAGATTGGTTTACCCGTCGTGGCATCGAGCGCGAACAGCTTGCGGTCCGAATCGGTGTGCAAACCTTCGCCGACGAACACGGTTCCTCCGGCAACGGTTGGCGTGCAATAGACGGGCTTCATTTCGCCATCGTTGTCGAACTTCCAAACGACTTTGCCCGTCGCAGCATCGGCACAAATGATGCTGCCCGTGGTGGAGAATCCGCTCTGCTTCATCGTGCCGAAATAGAGCCGGCCCTCACTGCCCACCGCGACGCCGGAAAGCACTTCCGTGGCTTCGTCGTAGCTGTGAAGTTCCACATCGACGAGCTTCGGCCCCACGGAAGATTCGGGGTTTGCCGCATCGCCGAGTTCGGTCGTTGCGATGGCATTCGCTGCTGTCGTTGGCCACGTTGTGTAGAGCATCGCACCGCTAAACACCAGTAACCCGAACAGCCCTGCTGCCTCGCCGGAAAGGCTGATGGCGGTCGTGGACGTGGACGAATCGACGCGACGGGTGACGACGCGGTAGAGGGTGTAGACCGTTGCCGCTACGAGGCCGAAGCCGACGGCGGTCATCTCACGGCCCGGTAAATCGAATAAACTGCTTCGCCCAAATACCCAGCCGAGTAGCGCTAACACGATGGCGGTGCCGAGCGTGAGGCCGACCAGCCAGACGCACTCGCGGCGCGATGGCGAGGCGGTGACCGACGGATCGCTCGCCGCGAGTTTGCGGTAGCGTAAACCTGCCCAAAGTAAGCCGGCGAGGATCATCGCGATGAGATAGCCGAGGAACGCCGAAGTGCCGAACCAGCGCGTATCGGGCAGATATTCCCTGAGAAAATAGTAAGCGAACGCGAATGTGCTGTTCGTACTCGCCACGACGAGGAACGCCCGCCAGCGCTTCATACTCATCGCGAGGCGTGCGAAGACACCGGGGAAGAATGCGGCGATAATCGCGAGCGGCCCGACGAGAATGAACGACGGGATCACGCCGAAAAGTGTCGTCGAATAGTGATTGCCCGGTGTCAGCAACTGGCTCTTTTTCTCTGGGAGCGGCCCGTAGCCAGCGGGTTCCTTTTCGTCGGGTGCGGGTGGCTCGGCTTTCCCGGCAAGCGCTTTTTCGAGAGCGTCTTTCAACTCGGCTGTGGTGCCTTTAAAGGTACGGCGAAAGTACGGCTCGCAGTGCAGGAACGCCCACCGCACCGCCTTGCCGTCGGCGTCTTCGCTCCCTTGCATCTGGAACCACGTGCCTTCGAGGTAGCCGAATACCTGGTAGGTTTTGCCTTCCTTCGTGGCGAACAAAATGAGCTTCCGACCGATTGCGAGGCGATCGAGCATCACCTTCGCGTGGTCGTCCTTCTTCGCGAAACTGTCGCCTTTGAGGTTCACCGGTAGCGATTCGATCTCGAATTTGCCTTTGAGATTTTCCTTGAATTGCAGCGTCATCGAAGGCTTGTCGGCATCGATCTTCTCGACCTCGGCCGCGAAAATCAGCTTCGTGCCTTCGACAACTTCCTTGAGTGGTGTCAGTTTTTTAATAACCGCCGAACACGGTGTCGCGACGATCGCCAGCGCACACAGTGCGGCCATCCAATGAGAAAAAGTCAATCGCACGGGGTTCCCTCCGGTTGCTCAGCGTCGGCACAATTGTACCCTGAGACGCACCCCGAAGGGAAATCGTTCGAGCCAAGCCCATTTCGTCGAGTGGAGATGAAGCGACTCGAACGCTCGACCTCTGCAATGCGAATGCAGCGCTCTACCAACTGAGCTACACCCCCGACAGTCGATTCTCAACCGATCCCGCATCGGTCGTTCGCTCGATTTAAGCCCCTTTCACTTGGGGTAATTTCTTGCGGTAGATCTCAGCTCGCTCTTTGTCGCCGACGAGGTCGAAGATTGTGGCCAAGCGAGCGACGGCCTTAATGAGTTCTTCGCGATCTTGATTGTGAACGGTTTCGACCCAAAGAAACTCCCACATTGCGTCGCGGGGCAGGCTGGACATCACGAATAGTTCGCCGAGCGCATTGTGACCGGCGGCTTTCACAGTTGGGTCATTCGTACTCATGATGATCGCTTCGATTGTCTTGATAGCAGCGGTAGGTTTCGATCCTGCGGCCTTATCTTGGGCAGCCTCAGCGGCGGCTTTGTAGATGTTCAATTTCTCGCGGAGCGATCCCGTCGCCGGGAAACCGGCCGTTTTGGAAAGGTCCGCGAGTGCCGCGTTCGCTGCGGCATCGCCCGCGCGGAACAGGACTTCGACTTCGGCGAGTCGGGCTTCGAGCTTCAAGTCGTTCGGCAGATTCTTGTTCTTGCCGAGCGCGGCCAGCGTCGATGCCGCTTCAGAGTAATTACCCAACTCCGCCTGTAGCCGTGCGGCGGCACGCGACATGGGCCAGACTTCCCAAGAGTCGGCGTAGGTACTGCGGAACGTCGCTAGTTTCGCGATCGTAGGGACGGCTTCGGCTTTGAACTCGTCGCCCATCTTACCGTCGGCTACGCGAATCGCGTACGACACTTCGCGGTATTCCAGGAAGCGTTTCGATTTTGCGTCGTTGACGCCCTTTTTAAGAATCTCCGTATAGATGCTACGCAGTTTCGGTGCGGTTTCGCGCGTTTCCAGCGTACGCAGTTCGGCGGGGGTTTCCTTCAATCCATCGAGTTTGCCGTACTCGACCGCAATAATATCTGCCGGTGAGATCGCGACCGTTTTGCCACCGGCTACCACCTTCACGCCGGCCGCCGATTCTTGCACTTCGCCGCTCGCGCGCGCCTCTTTGTTGTTCTTGCGGTCGAAATATCGCACCACATCGGACGAGCTTGCGCTCTGCCCGAGCGACCAATTCGGTACGGTCAAAGCGATCAGGCCGAAGGCCAAAACACCGAGCGAGAGCGAGCGAGCAATCATCACGAGAGAACTCCGGTAGACCGAGGTTTCGTTGAAAGTTTTTGCTAGTACCGACTATTTTTTATCTGTTGCGGCAGGCGGCACAACGGGTGTTTCGCTTTGTGCGTTGGGGTCGAGAAACAGTTTGCCACCCTTTTTGACGTACTCGTCTTTCAGCATCGGGAACTCTTCCAGAAGCGCGTGGAACTTCGTTTTGACTTCTAAACTGAGTCCCTTTTGGTCGCCGCGTTCGACGTCTAACAGCGATTGTGCTATTCGGCCGAACGAACTCGCCAGTTCGGGCTTGCCTTGGAGTAACTGCGTGTTGGCTTTCGCGAGGCAACGTTTTTCGTCGGCGATCAGTTCGAGGAAGATCGGCACCAGTTTTTCTCTATTCTGGATGAGGAGCCTTTTTTCCTCGGGAGTCGGGTTGCCTTTGATAGGAGCCTGGATCGCTCCGCGATACTCGTTGGCGATGAGGCTCCAACCGCGGAGAGCTTCGCCCCAGAGCAGTTTACGCTTCTCGGGCGGAGCCTCTTGCGCTTTGTCTTCGAGCAGAAATATGGCCTCGCGGCGATATTCGAGCGCCCTGGCCCAGCCTGGCTTTTCCTTGGTTCCCATCGCGGTTTTCAGCAACTCGTCGGCTTTATCGAACTGCTTGGTGGCGCGGTACGCTCTGGCGAGTTCGATCTGCGCGATTTGATGTGCGATCGCGCCTTCGCGTTTGTCGTTGTCGGCGATGTCCGTCGTACGTTTCATGAGGTCGGCAATATCGGCAAGCGGAACTTTCGACAGCGTTTCGATCGCTTTGTCGTACACGCCCAAATCGCGAAGTGAGCGGCCAATTGCGGCCATCGCTTTCGGTGCGAGCTTCTTTTCGGCTTGCGAACGCAGTAGATTTCCGACGAGATCGACGAGCTTTGCGGCCTCTTCGGGCTTACCCTGTTTCTTTAAGTCTTCGACTTGCGGGCGAACGAGGCTAACGAGCCGAGAGAGTGCATCGGTCGTGGCTTCGACGCTACCGCCGAGTTGTTCGAGCAACTCGAACGACTCCTTCGCTTTGTCGATTTCGCCTTCGCGAAGGCGACCTTGCAACGAGAGCACGATGTACTCGCGTCGAAATTTATCGAGGTTATCCGCAATCACTCCGCCGTCGCCTTCGAGTTTCGCATCGGTGGCGCAGCCGTCTTTTTTCATCGCCACCAAGTCGAGGCTCATCTTGTCGGCCATCTCCTTGTACTTCATCGCCTTGTAAAAGCCGACGGCCTGGGCGTACGCGGCACGCAGCCGAATTTCCTCGGCAGAGAAGATGGCAGCCTTCTTATCGGGATCGTCCATACCGGACTTCTTCGCGATCTCGATTGCCGCCGCCACCACTTGTTCCGCTTTCGCATAACCTTCAGGTGGGTTGGAAAGATGCAGTTGCGCGAGCAAGTTTCGCAAACTTAAATACGACTTCAGTTCCGGGCCGCCCGTCGGTTCGGGGACCGAATCGATGTCGGTCACGGCTTTTTGAAACACCGCCGCTTTCTGCGCGGGAGTCAGTGCGCTATCTTTGTTGTTGATGAGCATGTAACCCGCACGGCCTTGCGCGATGCGTGCGGACGATGCACCCGAATACGAGTTGTTGACTTTCGCCAGTATATCGAACGCTTCCTGATACTGTTTCTCTTCCATATACAGGCGACCGAGCCGAAAGCGGACGGAATCGGTCGAAGGATCGGTCGGGTAGTTTTTGTCGAGAGTGATGCTGAGCCGGATGGCGCGTTCGCGATCGATGGTGCGGTTCTTGATGTCGTTGTCTTCGAGTTTGGCACGCGATGCGAGGTAACCTTCGACTGCAAACAGGCCCGCTTTCGCTGCCGTCGGGCCGCGCTGAACCTGCGATAAATGTTCGCCGAGAATTGCAGCTTCGTACGGGCGTCCGCCATTCAGGTAGGCGTACGCCAGCATCATGTTCATGTCGGCGATGTCTTTGATTGGAATGGCAGGCGTGACGAGTTGCCGAGCACGCTCGAATAGTACGATCGCGTCGTTCATAGCCACTTCGCGTTCTTTCGGCTCCAAGCTGCTTCCCGCATCGAGTTTCACCAGCGCCGCCATCTGGCATTCTTCAAACGTCGTGTACTCCGTAGGCTTCTTGCCGGCACCCATCACGAGCGTGCGAACCACCCGCGTTCGCGCTTTGCCCGCACGATCGCTGTATTCGTTGTCGAACTCGATGAGTTTCTTGTACTCGCGGGATGCTTCCAACAGCAGCGAGCGTGCGTTTGCGTCGATCCCAGTGATTGTCGGAGGCTTCGCTTTATCGAATCGAATGCCATCGTACGATTCGCGCTCGCTGAGGCTCGCATAATAGAACGTCATGCTCAGTCGTTCGGGCGTGTTCCGCGAACGATACTTGTCTTTGTCGAGCCAGCTTTTGACTAGCGTTTTTGCTTGGCGAACTTCGTTGACGCTGCCACGGCGATTCTGGAGGTATTTGTTCTGGGCTTCAAAAAACTCGACCATCCGCACACCATCGCCGGACGCGGGCGATTTCGTCGCGTCGATGCGAATCTGTTTGAACGCATCTTCGGCCGCTTTCGTGTCCGTTTTTTCGACATCGCACGCTGCGGCCCAGGCACGAGCGGACCACGAGATCGGGCTGTTCGTGTCTTTCTTGCCGAGTGCGAGGAAGATCGCTTTGGCGGCATCGGGTGCGGCACCGCGTTGAACGGCTTCTTGCCCCTCGGGGGAAATGTAGGCATCGGCGAGGTTGAACTGATTGATGCCGCGTTCGAGTTCGGCTTGCATCGAATCGCGAACGAGCGACTTCTTACGGGCGATGTCCGTTGCCGGGTCGTCGATGATCGCCTGAATGTTTTTGGAACCTTGCCCGAACAGGTCCGACGCACTCTGGAACATCGGTCGCGTCGCGGCGGCAGCAGCTTTTTTCTCGGCGACTTTCACTGGCTCTTGCGCGTCTGCCGCCCCCGTATCGATGCGGTACGCACGGCTCAAAAGTGCCTTGGCTTGTAATGAAACGACGCGAGCCAGCGCCAACGACGCCTCCGCCGAACGCGGGTGTGTCGGGTGATTCTTCAGGAACGCATCGAACTCTTTCTTGGCACCCGCAATGATCCCATCTCGCACCGCAGCATCCGACTCCGTCTGCGCGAGCAGTAGCCGCGTCTTCGCCAATTCGAGCGGCAGAACGACTTTCAGATCGCCCGTCGGGTTCTTCTTTTGTTGTTCGATGAGGTAGTCGAGAGCGAGGTCGGAGAGTCCGTTTTCGCGTAAGCCTTGGACGAGATCGATCGGATTCGGCGATTGCGCAGATGCAGACTGCCACCCAACAAACGTAACGAACGCGAGCCAAAAACCCTTGCGAACCATTTCGACGCTCCGTTTGCTCGACCGACCGGGACATGACCGAACCACCCATTACGACGTACGATTCACGTCGCAGGTTCCCTAACCCAATTTTGACGGAAGGATCGACTGAGTCAAGAACCTTTTGCGAAACTCTCGTGATTTGAACCGTGCTCCACACGTTCGTTGCAAACCTCTTCCAACGCATCGCGTAGGTTTGGAAATTGAAATGCGAACCCCGCAGCGGTCGCACGCTCGGGCAATACACGTTGGCCACCTGTTACCAATTCGGATACTCGCCCCAGTGCGATTCGCAACGCAAAACCGGGGGCGGGTAGCCAACACGGCCGATGGAGGACCGCACCGAACGTACGGCTGAACTCTGCATTCGTTACCGGGTTTGGCGATACCGCATTGACTGCGCCAGTCAACGACGGATTGTTCAATGCGAACGCGAAAATTTCGGTGAGATCGCGGTGGTGAATCCAACTGATGAACTGTTTGCCAGAGCCAACGCGGCCGCCGACGAAGAAGCGGAATTGCCGCATGAGGTTCGGTAACGCGCCCCCTGCCCTGTCGAGTACGATGCCGAGCCGGGGGTGAATCACGCTCGCGCCGGCTTCCCGTGCGGAGTTGGCGGCGGTCTCCCAATCGCGACCGACATCGGCCATGAATCCGCTGCCGAACGATGAGGATTCCGTCAACGTTTCATCGCCACGATCCCCGTAAATACCGATCGCCGAGCAAGAAACGAACCGCTTCGCTTCGCCATTTTTCCGAAGCGGCGAACGGGCAATCGCATCGGAAAGGCAGCGAGTACTCTCGACGCGACTGTCGCGGATCTCCTGCATGTATGCACGCGACCAGCGTCGTTCAAAAATGTTCGCACCCGCCAAGTGTACGACTGCATCCGCCGTCTCGACGCAGCGAAACCAGCTTTCCACCGAGCGATAATCGACCGTCGCCGTCTCGCAATCTTTGCCAAATCGTTCCGGTGAAATAGTCCAACGACTCGCCGCAACGACCGTGTGGCCATCCGCGATCAATCGCGGAACGAGCCGCGTGCCAACCAGCCCCGTGGCCCCACTGACGACGATACGCATGGCTCACCCGTTTCCTGGGCCGACCATCTTTTCGGGTCGGACGATATTATCGAACATCTCTCCATTCAGCGTAGGGCCGGTGAACTTTCCATCGTCGCTTTTTGTCGGCGGTGCGACCGCTATCGCTTCCGCACGGAGCGTCGTTCCGTTGTGGTGCGCCTGCTTGGCGATCTTTGCGGCCGCATCGTAACCGATGTGCCGATTCAGCGCCGTCACGAGCATCAGCGAGTTCGCGAGGTGTCCATCGATCTGCGTGCGGTTCGGCGTAATCCCTTGCGCACAATGCTCGTCGAACATGTGACAGGCATCGGTAATCAACCGCACGGAGTGCAGGAAATTGTGAATGATGACCGGCTTAAAGACGTTCAACTCGAAGTTGCCCTGGCTGGCCGCGAAGCCGATCGTCGCGTCGTTGCCGAAGACTTGCACGCAGACCATCGTCATCGCTTCGCTTTGCGTCGGGTTCACTTTGCCGGGCATGATCGACGAACCGGGTTCGTTCTCGGGGATAGTCAATTCGCCGAGGCCGCAACGCGGGCCGGAAGCCAGCCAACGCACGTCGTTCGCCATTTTCATGAGCGCCACCGCGAGCACTTTCAACGCCCCGCTCGCCCCGACGAGCGCTTCGTGCCCCGCGAGCGCGGCAAACTTGTTCGGAGCAGTCACGAATGGCAACTTCGTCAGTTCCGCGATCTGCACCGCCACCGCTTCGGCAAAGCGCGGATGGCTGTTCAAGCCCGTGCCGACGGCGGTGCCGCCGAGTGCGAGTTCGTACAAACCGTGTACCGATGCCTCGATATTTTTCAGTCCGATATCGATCTGGGCAACGTACCCGCTGAACTCTTGCCCGAGTGTCAGTGGCACCGCGTCCATCAGGTGCGTACGGCCAATTTTGACGATGTCGGCAAACGTTTCCGCCTTCTTGTGAAGCGTCGCACGCAATATCCGAACGCTCGGCAACAGTCGATGCACGATCTCTTCGGCGGCCGCGATGTGCATGGCCGTGGGGAAGGTGTCGTTCGACGATTGCGACATGTTGACATCGTCGTTGGGGTGAATCGGCTTCTTCGAGCCAACCACGCCGCCCGCCATTTCAATCGCCCGATTCGAGATGACTTCGTTGACGTTCATGTTCGTCTGCGTGCCGCTACCCGTCTGCCAGATTCGCAGCGGAAAGTGCGCATCGAGCGTGCCCGCAATCACTTCGTCGGCCGCATTCGCGATGCCATCGCACGTCGTTTGCGGCATCAAGCCGAGCGCCGTGTTCGTCATCGCCGCCGCCTTTTTCAGCGTCCCAAACGCACGAATGACGGATCGCGGCATGAGGTCGTCGCCGATCGCGAAGTGGATCAACGAGCGCGCCGTCTGCGCGCCGTAATAGCGGTCGCTCGGCACCTCGATTTTGCCCATCGTGTCGGTTTCCATACGCATCGTCATGAGAGCGAAGCCTCGTCAGTGTTGCGGAGAATAACGATGATTGTATGCCGTGCTCGCCAGTCTTGCCTACGCGGCGCGGCGAAACGGGAAGGGGTTAATTTCTTTGACATCCTTTCGTCAAGCGATGAGGATGGAGTAAATTCTGTGGAATACCAGTTGACCCTCGCAGGCCTGTTCGTGCTGTGGGTCATCGACACGCAGGTAGTAAGGCGGGTCTACAAACACGCTTTTCGGGGAACTAATTCCAGTCTATCGCGGTAAGTTAGGCGAAAAACTCTTCATGACAGCGATCGTTACCGAAACGAACGGAGCATGGCGAGCGCGAGCGCATCGTACTGCTATCGGCTTTGAGTGGGATTACGGCACGGAAAAACTGCTCGAGATCATACGCCGGCGATGCGATCTCGGCACGGCAATGTTGATCTATTGGCACGGCCAACCCGACTTTTATCGCCGGCACAAGCGACGCAGCGATTTGACGATTGAACGCGATGTTTTTGATATGTTGTGCGAAATCGAACGAAATGTGATCGATGGCTTTTACACCGACCGCAATATTCCATTCAACCCTTTCGACGACAAGGGCCGTAACTGGTGTGCAAACCCCAAACGCGACGTGTATTGCGAGTTGCCGGAAGAGATGTATCGAGGCGTCGGCACTGAAGAAGAGATGGCGCAACGCCAACCGTTGCGGTCGGGGATTGCTGGCCTGCCTGTCGGGTTGTCGGCGTTAGCGGATGCGGATCCCAAGCCGGTAACCGAACTCGAAAAGGTGATCGCCTACCTCAACTCGCTTACTGGCAACGGCTATATCGTAGAGAAAACGAACGGAATCGTAACTGGCGTGTCGTTTTTTGCAAATCGAAAAGTAGTCGATGACGACTTGCTCAATCTCAGATGGATTCCCGATCTGGTCAAACTGGATTTCGGTCCGGAGCTGACGGATCGGGCGATGGAACACCTGCGGTTCGTGCCAAAGTTACACACACTGAGCCTGTCGTGTGGTCGTATCACCGATGACGGGCTGGCGCATTTGCAGCACGTGCCAGGTCTTGCAGAGTTGAATATGCATGGGTGTAGGAAGATTACCGATGCGGGATTGTTCCACGTTGGGAATCTGAAACAGTTGCGTCAACTCGACATTGGGGCCACCAAGATTGGCGACACCGGATTAGCTCACCTGTGCGGCTTGTCGAATCTGGAGCACCTCGATTTGTATCATTACACGAAGATCACCAATGCGGGACTCGTTCACCTTGCTGATCTGAAAACGCTCAAGTACCTCCGGATTTCGTTTACGAAGATCGGCGACCGTGGGCTTGTCCACCTTTACGGTCTGAGCAACCTGAAAGATCTCGTTTTGGGGCGGACGAAAGTGACTGAGGGAGGCATCGCGCTTCTGAAAGTCGCGTTGCCCGAATGCAATATCATTCAGGCGGAATATTAAACGGAACGCGGTGTATTAATTCCGCGTTCCGAACTCCGCATTTCGCAGTTAGCCCCACGTGACTAAGCCTGGCTCGAAGGCGTGTGGCAGATTCGGGTGCGAGGGCAGTACGCGGACGCTGAAGCCGAACTGGCCGCTGGCTTGGCAGGCGACGGTTCCGGCGAACGACACGCGACCGTCGGCGACGGTGCCGGAGGGCAGCAACGCTTTCGCTTTCGGGTCGGCGATTTGCCCCATCGAATCGAGCAAGCCGTAGCAGAGTTGCACTTCGACATCGTTCGGCGAAATGCTGCCGAGGTGGACGCGAACCTTCACGTCGAGATCGCCGCCGACTCGCAGGGTGTCGCCGTTCGGCGCGTCGATTTGTTCGACGCGGACTTGGCCCCAGTCGCCGTTGATCTTGCGTCGCCAGGCCGCGAGTTCGGTGGCTCCTTTTAGATGGTTCCCGCTCAGTTTCAAGAACCGGCGATGCGACGGCAGGTAGCAACGCTCGGTATATTCTTCGACCATACGGTTCGTGTTGAACATCGGTACGAGCGTCGCGATCGAACGCTTCATTCGTTTGATCCAAGCGCGTGGCAGGCCGTCTTTGCCACGGGTGTAGAACGCGGGCAGCACTTCCTTTTCGAGTAGTTCGTAGAGCGCCCGGCTCTCGACTTCGTCTTGGTACGCCAAGTCCTGATACTCTTCGCCGGAGCCGATCGCCCAGCCGTTTTCGCCGTCGTAACCTTCGCACCACCAACCGTCGAGAATGCTCAGGTTCAAGCCACCGTTGACGGCGACTTTCATCCCGCTCGTGCCCGATGCTTCGAGTGGGCGACGCGGGTTATTCAGCCACACATCGACGCCTTGAACGAGCGTTCGAGCGACGTTCATGTCGTAATCTTCGAGGAACACGATCCGCTTGCGGAACTCTTCCCGCTTCGCATATTGCACCACACGTGCGATCAGTTCTTTGCCGCCGATGTCCTTCGGGTGCGCTTTCCCGGAGAAGATAAACTGGATCGGGCGTTCCGTGTCTTCGAGCAGTTTCGTGATTCGTTCGAGATCGCGGAACAGCAAGTCGCCGCGCTTGTACGTTGCGAACCGCCGCGCGAAGCCGATGGTCAGCGCGTCGGGATCGAGAATTTCCTCGGCTTTGTCGATCTCGGCGGGCACGCTGCCGCGACGCTTGAGTTGCGCCCGCAAACGGGCACGTGCCATGACGACCAGCCGTTCGCGGCAGCGTTCGTGTGTCCGCCACAGTTCGGCATCGGGGATCGATTCGACGCGCTTCCAGATCGCGAAATCGGTCGGTTCTTCTTCCCAGTGGATGCCGATGTATCGGTCGAACAACTGGCCGATTTCCGGCGACAACCACGTCTGCGTGTGTACGCCGTTCGTGATCGAGGTGATCGGCACTTCGACATCGGGCAGCGTCGGCCAGATGCCGTTCCACATCTTGCGCGAGACGACGCCGTGCAACGCGCTGACGCCGTTGCTGGTGTTTGCGAGCTTGATAGCAAGCACCGTCATGCTGAACGGCTCGCTGTGGTTGTCGGGGTGAATCCGCCCGAGCGCATAGAAGCCTTCGCGGTCGATGCCGAGCTTGCTGATGTAATCGCCGAAGTATTGGTCCATCAGTTGCGCGGGGAATGCATCGTTCCCCGCGGGCACTGGCGTGTGTGTCGTGAAGCACGTTCCCGCTTTGACGGCTTCGGATGCCGTCGCGAAATCGAGTTTCTCTTCTTCCATCAACATGCGGATGCGTTCGAGGCCCACGAACGCGGCGTGCCCCTCGTTCATATGGCAAACGCTCGGGTTCTTGCCGATGGCGCGGAGTGCCCGGATGCCGCCGATACCGAGGATAATTTCTTGCTGAATCCGCATCTGCTCGTCGCCGCCGTAAAGCTGTGCGGTGATGCCGCGATCTTCCGCACGGTTTGCGGGGATGTTCGCATCGAGCAAGTACAACGGCACGCGGCCGACCTGAATGTGCCAGATTCGCAGCGACACTTCGCGGCCCGGCAACTGCACCGCGACGATCACCGGCGTGCCATCGGGCTTGAGTTCGGGCACGAGCGGCAACGTGAAGAAATCGTTCTCCGGGTAGCGTTCTTGCTGCCAGCCGTCGACGTTGAGGTACTGCCGGAAGTACCCTTCGCGGTACATGAGGCTCACGCCGACGAGCGGGATGCCGAGGTCGCTGGCGCTCTTGAGGTGGTCGCCCGCAAGTACGCCGAGGCCGCCGGAGTACACGGGTACGCTTTCGTGCGTGCCGAATTCGGCGGAGAAATACGCCACGCACGCGCCGCTATCGGCCTTGAAGGTTTGGCCGAACCACGTCGACGCCTTCATGTAATGATCGAGCGATTCGACGACGCGCTCCATGTGCGCGAGGAAGCCGCCGTCTTCGGAGAGTTCGTCGAAGCGCGTTTGTTCGGTCGAACGCAGTAGCCGAATCGGGCTATGGTCGAGCGTCTCGAACAGGTCCGGATTGATCCGCCGGAACAGCGCGACGGCGTCGGCGTTCCAGCACCACCACAAGTTGTAAACGAGTTTTTGGAGGGGTTCGAGTGACTTCGGAAGGGAAGGAAGAACCGTATAGGTTCGTATCGATCGTCCGGGCATGAACAATCCTCGCAAGAGAAACGAAACAACGGGGGATCACCGAGTGAACCCGCACCAGGAAACGACGCAAAACGCTTGCAGGGGAGAACTGCTCGCTAACAATTTAGGAGGTCTGGGCCGAGTTTCAATTCGGCGTGCTCGACGAGGTGGTTCGATTCGCTTCATCCAGTCGGCGATACGATTCGCGATCCGCAGGGTGAAGGGGTATCGCTTCGAGACCGCGCGACTTGGCTTCGCGAAACGCGCGATCCGCATCGGGTTTCTTCTGCGAGTTGAGCGCAACGGACAGGTGAAAATATCGCATCGCGGTCTTCTCGTGCTTCAGCGCTTCGGCCGCGTCCTTCTCGGCGAGTTCGTACTGCTTCGCGGAGATGCGAATGCGGGAGCGAGTGTCGAGCAGTTCACCCGTCAGGCCTTTTTCCTTCATCGCGCGCTCGATGAGTTCGTTCGCTTGCGTTGCGCGTTCGGGCATCGGGGCCAACAACCACGCGAGGTTATTGAGCGCCACCGCGTTGCGCGGGTCGATCGTCAGCACCTGTTGATACGCTTTCTCGGCAGCCGCAAAATCGTTGCGAATCGTCTGGAAGTCCGCTTCGGTGAGGCGGAGCAGAATCGAGTCTGGCTCTTGTTCGCGTGCCGTTTGCAACCATTCGCGAACCCGCGCGGCCCAGATATCGCTCGCGCCGTTCCGTATCGCAGCGACACCGGCGAGTGCCTTCGTTCGCGGGTTCAATGTCTTCACCAGTTGGATTTTCGCGAATGCTTCCTCGGGCCGTCGATCCGCAGCCAACAGCGATGCGATCCGCGTCAGGTACTCGGCCCGCGTCGGTAACAATCGTTCGTACTTCGCCACGGCGGCATCGGTCAACAACCGCACTGCCGCGGTGCCGCGAAGTTCGGCGAGCCGCGATAAGCGGTCGTATAGTTCGGCTGCTACCAGTATCGTTTCGTTCGTCTCGTTACCGCTGCGGTCGATCTCTTTGCAGTCGCTTTCGATCATCGCGATGGCGCGTTCGTACTGCCCCGCCTTGCAGTAATAATTGGCGACTGCCGCGACGATGCGGCTATCGTTCGGGCCGCGTGCGAGCAATCGTTCGGCGAACGCTTTCGCCGCATCGTACTGCTTGCCTTCGATCAACACTTCCATCGCGACGATCAGGTATTCGACGTTCGTCGGGTCGCGATTGAGCAGCGTTTGCAAGCAGCCAACGGCTTCGTTCGTTTTCTCCCCAGCACGATATGCCTGGCTTAGAATGAACGCGTCGCGCGGGCTGTTCGTCTCCTTCGCAATTTCGGCAAGCAACGAGATCGCACGATCCAGCGCGGTCGTGCGATCGGTGCCATCGAGGTAGCGATGCAACGACGACAACACGCCGGCCACGGCACGGCGTTCTTCTGCCGTTTGGAACAATTCTCGCTGCGAAATCAGCAATTCCGCCGCACGCCGTCGATCGACCGGTTCGCCGCGCACGGCAAGCAGCATCGTCAAATTCTGCGTCGCCCAGGCACGATCCGATTGCGGTTCGTTCGGCTGATTCAGGTACCCTTGAAGTAACTCGATCGCGTTCGTTCGCTCCATCCGTGCGAGCATAATCGCGAATCGTTCGCGAATATACATTCGCTGCGTCGTCGCCGAATCGAACGTCCGTTCGTTCTCGATCTTCGTCGCCGCATCGATCGTTGCCAGCAGCGTGGCATACGCACGCTCGTCGAGTTTTGCTTTCGCCAACTCCGTGATGCGGTTCGTTTCGATGTCCACTTGCAACCGCACGTAGTCGTCGACATTCGCGCCGGGTGCTTGCACCGCCCGCGTGCGAATCGCCTGCGCTTCGGTCGTCTGCCCGATGCGTTGCCGGCAATCGGCCAGCCACCCGAGGTAGCCGGGTAGCCGTTCGAGATGCGCGGGGCACGCAGCAATTAACCGTGCGGCAGCCGGCCGGTCGATCGTGTTCGCGACATTCCAAACGACGCGCTGAAATGGTTCGTTCGCCCATCGTGGGTCGATCGACAATCGCAACAACATCGCCTTCAGTTCCGGTGCGTTTCCTTTACTCGCGTGATATCGCAGCAGCCCCTTCACCGGCTCGATCCGCGTCGGTTCGAGCGAGAACGCCCGCGAATAAAACGAGACTGACAATGCCATGTCATCGAGGCGATCTGCAATCGTGCCGAGTGCGAGACACGCATCGGCGTTCGTGGGGTTGGCCCCGAACTTCGCGGTCAGTGCATCGCGCGAAGCGGTCCACGTCGCGGCGTTCCCGGACTTCACCGCCACGGCCGTTGCCACGATCATTTGACACACGCCTGCATCGCCTTCGATCGCCTTCAATGCAGTCTTCGCTTCGGCAAGAATCGTGGCATCGTCGGCTTCGATGGCACGCATGGCCACCGCCTGCCAAAGTGCCGCATCGCGCACGGTTTCGGTCGCCATGCGGTGGTGCAATCGCAACGCATCGGCACGGTCGCCCTTACGCTCGTAGATGTCGATCAGCCCCGCACACAACCGGTGCCGTTCGGTATCGGGCCAGCTTTCGATTTGCGATTCGAGCATCGGTATCGGTCGCAAACCCGCCGGGTCGCGGGCATACAATTCGGCCCGTGCCAATCGCAGTTCTGCACTGTCTGGCAAGGCCCCTTGGGCTTCGTCGAGTACGACGAGGCCCGCCGCCACGCCACGCACATCGGCGATCCGCTCGGCGAGTTTCGCCCACAATCGCACATCGCCCGGCCGCCGCGATCGCTCGCGTTCGAGTGCGTTCAACGCGGCACCCGGCTTCCCGGAGAAGTACGCCACGTCCGCCAAAATCAGTACCGAATCGGCGGTGTCGACGCCGCCCTTTTTCAAACTCGCCACCGCTTCGATTTCAAACTTCGTCCACGCATCGCTCGTTGCATTCGTCGCCGCCAGTCGCAGCGCTTTCATCTGTATCGCCGTCGCGGTGTAAGTGACTGCTCCGGCGGGATTCTGTGCGGCAAGTTCGTATTCGCGAATCGCTTCGGCGAGTTGTCCCGCGTTCAAAAATGCCTGCCCGAGCATCGACCGCGCCGCGACGTTCGACGGGTCTTTCGCGAGGATCAACTTCAGGCATTCGCGTTCCTTCTCCGGTTCCGCAATGCGTCGATGACAGTTCGCCAACAGCAGATTTGCCTGGGCTTCGAGCAACGGCAACTCGGCCGATTCCGAACGGAGTTCGCCGAGCATCTCGATCGCTTCGGGCCACTTTCCGGAGTGCATTGCCAGCCGGCCTCGCAGGTATTTAATTTGCAATTTCACGAGCGGCCCGCGTCGCTTTTCGAGTTTCGCGAGCACCTCCAACGCCTTATCGGTGTCGCCCGATTGCAACAACAAATCGCCGAGCGGGATCAGTAAATCGGCGGTGTCGCGGGTGGCGGTGATGCCGTCTTCGAGAACGGCAATCGCCTGCGGAATGTGGCCGCGATGCGATTCGAGCCATGCCAAACTGCGGATCATCCGAATGTCGTTCGGAGTCTGCTTCAAGCCTTCCGCGAGTACGTCGTGCGCATCGCGCGGGGCACGCTGACGCTGATACCGTTCGGCCAACAACAACCGCGGTTCGGGCGTTTTGGGCGCGAGCGAGATCGCTTGCTTCAGGTCGCGAATCACGGGGTCGTTCGCGACCGTGGGCAGTGAGGTATCGCCTTGTGTGGCAATCGCGAATCGCGCGCGCATCACGTACGAATCGGCGAGGTTTGGCAGTTCCGAAACCATGCGGTCGAGCACGATCTTCGCCTCGCCGGGCCGCTTCTGTTCGCGTACCAGAAACTCGGCAAATCGCGAATACGTCGTCGGCTCTTTGGGGTCGAACTGCAGCGAGGTGCGGAAGCTTTTGTCCGCGTCGTCGAAGGTGCGTTGGCCGATCTGCGCGAGTGCGAGTTGCTGCCAAACGGCTGCGTCCGATGGCGTATCTTTGAGGTACGCCTCCGCATGATTGCTCGCATCGGTGTACCGCCCGAACTTCAAACAGAGCGCAATCGCTTCCTTGCGAATACCGGCGCGGCTCGGGTCGCCACGCAAAATCTTGTCGTAAAGAAACACGAGTTCGGAGCGGGAAGTGTCCGTCGAACGCGAACGCAAGATGTTCGCCAGGCGTTCTTGCATATCGACATCAGTAGGGCGAAATTCGAGATATTGCCGCAGGTAATGCACCGCCGTGTCGGTCTTGTTCGCGTCGATCGCACGCTCGGCCTGGCGCTTCAGCGCGTCGGGAATGCGGCCCGCTTGAATCGCGTGGATGCCGAACAGCAGACCGCAAATCGCCACCACCGCAACGAGTAGCTTCAACAAAAATATCTTGTGGATCGTCGGCATCGTCGGCACTCTCCGAAAGTCACCAATTAGAACCAACAGGGTAAGTTGGGCAACCGATACCGGTCAAGTGCAACCGCTTGATGGGAAACGGGCAACGCGAATCCGCTCAACCGCATTGGATGCAACCGCAGTAGCTGGTAATCTGAAACCACACACGCCACAATCGAACCCACGCAGCAACAATGGACGAACAGGTTCTCGAAGATTTATCGCCAGACGAATGGGGTGTAATCTCGCCGTTGCGCTCGTTTCGTGCAATTTTCGTTTGGTATGCCGCATTGCGACTCGGGAGTTCGTTCCCCTTTTCAACGACAGCGTCC
>JAYVQG010000291.1:0-5095 GCA_043757025.1 Limnoglobus sp.
ATAATCGGAGATTTTTTTCGGGAGTGAAAGCGTCGGAAAATCCGTCGCCTAGACGATTGCGCGAAGTCAAAAAATCCGAGGCGATCCGACGTAAGTCGACTTTTGCGAGGTGTCGTGAAGTGTCGTGAAAGTGTCTCCAAGTGTCGTAGAAATGTCTCCAAGTGTCGTGAGAATGTCGCGGTCGGTCGATTTTGTGTCGTGGCCGGTCGATTTTGTGTCGCCACTTGCGCCGGTTCTCGAATCGAGAGCATTCGACGCAAACCGCGACAAGAGTTCGAGATGCGGAATACGGAACAGCGAAAGACGATCGAAAAAGCGACTTTTTGGGTCGCAAAAACCGAAAAAACACCCGAAAAATCGGTTTTTGAGCGCTCGCAATTGCGACTTACGTCGATTCGGACGTCACTTCATCGGCACGATCGGCGTGATTTGGATCGAACCGTTATCGTGGCCGGAAAACAGTACCTTGGCATCGGTATCGATGGCGACGGTGTAGCCCGGCGATTTGATCTTTGCCGCGAAGATCGACTTGCCCGCAACGATGTCCCAAACCGTCAGCTGCCCCGAGTAGCCGCAGACTGCGAGCCGCTTCGCTTTCGCTGCCCATGCGAGGCCGTAGGGGTCGTCGGTTGTCGGGCCGAGCTTCTTGGTTTCCTTGCCGTCGGCCACATTCCAGACGCGAATCGTGCGATCGAGGCCAATCGAAACGAGCGTGGCGGAATCGCCCGCGAACGCCACCCCCGTTACGGGCATGTCGTGGCCCTTCAGTTGCTTGAGTTCCTTCATGCCGACGACATCCCAGACCTTCACCAGATTGTCCGCGCCGCCACTGGCCAAGAGTTTGCCATCGGGCGAATACGCAATGCTGTAAACCGAACCGGTATGGACGCCGAGGGCTTTCGTTTCCTTGCCGTCGGCCGCATTCCATAGCTTCACCGCTTTGTCGGCACTCGCGGTCGCAATCGCTTTGTCGTCGGGCGAAAACGACGCGGTATCGACGATGTCCGCGTGCCCTTTCATCTCGAATAGCACCTTCTTGTCGGCGATGTTCCAGATGCGGGCAGTCTTGTCCAAACTGCTGGAAACGAGGCGTTTGCCATCGGTGGAAAACGCCACGGCATACACCGGCCCCGTATGGCCAGCGAGAGGCGTCCGCAGCTTGATCGCGTTGCCGGTAACGTCCCAGATTTGCACGGTATTATCGAACCCCGCCGACGCGAGGAGCTTGCCATCGGCGGACAGCGCGAGGTGGTGAACCAGCCCCGAATGGGCTTTCATCGGGTCCGGCGACTGCGCCACCGAGACCGCCAGCATCGCAGTCAGTAACGCAAACACGCACGAATAACGGAGTAACACAGTACGACCCTCGCGAAGGGAAAGACCCAGCAGAACGCTCATGGTGACGCATCCAGCCGCAAAGTGCAACTGCCGAATTCGATGTCGGTCAGAATCAGAATCGACCGACCTGCCCTTGACGGAACGGGCGAGAAAGGTAAAAACAGAGTACAGGGGCGTTTAGCTCAGTTGGCTAGAGTACTACATTGACATTGTAGGGGTCACTGGTTCAAATCCAGTAACGCCCACTCCTGGCGGTGATCGCAACTCTCCGTGATGCCGAAATTACGGCATCACATCTCGAACGAGATTCGCGGCTTTTCGGTCTTTTTCACCTCTTCACGGGCGTCGCGCCCGTGAAGATCCGTGTCAATTTCCGCCACGTAAAGCATCACCACATGAAATACAGTATCAGCCAGGCGAGCACGATGCCTGCAACATTTGCCGCAGATGTGATGGGGTACACCGACGGCGGGTGTAACGCGATCGAGGTCTGGCTGACGAAACTCGAACAGCATCTCGCGGCTTCGACCATCGACGCGACTCGCGCGCTCCTTGTGGATCGCGGCGTGACCTTGGTAGCGGCGGCGTATCAGGGCGGATTGCTGCTTTCGCAGGGCGAAGCGCGAAAAGCGACGTTCGATCACTTCAAAACGCGGCTCGATTTGTGCCAACAATTCGCGATCCCCACGATGGTCGTCGTGGCAGACTTTGCGCAGATGATCGATGAAACGAGCCTAGGCCGTGCAGTCGTATCGCTGTCGCAGGCGGCCCAGTGGGCGGCGGGGTACGACGTGCGGTTGGCGCTCGAGTTCCGCGGTGCAGACACCTTCTGTTCCTGTCTCGCAACGGCGATTTTGCTCGTCGAACAGTGCGACGAACCGAACGTCGGCGTCTGCCTAGACGTCTTCCAATACTACAAAGGCGCGAGCAAATTTGAAGATTTGGACCGCCTGACGCCACAGACACTCGCACACGTTCACCTCTGCGACATCCCCGGCATCCCGCGCGAAATCATGACCGACGCCGACCGCGTCTTCCCCGGCGAAGGCGACTTCCAACTGATCCCGATCTTGCAAAAATTGAAGCAGATCGGCTACGAAGGTTATGCGTCGCTCGAAGTGATGAACCCGATGATCTGGCAATCGAAACCGAGCCAAGTCGCCGAACTCGGAATGACGGCACTGACGCGGCTGCTGGGGTAACGTCTCACCATTCGATTGCGTTTTCCGCAAATTCTGTGTATTTTGAAGGAAATGTCCGTCGCAATTTTCCCGAGATTCCCGATGCCAACAGAAACGCCAGCCACCACCGATAAGCAAGTCGCCGTCGAGGAACTCGCAATTTTGGCCGCCATCAACGAGGGGCTGGCCGATATTGAAGCCGGGCGCGTGGTCAGCCATGAAGAAGTGAAGCGGAGATCGGCGTTGTGGAGCAAGAAATAATTAGAACTCGGCCACGTTTGAAGGATGTCCCGATGCTGCGATGTTTGTTGTTGTTAATGGTGTGCGCGTGTCCTGTGGTTGCGGGCGACGATTGGCCGTCGTGGCGGGGGCCGTTGGGGAATGGCGTGGCCGATGCGAAGCAGAAGCCGCCGACGCTTTGGAATGAGAGCGAAAATGTGCTGTGGAAGGCCGAGTTACCGGGTCGCGGGCACGGCTCGGCGACGGTTGTCGGCGACCGCGTATATCTCGCCGTGGCGGACGCGGCGACCGAAACGCAGTCGCTGTTCGCCTTCCAGCGAGAGAATGGCAAGAAGGTCTGGCAGGCGGACTTGCACAAGGGCGGCTTCGAGAAAAAGGGCAACGCGAAAGGTTCGCTCGCCTCTTCCTCGCCGGCCTGCGATGGCGAACGCATCTACATTAATTTCCAGAATGCGAATGGCATCCACACGTCTGCGGTTGGCCTCGATGGCGCGATCATCTGGCAGAAGAAAGTCGTCGATTACGTCCTGCACCAAGGCTTCGGCTCGTCGCCGATGCTGCATCGTTCGCTCGTGATTGTCGCCGCCGACAACAAGGGTGGCGGCGCGATTGTCGGCCTCGATCGCGTCAGCGGTTCGGTGGTCTGGTCGCACGCGCGGCCCAAGCTACCGAACTACGTTTCGCCTGTGATTCTCACCGCAGCGGGCAAAGAGCAACTGATCCTGACCGGATGCGATTTGGTAACGAGTCTGGATCCGATGACGGGCAAAGTACACTGGGAAACGAAGGGCGCAACCACTGAGTGCGTGACATCGACCGTCACCGATGGCAAGCACATTTTCACATCCGGCGGTTACCCGAAGAACCACATCGCGGCAATGGCGGCCGACGGTTCGGGCAAGATCGTGTGGGAGAATCTGACGCGGGTGTACGTGCCATCGCTGATCGTGCGCGACGAGCATATTTACGGCGTCATCGACGATGGTTTCGCCGTCTGCTGGCGTTGCGACACGGGCAAAGAAGTCTGGCGGGAACGCCTGAGCGGGGCCTTCACCGCATCCCCCGTACTAGTCGGCGACACGATCTACGCCACGAACGAATCGGGCGTGACATTCCTGTTTGAAGCATCGCCGAAAGGGTACGCATTCGTGGCGAAGAACAAACTCGGCGACGAAACCTTCGCTTCGCCAACGATCTGCGGGGGCCGCGTCTATCTGCGCGTCGCGAAGAAAGCGAACGGCCAACGTCAGGAAGCGCTGTACTGCCTCGGCACGCGGTGACACAGGAGCAACAGGCGTATTCGGCGAGGAATACCAATGTTTGCCAAATGTGAAAGACGGGAGTAAACGATTGCTCGAACCGAACGAATTGTTGCCGTTCGTCCGCGTCGTGCAAACTGGATGCAGTCTACGTTGCTTTAATCTCTTCGGGACTCGCACCGACCGACAACGAAACTTTGCCCCATTCCTCGGGGCGAAGATCCCGGATGAGTACAGACCAAATCAGATCGTCCTTCTCCTTCATTCTCCGACCGTCGAACTTGCGACTGACGATCACAATGTGAATACTGTCCTCCGGTCCGTCGGAGACATCCACTAAATCATCCGGGCCTTTGAAGTAATCGCCTCTCAGCGCATCGCGGATTTTTTGTTTCAACTGGGCTTCGGCCACGTTTGCGCTCCTCAGATGTTGTTCTCGATCTAGTGCGAAACCTTCACGACCGCATTGTGAAAATCTGTAGCATCTTCCCGATTCGACATGTCTGCATTATAGCGCCAAGCAGGCACCCAACGGTTCACCTTATTGAATAACCGCCAGTGTTCTTCATTCTGTCGCAAACGCTCGATGGCGTTGGTCAATCGCAGCAGCGATTCCAGCTGATGGGTAAAAACGGTCGCCTGGACCGCAAGAATTCCCTTGGTTTGAAGTTCTTCTTCCAACTCGCGCAAATGCCGCAACGAAACATGTGCATGAGCTTCGATTTTAGCAAACACTCGACCGAATAACCGGCCATATACATTGCGCCGCGCCAGCGAACGGCATTCAGGAGTGTCAACGCATCGTCCATACGATGCTTGCCCGCCTTCGTCTGTTCGCTGAGGCCGTAAAAGAGATCGCGATTCATATGGCCATCACCGTCCATTTTGAGCAATCGACCTCAATGAACGGTTACTAACAACTGTTCACTGGTAGACGGGCTTTCCGAGCTTGGCAACCGCGAAATCTCGCACGGCTTCGTATTACCTCGGTTCGTATGATCCGCACGTTGGACTCCCCTGCGGCATTTGCGGGATAGAATGAGCCTTGACACCCCTGGAGTACTTCACATGGCCATC
>JAYVQG010000292.1:0-5089 GCA_043757025.1 Limnoglobus sp.
TACCCCTGGGTTGCGCTCGTAGCCATGGATGCCTCAAAACTAAACAAAATGAAGTCTCGCCGTGCCTGAAAGGCAATTTAGCGCAACTTCAAAACGCGCAAGCGAGGGATGTCTCTCCTTCCTCGCTGGCGCGTCGGGCTAACAGTACAAACGACGTTACTTTACGCGCTGTTGCTCGCCACCGTCGGCAGCGGGTTGCAGTACGTCGCCAAAGCGGCGAAGATGCTGGCGTGAGCGGTTGTTAGCCCGACGCGCAAGCGAGGGTATCTCATCACCTTCCGACCGGAGTTGCGGCGAACATGACAAAAATGACCAAAGAGACGATCAACGTCGGCTTCATCGGCGCGGGCGATATTGCGATACTTCATGCGAAGGCGGTGCAAAAGACGCCGGGGGCGAAACTCGTCGGTTTGTGGAATCGCTCGCAAGATCGCGCGAAGGAACGTGCAGAACAGTTCGGCTGCAAGAACTACGTTTCGCCTGAAGCCTTGGTGCGCGACCCGAACATCGATGCCGTGTTCGTGCTCACGAATCTCGAATCGCACCTCGAATACACGAAGCTCGCGCTCGATCACGGCAAACATGTATTGGTGGAAAAACCGGTCGGCATGAATGTCGGCGAGATTCAGGCGATGAAAACCGCCGCCGATGCGAAGGGCCTCATCTGCCTGCCGGGGCACAATTACATCTATGAATCGAGCATGAACCGGACGCGCGAACTGATCGATGGCGGCGACCTCGGCAAGATCGTCTCCGCGTACGTGATGTATAACATCCATCACCCGGAAGAAGTCGCGAAGCGCTATCCCGGCGTCGTGCGACAAATCCTCACGCACCATTCGTACATACTCGTCTATCTCCTCGGCGCGCCGGTCGAACTGTGTGCGATGAAGGCGACCTTGCACTATCGGGAGTATACCGAGGAAGATATTGCGATGGTGCAAATGCGTATGAAGAACGGCGCTCTCGCACACTTCTGCGCCAGCTTCGCCGCCGACGATCACGCCGCCGACCCGTGGACGGTGATGGTGAAAGTCATCGGCACCGCAGGTAGTACGCGCTACAGTTACCGCGACCACGTGGAAATTAAGCCGGGCCTCGTCCACAGCCAAACCTACACGGCCTACCAAGGTTCGGTCATGAATGAAGTCCGCCACTTCCTCATCGATTGCTTGCGTATGGGCGGGCAACCGCTCTCGACACTCGACGACGCCATTACGGCGCAAAAAATGATCGAAGCCGCCGAAGAGTCGATCGCGACGCGGACGATCGTGACGATGTAGACGAACGAGGTCTGTTAATTTGCGATTCCCCGTGCCACGCCGCGACCGGCTTGTGCGGCGATGGTGTGGCCCATTTTCCGGCCCGGCACGTTTGGGCCACTCGGTGCGGTGCCCGGCGCGGGCCACGCGCGAATCACGAGTAATCGCATTCGGCTCTGCGCCTCGGTATGCGCGATGAACCACGCGCCGCCGAGTTTCTCCGCGGGCGTTTCCGTCGGGCCGATAATCAGGAACTCTCCCGGCGCGACGGTCGCATCGAAGCTGAGTTTCGCGTAGCGTTCTTGCGACTTCTGATCGAACCACGCGAAACCGGTGCTGTCGGCGTTCGGGCGTAACCAACCGGTTTTGAGGCCGTGTTGCGCACGCGGCTCGAAGGTCAATTTCAACTTGCCATTTTCGACGGGCACACCGGTTACAGAAAACGCGAATTCGGCGGTCGGCCAATCGCAAACGATTGGCTCCGCACCGATGTCTTGCACGACCGTAAACTTCGCGCGATCGACGGGGCCGAGCGTGGGGATCGCCTTCGCTTCCCCAGCCACGATGGTGTTTTCCGTCGGGCGGATCGTCGCGTCTTCGGAGTGGACTCGTTCGAGGAACGGCCCCGGCGCATTCGTGGTAAACACGCCGACGCGCAGCCCGTTCTCCGCGAGCAACGCCGCTTTCTCCGGCGGCAACGGCTTCAGCGTGGCAGCCCAAATCCCGGTGGTTAAATAGGCGTCGCCCGTCGGTTGTTCGATGAGTACCGAGCGCAACACGACCTTCTCTTTGACTGCTGCATTTTGAAACGGATTGTACTTTTCGATCGCCTGCACGCCTCCGCGAAACGGCACGCAACCGACGAGCCAAATGCAAACGAGCGCGACGATACCGTGCCAAAACCCACGCATAGCCGTGCGCCCTTCCCTGGATGACGACGAACAATTCCGGGCACGAATAGCGAGAGTAACGATCCCGGTCAATCCGAGCTGCTCAGTCGCGAGACGATTTCCGTATAAAATCAACGCTTATCACATTGCGATTCCCGGAGAGTAACATGGCCAAGCGATCCGACGATGAGGACGAGCGACCGCGAAAGAAGAAACCCCGACGCGAAGACGACGACGACGAAGCGGAAGCGGCGGATTGGGACGAAGACGAAGATCAGCCACGTAAGAAGAAGAAAAAGTCCGCGAGCAACTATCAGAAGTCGCCGTTGCGATTCGTCATCCTCGGCGTGCTCGTCGTCGTGTTGATCGTGATGGCGTACTTTCTGTTCAAGAAGACGAAAACCGACCGCGATAACGAGAAATTCAACCTGGATCAGAAGCAAAAGCAGAAAGAACTCGACTAGTAAAACCCCCGAAAACCCTGCGCCGAACGTCGTTGTCTGTAAGCGTTCGGGGTTGTGACGCACCTCCCCGGCGACTATATCGAACTCGTATAAGGTGCGGATTGTTCGCAATCGCCGATCACGATCACGGAGCGACGGATGCAGGCTCAACGTTCCTACCACTGGCTGTTTCTCGGGCTGGCGCTGTTCGGCCTCGCTGCCGATCAAGCGTCGAAGTACGGCATGTTCCGCTGGCTGCACAACGGCGGGCGGACCGAAGAACGCGGCGCGTTTCACTCGTGGACCGACCAACGCGGCGAGTACGACCTCGTACCCGGCTGGTTCAAATTCACGGCAGAATTCGACCCGACCACGCCGCTGTGCGATTGCGGCGCGAGCGGCCTCCAGACCTGGAGCGCCCCGGTGATGCCGCGCGTGAACAAGGGCGCGCTGTTCGGCATCGGCGGGCACCACAAGGAACTGGCGAACAACATTTTCGCGGGCGTCAGCGTGCTCGCCGCACTCGCGATTCTGGTCTGGGGCACCCGTCGCAGCACCTCGCACGATCGTTGGCTGAGCATCGCGCTCGGCCTCATTCTCGGCGGCACCATCGGCAACTTCTACGACCGCATCGTCTTCCAGGGCGTTCGCGATTTCCTGTACTTCTACAAAATCGAATGGCCCGTCTTCAACGTCGCCGATTGCTGCCTCGTCGTCGGCGCGGGCTTGCTACTGATACAGGCCATGATCGCGCCATCGAAACCGGCGGAGCCGAAGTCAGAGTAGTGTAACACCCGGTTTCTGTTCCGGCATCGCAAGCCATTTCCATTGGCAATCGATCGACCGAGTCGAGATTTGTCTTTCTCGAATCGGGAATTAGCCGCGACGCGGAGTCTTCGTAGCGGAGCGCGTGCGCTTCACCCCGGAACGGGATTGTCAGAATTTGGGTGAAGTCTACGCGCTCCGCTACGCAAAGCCTGCGCGTCGCGGCTAATTGATCCCGAACCGAGATGACCCGAAAACGCCGTCAATCCCAACTTCACGTCACCTGGTGTTGAGAACGGCGTAACCCTTCAGCCTTTTGAAGCTTCACAACAAAACCGGAACAGATTGCCATCGGAACGCCCCGGAAGGGGCTACTTGTCGCGGTCGGCGCGTATGCGGCGCAGCACGGTGTCGATCGCATCGCGATACGCCGTCTCGGTTTGTCGCGCACGATATTGTTCGATGCGCAAGAGCAGGCGGGCGTTGCCGGTTCGTTGTTCGTATTCGTGGGCGAAGGAATACGCCGATTCGATCTCGCGCCGCGTCGATGCGAAACTCTCGCCGCGGTGTGGCGTCGGCGGCGTGGTCATCTCGGCACGCACGGTGCGCCGTTCGACGATGTGGATGCCTTCCTTGCGTTCGATCACTCGCTTAAACTCGCGTGCCAGGCCATCGACGGGGGAAACGAACACGTCATCGGTCCGATGCCACGGCCGATCGAGGCCGGTCGGCTTCTCCCATTCGGCGGTCTGTTGCACGGCACTCAGTTCGACGACCTGCGCGCCGTTCTGCACGACGGTTCGCTTGGCCTCCCATTGTCGCGTCGGCCGCGTCGGCTCGTCGATCGTCCAGGTCTGGCCGATGGTTGCCACCGTTGCGGGCAGGGGCACGAAGAAGCCGAGTTCGGTGGTCGCGGGTTCGTTCAGTGGCAGCGGTGTTACGGGTGTAACCGTCGTTTTGTCGTTGAGCAAAAATGGCGGAAACGGCTTCGGGCGAAGCAACTGCACCGCGCCGCGGGCATCGACGCGAACGAGTTCGAGCCGTACGACGGCGGGGGCTGGCCCCGTGGCGCTCTTCAGGCCGGTGATCGAAGCGGCGGCCCCGGCGATGCTCGGATCTTCGAGCGGGCAGAGCCGCGTCAGAATCGCTAAGTCGGTGGAATCGTCGCGGCCACTCAGTGCGAATACGCGAACTTCGAGGCGGAATTTGCGTTTGTACGGGCGGTCGTGCCGCGTGCATTCCTCGGTCACTTCGCCGGTGTAAACCATCTCGTCGCCGACGCAAAACGTCGGGCCAATCGCACGCGGTTCGGCCGCCATCGGTGCCCAAGTCGCCAGGAAGAGGATGCCAAGCACGTTCACGGAAGTCCCCAAAAGGAGATCGAATCCGGGCGACTATAGCAACTGCCCCGAACGGCACAACGGCGGTTTCGCGAGTGTCAAAATCGACGTAAGTCACAATTCCGGAGCCTCAAAAACCGTTTTTTGGGGTGTTTTTGCGTCTCAAAACGCCACTTTTCGATCGCAAATCGCTGATCTGTCTCGGTCGTTTTTGCCGTAATTCGAGATTATGTTGTGGGTTACGCCGAATGCACTTCGTCTGGCACTCGCCGCAACTACCGACCAAAAATCGACCGACCACGACACAAAATCGACCGACCACGACATTCTCACGACACTTCGCGACATTCTCACGACACTTGGAGACACTTTCACGACACTTCGAGACA
>JAYVQG010000293.1:0-19761 GCA_043757025.1 Limnoglobus sp.
CGACTTACGTCCGATTTCGCCCAATTCCAATCACGCCGGAACCAAATTTTTAGTGGTCTTATTTGGCAAAACTGCAACCGGGTTTTGAACCGTGCCGGCACGACTATCCACGACACTTGAGTATCGACGTACACTCGCGTATCGTAATCGCATGTGGTGCCCATTGACTTGCCTCTCCCATCTACGAGGTTCACCGTGCGTCACACTCTCCCGCAGACTCGGCAATCGAACGCAAACCGTTTGGCGTGTTTGTGGGATAGCAGTAGTGGATAGTTGCGAGTGGTTAGTTGGGAGTAAGACTGAGAAGCAGTAATTTCAATAACCTCATGGGGCCGACATCAACACGCGCTCGATCCACTGGCGGATTTCGCCGATTGCGGCTCCCATGCCGAACGAACAGTTGGGCATCACGCTGCTGCCTCTTCGCTCGTCGACGATAATCATGCCGCTGGTGAGTTCGCCTTTCGTTTCGACATCGACGACTTTGGGCTGCGTGCTAATCGAGCCGGGTAGTGCGAGTGCCGCGATGCCGAGCACGTCTTTGAGGTGGAACCCTTCGATGCCGTAGAGGTGCGAACTCGCGCGGATGCCGTACGGCACGACCTTCCGCAAGAACTGGCAGGTTCGCGAATCCGGGTTCGGCAGTTCGAGCAACTCCGTCGGCGACAACACTAATTTCCGCGTCACATCGAGTGGGATCAAGATCGGGTCGGCGGCGGAGCGCAACACGCGCCGTGCGGAATCGGGATCGAGCCAGAAGTGGAACTCGGCCATCGGTGCCGCATTGCCCGGCTCGCGGTGCGTGCCGCCGACGATCACGACGCGGTCGATCAACCGCGGCAGTTCCGGATCGCGAATGAACGCTTGCGCCAAAGTCGTGGCGGGGCCGAGGCAGATGACCGACACTTCGCGCGGGTCTTGCCGAACGAGGTCGATAATCGCTTTGTCGGCGGTCGGGTGTTGGTGCTTGGTGGTCACGGGAAACTGTACGCCACCGAGGCCACCGGGGCCGTGGAGTGCGGTGCCATCGCGCTCGTATTTCATCGGCAACGCGGTGGCGGTGCGCGGCCACTTATGCGGTTCGAGTTGGTCGATGAGTACGAGCACGTTCGCCGACGCTTGCTCGGCGGAGACGTTCCCCGCGCAGGGGATCAGCCCCACGACATCGAGGCTCGGGTCGTGGAGTGCCAGCGCAATCGCGAAGGCGGTATCGATGCCCGGATCGGCGATCAGGATGACTTTTCGCGGCATGACGGTATCCGTGCGAGTAGGGCGAAATCGCATTTTACCGCATCTGGCTCAACCGTTCCACCAGGTTTTGCACCGCCCCTGACGCAATCGCAGATTCGGCGAGCGCCACGCCGTCTTCGAGCGTGCGGACTTCGTTCGCCGTCCAAAGCGCCGCCGCCGCGTTGACGAGCACGATCCGCCGTGCGGGGCCGTCTTCGTTTGCGAACACCGAGCGAATGATCGCCACACTCGCCGTCGGGTCTTCGGCACGGATTGCTCCCAGCGATTCGATGGGGAAACCGAAGTCGCGCGGGTGCCATTCGCGTTCTTCGATCGTCGTGCCTTCGACGATGCGCACCCGTGTAGCCGTCGCGAGTGTGACTTCATCGAGGCCATCGTAACCCGATACTAACACCGAGCGAGTCGTGCCGAGTTTCGCAATCGCCCCAGCGAGCGGGTCGAGCAGTTCGGGCTTGCCGACGCCGAGGAGTTGGAACTCCGCCGAAGCCGGGTTCGCGAGTGGGCCGAGCAGGTTGAACACGGTGCGAATGCCGAGATTCCGCCGCAGTTTCGCGACGTTTGCCATGCCGCTATGGAAGTGCGGCGCGAAGCAGAACGCGAAGCCGAGTTCGTCCAGGCAGCGTTGCGACCACTCGACGCCGGCGTCGATCGCGAGGCCGAGTTCGCGAAACGCATCGGCACTGCCGGAGCGGCTGGAGACGGCGCGGTTGCCGTGTTTCACGACGGCTAACCCCGCCGCCGCCACGACGAGCGCCGATGCCGTGCTGATGTTGAACGTGCCGCTATCGTCGCCGCCGGTACCACACGTATCGAGTACGGGTCGCGACTTCGGTTCGAGCCGAATCATCTGTTCGCGCAGCGCCGTCGCCGCCCCGGCGATCTCGCCCGCCGTTTCGCCTTTCATGCGAAGTGCCGTCAGGAAACTCGCCGCATGGGCATCGTCGACGCGGCCGGCAATCAAATCGCGGACCGCCTCCGCAATCGTACTCGGAGCAAGTTCGACCCGATTCAGCAGGCCGTTCATGGCCTCGATAAACCACACCGGGCGTTCGGATTCCACGCGATCTCCCGTTCGGGCCAGGTCAACAGTCGGTTCGACGGCGATAATTTACGTTTCCGATGAAGAAAGCGAAGTTTTTCGCGCATTTCGCGTTTCATAGTGGACGGGCGTGTAATATACTTCTTTACATCGTCGATGGGTGTTCAGGTCAATGGGATCGGCACCTCTCTTGCTCCTCACTCTCACACGGATACGGCCATGAGCGAACAGAATCCTCTGACGGAAAAACAGAAGCTCATCTTGGACTACATCAGCGAGCACATTCAGAACATGGGTTATCCGCCCACGATCCGCGACATCTGCGGGGCGTTCGAGATCAAGTCGCCGAACGGCGTGATGTGCCACCTGCGCGCCCTCGAAAAGAAGGGCAAAATCACACGCAACCTGAAACTGTCGCGCGGCATCACCATCGAAGGCGTCTCCATCGGGGGCTTCAGCATCCCGCTCCTCGGCATCGTTGCGGCGGGCAAAGCGATCGAGGCCGTCGAACAAAACGAGCGTCTGGAACTCAAAGATCTATTCCCGATGCACAACGTCTACGCGCTGAAAGTTCGCGGCACATCGATGATCGAAGGCCAGATCGCCGATGGCGACTACGTGCTGATTCGCCGCCAGGAAACCGCCGACAACGGCCAAAAGGTCGTCGCGATGGTCGATAAAGCGATGACGCTGAAAAAATATTACAAGCGGAAGGACTGCGTCGAACTCGTGCCGATGAACAGCACGATGGCCACGATCCGCGTCGACCCGAAGCTTCAAGACGTGCAGATTCTCGGCATCCTCGTCGGCGTCGTCCGCAAGTGCATGTGACAATTCGCATACCTTCGCGGAGAGTTCCGATGCGTTGCATTTTACCGCTGATTCTACTCGTTGCGTTTCCCGTCTTCGCAGCCGAACCGATCCGGCCCGAACTGGCCCCGAACGAAGCCGCGCTCGCAGCGATCGCGAAGTTGCAACCGAATCGGGCCGTACTCCTCGGCGATGCGAAGGTGGTCGGCGACTTCAACGATGTGGCGAAGAAGTTCCATTTGCACGAGACGGGGCCGCGCGGCCGCGATTACTCGATCAAAATGTGCTGGGCGGCGGATCGCGGGCGGGTTTTGTTCTGTGGGGCGAACCACGCCGTGCCGCACCGCCTCAACGATGTGTGGGAGTTCGACCTTGCGGCGCTGACGTGGGCGATGCTCTACGCGCCAGACAATGCCCGAGACTACACCGGACTCGGCAAAGACTACTCCGACGTGCAATTTACCGATGGCGTGTTCATTACGAAACGCGGTGGCCCGGGTATCATCGCGCACACGTGGTGGGGCCTGACGTACGATCGAGAACGCAGGGAACTGCTGTTCCTCAATACGTGGGTGACCGAGCAGAAAAAGATGGTGGCATTGCTTAAGGGCGATGTGGCCGAGCTATACACCGGCCCGCCACTTTGGGCGTTCAATCCGGCCACGGCGACGTGGAAACCGCTGAAGCAGGCGAAGCCTTACCCGAGGGAGATTTTCGGTGGGATGCTCGAATACATCCCCGATCTGAAAGGGTCGATTTGGCACGCCAACAACTGGCAGATGCAGGGCACGTGGAAGTACGATCCGAAGGCCAACGACTGGACCAACCTGAAAGCCAACGGCGGCGGCAAGGCTTTCGAGCAGGAAGCCGCCGAGCCGGAGCAAGTCGGCTACTACGACCCCGCCCGCAAGATGCTAATCGTCCACCGGCACAAATCGACGCACCACTTCGACCTGAAAGCGAATGCGTGGAAGAAGGTGCGGAGCTTCGACAAAGACTCCGATGAGGTGCCCTATGGCCACGATGCGTTCAGCACCTTCCAGCACGACCCCGTCAGCGGGCACGGGTTGTTGCTCGATTACAAAGCCAACGCGATCTGGGCCTACGACCCGGACAAAACCGCGTGGACGAAATTGAAGCCCGAAGGCGACCCCATGCCGAAGAGCGGCACACGTCTCGCGTACTTCGACCCGTTGCGAAAGGTGTTCGCCGTGGTCGATGGAGTGAAGGTGTGGGCATACCGGTATCACTGAGAGGGCGTCATATGTCGGCGAAGTCGTGGTAACCGTTCACGGGGCCAATTGCATTTCCAAAGTTCCAGAACACGTAGGTCGTGGCCGAAGAGGCTTTGCGATGAGGCCCGACAGAACGGCAACGACTCGGCAGGCCACCAAAAGGTTCGGGCCTCACCAAAAGCGAAAGCATTCTTCTTCGGCTCGATCCCGGTGAGAAGAAGGGGTTCGGCGACGCCGCATTGATTGCTGGCGTCCCGCTAACCGTTTGGATTCGAGAGCGACTGCGGACGGTAGCGAAGAACGAACTTGAGTCGGTCGGAAGACCAGTTCCCTTCCTCCATAAAGGATGACAATCGTGGTAAGGCATCCTTTAGATGGAGCGAAGCTCAAAGTCGTCCGGGCTCAAAAACACTTGCAATCGCTCAAAAACGAAATCGCCACCTACTTGAACACGAACCCTTACGAAATCCCCATCGAAAACGATGGCGATGAGATGATCATCCGAGCTGCTGTTATCAGGCCCGGTTGCGATCCCCCTGAGGAATTGAGTTGTATCGTCAGTGAGTGCATCGGCTCTTTGCGATCCGCCTTGGACTACATCGCGTGGGAACTCGCAATGCAACACGCGGTTGTCCCCCCGTCGTCGGAAAAAACAAGGGCATCTATTTCCCTATGTTGGATGCTCCGGTCGGAGAAGGCATGGATCGTTTTGCGAAGATGGCAAGCTATTACTCCTTCCCCGCATCGGCCATTAGTCTGATCAAGAGCATTCAGCCGTACTGTGCTGGGTATGAGTCGCTGGGTTTGGTCAACAGCCTTGCCAACAGAGACAAGCACTGTCTGCCGCTGCTTACCATCGCCTATGCTAAGACGGTTGCAGTTGAGGTGGTCGTGCGAGGGGGTCGATTGGATAAGTGTGTTATCCAATCTGCCACCGGTTCCCAATTGGTTGGGTACAACGTCAATCTTATGTGTGTCGGTTTTGAACTGGGACCACAAGATATCACGCGAGTTCTCAATGCGACTGATGCACTCAATGCACCCGGACCAGAACTTACCGAAAAGTCAGCCAGAGACGTGAAGGTGTACTCGCAGGCTTCCGTCTTCGTATCGCTTCACGATGTTTCTATGCCACGCGCAACTGTCGACAGTACGCTTGACAAGCTTGTCGAATGCGTCGCGAACATTGTCCCGCGTTTTGAGCAATTCTTTTGACTCGTCCACGGTAGCCTCAGAGTGAGGCCACCCCAACCGGGCCACCCCGGTTTAGGGGCGGCTAGTTAGGTGAAACACGATTCGTTGTGCAGACGCGGGAACCGTTGTGCAACGGATGATTCGGTGTGCAAAGCCCGTCGAAACGACTAACCGATGAACTTCCGTAGTTCTTTCAGATACTTCGGCACCGCGACTTTCGCATCGGCGGCGGCTTCGTATTCGAGCACCACGTAGCCGTGGAAGTTGGCCGTCTTCAAAATGCCGATCATGCGTTCGAGGTCGGCTTCTTGCTTCTTGCCCGACGGCGGCGCGATCTCGGTCTTCACTTGGCAAACCACACCGTACGGGGCAATCTTCGCCACATCGGCATAGACATCGGCAGTGTGAAAGTTGCCCGTATCGATGTTCACGCCGAGGTGGTCGCTCTGAATCGGCTTCACGAGCGCGAGCAATTGTTCCGGCGTGGCGGTGATGCCGCCGTGGTTTTCGAGCGCGAGCAACACGCCTTCTTTCGCCGCCACCGGCAGGCATTCTTCGATTGCGGCGATCACGCGCGACTGCGCATTTTCCAGCGTCTCGCCCTTTTCGAGGTTCCCCGCGAAGATGCGAACCGTCTTCGCCCCGAGCGAGGCCGCGTGCCGCGTCCAGGTCTGCACCTTCAGAATCTCGGCCTTTCGCTTCGCATCATCCTTCAGGCAGAAGTTATTCCCAACGGGCACGCCGGTGATCGCGAGTTTGCGTTTCGCGGCGTGGGCTTTCAATTTGTTCCGATACGCATCGGTCGTTTCGGCGAAATAATACGACGTCAGTTCGACGCCATCGACCGGCCAATCGGCGGCCATGTCGATGAAGTCGAACAGCGTGATCGTCGGCTTCTTGAGGTCGAGCAGTTGCCGAAAGCTGTAGGCCGCGACGCCGAGTTTGATGTCCGCTTTCAACCCCGGACGTTTGACCGGCTCGATGGCCGTGGCAAATGGCGAAGCGACGATGGCGGCACTCGTGGCAAGAAACGAACGGCGAGTGAACATGGCAAAACACCTTGTAATTACGGCATCAGATCGGGATCACTTCAACGTCGTCAGATACTCCACGAGGTCGCGGACTTCGCGCGGGGTGAGAGTGTTCTCGACCGAGGGCATCGCCGAATTCGGGATCGTTCGCGATTCGATATCCTCGGTGGGCACGGTGATGGTTTTGCCGTTGGGGTCTTTAATCGTCACGCTTTTCTTGTCGTCTTTGAGCACGGTCCCAGCGACGACGCGGCCATCGATGAGCGTGAGTGTTACCGTTGCGAAACCCTCGGCGATCTTCGCGCTCGGCAGGATCATCGACTCGAGGAAATGCTCGCGGTACTTCTCTTTGTACTTGTCCGCCACCTTGGTTAGCTCCGGGCCAGCGACGCCGCCACTGCCACGAACCGTGTGGCAACGCACGCATTGTGCCGAGGCATGGTTGAAGAACACCTCGCGCCCCTGGTCGGCATTTCCGCCGCTCAAACTCACTTGCCATCGCCCGAGTGGGTCTTTCGGTTGGCTCGCCTCAAACTGCTTCCGGTGCTTGTCTCGTAACGGTGTGGCCGACACTTTCAGCGCCTCGATCAGATCGAGTTGAAGCTCCGGCGCGATGGTTCCCAACACGAGTTTCTCCGCCCAGGCATCCAGCAACTTGCCCGCTTCCTCGCTCTTGATCTTCGGCAACAACGCGAACGCGCGCTGGCGTTCGGCGGTCGTTGCGTTCGTGCTTGCCAGAACCTCCGCGAACAACTTCGTGCCGCGTTTCGCATCGCTCAGCGCGATCCGTTCGCGGGCTTCGGCTCGCACGATTGCGGATGTGTCCGTCAAGCTCTTCGTGAGAATCGCGTCGATCGATTTCGACTTTTGATTGACCAACAACCGCATCGCGGCCACGCGCAAGTTCGGTTCTTTCTTCGTGTCGTTCGCCCATGTCACGAACTGCGATTCGTCGGCCTTCACGCCGAGTTTCAGGATCGTGCCGATCACCGTCATTTGCAACTCGCCGTTGGTTTTCGCCAGCAGATCGGTCAAGTTCGCCTCGACCACCGCACGCACGGCGGTGTCGTCGCGCTTCGGTATGACTCGCCAGAATCCGGTCACGCGGTCGCGGGGCGGGGGGTTGCCCCAGTCGACGATGGCGGCGAGCGCTTCGGCACGAACGACGTTCGAGAAGTGGATGTTCGTGACGACGGCTAACACCGTTTTCGCGTGGTCGGCGGTGCCTAGCGTGAACGCGGCGCTGATGCTTCGCCGGGCGATCGCATCGCCATCGGAGATCGGCTTCTCGCCGAGCTTCGGCAACAAAGCTGCGAGTTGCGGGTAGAGTTCGAGCATTGGCAAATCGTGGATGGCGCGGGCGGCTTCCGAACGCACGAACGTGTCGGCATCGTCCAACGCGGCCGCGATTCGCTTGTCCTTTAATTGGCGTTGCACCAGCACGACCGCCAGCCGCACCGCTGCGCTTTCATCGCTAGTTTTGGCCGCCACGGCGTCGGTATCGCCGATGCGAACGAGTGCCGTCACGCACGCATGACGCAGATACGTGTCCGCGTCGGCGTTCTTCTTCAGCAGCGCGAACAACGGCTCTTGTGCGGCCTTGGCCTTCAGCTTGCCGAGCGATTGTGCGGCGAAGAACTTCACGCGCGCATTCGCATTGTCGAGCAGTTTCAACAGGCTCGGGATCGCATCGGTCACGTTCGCGTCGCCGCTGATTTTCGCGTACTGCGCTTGCACCTCGGCATCGGGTTCTTGCTGCAATTTGTCGAGCAACCCGTACGCAGAAGGCAGGCTCTTCAGGATCGGCAAGTGTGCCCAGATCGCGTGAATCCGCGCGAGTTGGTTCTTGCTATCGAGCGCTGTCGAAGTCAGCTTCGCCGCCGCGTTTGCCGCAATTTTCGCGTCTTTGTTTTTGACGCGATTCATCAACTCGAACTGTGCCCGTTGCCGTGCGCGTTGATCGGCGTGGCCCAACAGTGCGATCAGTTCGTCGGTGTCGCGTTTCTCGAATCCCTCCGCAAATAGCTTCTTCGTTTCCAGCACGACGGGCGATTCGATCTTCTTCGGATCGAACAGCGTGTAGATGCGACCGCCGAGGCTTTTACCGCTCCAGTCGAGGTTCACGAAGTCCGAGATGTACAGTTTGCCGTCGTAGCCGAACTCGGCATCGGTCGCCATGATCGGCTTGAAGAAGTCGTGGTAGTCTTCGATCTCGAACCCCGCCCCCACAGGCTTCACGCGGAACGATTCGAGTCCGCCGTTCGCGCCGGTGAAGTTACACATCATGAATGAGTTTTTGTAACGGTCCGCGAGGCTCGTTCCGCTCGTGAACAGGAACCCGCTCGGCCCCGTGCCGATCTTGCCTACGGGCGGCACGATGTACGCAGGCTGCCCGGCATGTTGGAGGTGCCAGAGGCGTTCGGAGAACCACGGTGCGGCGGTGTGCGGGGCGATCGATTGATACGCCATGTTCCAGCCGCTCTCGCCGCCCTCGACGACGTAAACGAGCCGCGCGTGGTCGCCTTTGTCGCAATTGTTATCGTCGGCGAATAGGTTGCCGTACTGGTCGAACGCGAGTTCTTGCGGGTTCCGGAGGCCGCGATGCACGACTTCGAACTCGGTGCCATCGGGGTTGCAACGGAACACGGCTCCGGTTCGCGGGCCGCTGTAGGTGGGGCCTTCTTTCGACTTCACGTGAAAGCCGCGGTCGCCGACGCTGAAATAGAGTTTGCCGTCCGGCCCCCAGCAGAGGCCGTGAAGATCGTGCCCGAGGAATGCCGCATTCACGCCGAAACCGGTCAGCAACGACTCCGGTGTGTCCGTGCCTTTTTTCAGCACCCACAGATTCGGAATGCACGTGAAATAGACATCGCCATTCGTCGCCATCACGCCTGCTGCGAGGCCATCGAGCGGGCCGTTAAACTGCGCGAGGATCTTCGATTTGTCCGCCTTGCCGGTGCCCGTCGTATCTTCGACGACGCGCAGTTGATCGGCATTTTTCGTGAAGAACGACATGCCCCCTCTAAACTGCTTTTCGTGCTTCTGGAACATTTTGAGGCGATCTTCGACCGTGCGAATTTGCAGATCGTCTTCGAGCAAGAACGCACTCGATCGGTTCTCTTGCGTGCCCGCATTGAAGCGATGCTCTTCAGCCACATAGACGCGGCCCTTCTCGTCGAGGCTGATCGCCACGGGGCTGGCCAACAACGGCTCGGCGGCAAAGAGTTCGACCTTCATACCAGTGGGTACGCGGAAGCCCGCAATCTGCTTCTTCGCGGCATCGGTGCCATCGGCCATCTTCGGGGCGGCATCTTGTGGCGGCGTCACCGCAACCAGCGAGATCGGCACCAACAGCAATGCGACGAACAACAGCAAACGATAAGCCATGTCGATTCTCGGAGAGTGTGGTACTTCGGCAGGCTGTCATTATAGTGGATGTCAAAGCCGTAGTGCAGCCTCGTCGCGCGCAAGATCACCAGCCGGGCATCACGTTTCGGCCAGCCCGCAGCGCAAGCAAGAGGAACCCGCGCGAAACTCCATGCCGTGACGCAATAGGCGAGCGGGGGAGGTCACTCCCCTGATTCTTCCTGTGTCGTGGGCAATGCAATTTCGATGCGACAATCTCCATCCATTTGCATGGCACACGACGGTGGCTGGATCAGCGAGGGAAACCCTTTCGCCAGCCCGCTGCGCAAGCAAGGGGAACCCGCGCAAAACTCCACGCCATCGCGGTAACGTGGAAAGCGCACCCTTGCTCGCGCTCTCGCGCTGAGGGCTGGCACGACGACAACGGTCACTCGTCGCGGTAGGGCTTCTTCGCGCGGTAGAGCGTCAGCCGGGCTTCTTGCTCTTTCTTGTCGGTCGCATCGATCTGCTTGTCGTCGAGCACCTTGCGCTGCTCGGTCACCGCGAGTTCAAAATCCCCGGCCTCCGCATACGCCGCTGCTAATGTTGCGGAGTATTCCCAATCCGTGTCTTTGCCTGCCTTCTCGATAGCCCGCTTCGCCATCTCGACCGCCTTCTTGCCATCGCGGTACTTGGCATCGGGGCAAGTGGCGCGAAAGAAGGCATACCGCTTGTAAACCCAGTCTTTTTGTTCGAGCAGCAACGCCTTCTCGAAATGTTCCACTGCTGCATCATACTTTTTGAGACTGGCAAGCGTCACCGCTTTCACACCGATGGCATACACACTTTTGGCATCCAACTTCAACGACTCGTCGAAGTCGGCGATCGCCTTGTCGTACTTCTTCATCAGGTGCCATGCATAGCCACGGCTGTTGAATGCATACACATCTTTCGGATCGAGCCGGATCGCTTCGGTGTAGTCGGCAATCGCCTTGTCGTACTCTTTCTTGTTGCTCCATGCCGCAGCACGGTTGTCGTAAGCATTCACGTCTTTCGGGTCGAGCCGAATCGCTTCGGTATAGTCGGCAATCGCCTTGTCGTAGTCTTTTTTGTTACTCCATGCCAAGCCACGGTTAACGTAAGCAAGCACAAACTTCGGATCGAGCCGGATCGCTTCGGTGTAGTCGGCAATCGCCTTGTCGTACTCTTTCTTGTCGCTCCAAGACAGACCACGGTTGTTGTGGCCAAGGACAGAATCGGGTTTGAGCCGGATCGCTTCGGTATAGTCCGCAATCGCCTTGTCGTAATCTTTTTTGGCGCTCCACACGTTTCCGCGCCAAATGTAAGCCGCAGATTCTGCAGGATCGAGTCGGATGCACTCGTTGAGATCGGCAAGGGCATTGTCCAGTTCCCCTTTTTGTCTCCATCCCACGCCTCGCATAAGTAGTGCGTGGGTATCCTTCGGGTTAGCCTTCACGGCTTTGTCCCAGAAGATCGGGGCGTCTTCCTTGGTCACGAGGTCTTCCTTTTGCACCCAACCTTCGCGGTAACGATCGTGAATGCGAACCCAGCCATCGCCGTTGTCTTTGCGTACGGACATCGGCATGATGCCGGACAGCTTGAAGTATTCTTGTTTGTCGTCGATCCAATCGCCGAACTGGATTTCGGCGGTGCGTTTCGTCGGCAGCACGCTCGTTCCGAAGGCCCAGCGATCTTTGGGCTTTTCGCCTTCGGCGTCCTTGACGAACTTCTTGGGGAACTCGGCCCCCGCCACGACTTCGACATCGCTCTTGAACACGAATCCGCCCGCCAGTTCGAGGAACGTGCCATCGTCGGCCTTCACGACGTAGCTTTTCTTCGCGCTCAGCGCGTCGCCATCGCGGATGAGGCCATTATCGAGCTTGCGGCCGAGCTTGAGGCCATCGACCTTCACCGCGACCGACTTCCCCTTGAGGTCATCGGCCAACGCCGGGAACGCAAACGCCAACAGCAACCACGGTACGAGCAGCATTCGCATGGCATCACCTCGATAGGGAACAAGATTCAGTCGATTGTACCGAACGCAAAATGCCGATGCAACTGGTAATCCACACAATTCCCGTTAGTCAAAAAATCGGAGACGATGCGACGTAAGTCGACTTTTGCACGGTGTCGCGAAGTGTCGTGAAAGTGTCTCCAAGTGTCGTGAGAATGTCGTGGTCGGTCGATTTTGTGTCGTGGTCGGTCGATTTTGTGATGCGTCCGGTCGATTTTTGGTCGGTACTTTCGCCGCGCGTTTAACCGAAGGCCATCGGCGTAACACGTGACAGGAATTCAGGATCAGGCAAAATCGCCCGAAACCGATCAGTCATTTGCGATCGAAAAGTGGCATTTCGAGACCGAAAAAATGACAAAAACACGGTTTTTGAGCCTCCGCAATTGTGACTTACGTCGATTATGAGGACGCAATTTCGGATCGGAACCCAAAGTTCCGGTTGGACGAACGGTGACGATCCTGTCCTTTTGATGGCCGCTCAAACTATCCAGCTTGCCCGAATACGCTTTGCAGAAGCCGTCGCTTCGTGTAAATTCTCAGAACTGCGACGCGCAGTGACACCATAAGAGGACACACAAGATGTACAGTTTAGTAATGATGACCATGATGGCCGGCTCGGGCGATGCGGCGGCGTTCCACGGGCGTTCGGCCGGTTGTGCGGGGTCGGCCTGCTACGGCCCGCCTGCCGTGACTTACACCCAAGGCTGTTATGGCTCCTCGTGCAGCGGCGCAGGCAGTAGTTGCTATGGCTCGTCGTGTTACGGCACGCGGTTCGGTGCTCGCCACAGTGGCATCGTCACCATGCGTTCGAGTGCCTACTTCGCCAACGGCAGGGGTTGTTACGGTTCGTCCTGCAATGGCAGTAGTTGCTACGGAAGTTCGTGTTATGGCAGCGGTTGCTATGGCTCATCCTCCTTCAATTCAGTCGTCATTCCGGACCCATACTCGGGCGGTGCCTGTTGCGATGCACCCGGCATTCCGACAATGCAATCGGCCACTGAATTCGCACCCTCCTGTGCGAACATCACCATCGAACTGCCTGCCACCGCGAAACTGTTCGTCGACGGCCAAGCCGTTGTCGGCAACGGTACGACGCGCCAGTTCCACACGCCCGAACTGCCGAAGGGCGAGAATTTCTTCTACGAAATGAAGGCCGAAATCGTGGTCGATGGCCGAGTCGTCGTGCAAAACCTGAAGGTGGTCGTGCGCGGCGGGGAAACGATCCAGCGCACGTTCGGCGAACTGATCGCGGCGACGGCCAAGTCGAAGCCGAGCGAAGTCGCTGTGAAGTAAGTCAGGAAATCACTTCCACGGCTTGGATGCGCCTTCGCAAATAGAAGGCGCAGCCGATGCAGATCGTGGCACACACGAGGCCCGCTTCCCAGAACGCGGGCTGATTTCTCGGGCGAATCGTATCGCGACTGGCACCCAGACACCACAAGCCGACCAAGTACAAGTCGTTCCACAAGTCGATCAATCGCCATCGCGCATCGAGTTGCGCACCGTCGACGAGCATGTTCGCCAGTACGCGGCACAGCACGAAGGCACCGGTCCATACCATGATGAGCGGTACGGTGCGCCGCACCCATACCGATGTCGCGATCAGCAACATTCCGAGCGTGAACGTGAGCGCCAGGCCATAGCCGAAGATGCCGATGAGTTCGCGCAAATGGTCGAGGTAATACACTTCCCAATCGTATAAAAGCCCGGCTTGCACGAAGAGCACCATCGAAGGCAGCGTCGTTAGCAGTTGCACGAACAGCCCGATCGCGAGGAACTTACCGAGGATGTAATGTCGTCGGCCGATCGGTTTCGACAGGTAAAACGGCAGGCTGCCGTACTGGAAATCGTTGCCGACGAGCACCGAACCGGCGAGCGCCAGCACGATCATGACGATGTAGCCTTGAAACCAGATGAAGTTCCCGAAAGTGTGTGCGGAGCCGTTCAGATTGAGCCGATCGAGGAACCGCGTGAGCTCGACGAGCTTCACGGGCACGCCGCCGAACTGCACCGTTTGCGTGGAGGTTTGCTGTTGAATCCAGACGACGAGATACTGGCCGTAGAAGAAGAAGAAGAAGATCATCAGCGACAGCGCATACAGCGCCCAGAACAGCTTCCGCCGCGCCAGCAGAACGAGCGACGTTCGCGCCATCGCCAACGAAGCACGGGTCGGGCCACGCAGTTTCCCACGCCAAGGGCGGTAGCGAAGCAGATCGTCGGTCGCAGGGGACATGAACGCTCGGGGAAATCGTTTGGGGCGATGACGGAGCTAATCTCCACGAAAGCATTATAGCTGCGGTCGAAATTAGAATTGGGCCGCGATGGAAACGACATCGTGCGAATCGTTACTGACAATCGCGATACGCCACTGCGCATCCCTCACGACCTTCATTCCGAGTAGCATCGCGCCCTTGCGGATTGGGCTTCATCGGCGCGCGAACGGCTATACCGGTCCAGATTCCTGGCACCGGGATTGATGAAGACTTGCTCGTCTGGAACGGCGTTGGTTGGGTGATCTACCATAGCTGTCTCATTCACTCAAAATAACCGTTCGCTGCTAATGCAAAACTAAATTGCCGCCGCCGCCATTCGCACGCGATACACCGCGATTCGTCACGTTATCGTCTCCACCACTGCCACCGATATGAACCACCCGCAGAACATGTGAAAGCGTCATAACTGACTCCCGTTTAGTTGTCAACTATCAAACGCATTCATTCTATACCACCCCGATACATCAATCCAGTCCACTCAATATAGTAAGGGTCGTCGTACCGATTCCGAGCGCGAAACCTTACTCGTAAGCGATTGCGTCGGGGATGCGCATTCGCACCGCGTGAAGTGCCGGCAGCAAGCCCGCGAGTGTCGCGATGCTGATGGCACCGATGGAAATCAGGATCGCCTGCCGCCACGGCACGAGCAAATCGAACGAAAAGCCGGACTCTTCGACCATCACGACTTGCAAGACGTACCACTGCATCGGCAACCCGATTAGCACGCCGAGTACGGTGCCGAACACCCCCATGAGTGCCGCCTCGGCGAGTACCGAGCGAATCACTTGCCCCGGCGTCGCCCCGACGGCCAACAGCAATCCGAGTTCGCGCTTGCGCTGCAACACCGAGATGAGAAGCGCCGTAACGACACCGAGCGAAGCGACGATGCCGACGATGATTTGTTGCAAGTACGCGAGCTTGTAGACGCGGTCGATGAGATCGGTGAAGAACGAGCGGATCGTTTTATTGTTGACGGTAAACAACCCGCGATCCGCCACATACGATTTCAAACGATCGATTGCGACCGCGTCGTTGGGGTCGTTCATAAAGACATGTGCGACATCGACGCGCTCGTCGCGGAACAGTTTCGCGTACACCGCCCGGTCGATCATTACCGAGCCGCGGCTCCACGAATAATCGATCATCGAATCCGCAACGAGCAGGCTCACCGGCCCGTTCGGCCCCGGCAGCACGATGGTGTCGCCCGGTTTGATGCCGTGCTTCAGCGTGAAGTTATCGGAGATGACGACCTCCGGACGGCCCGCGATCTTGCGGAGTTTGTCGAGTTCCGGCAACCCCGACGGCGCACGTTTCTGCGTGGCATCGGCGAACGGTGCAACGTCGACGGCGGTCATGAAAATCACGGTGTCGTTGTACTCGGGACGCACGTACCGCAACCCCGTGGCGCGTTCGACGCCCGGCAACTTTGCCAGTTCCAGCGGCACGTGCGGCTCCATCGGTGCCTGCGAACTCGTCGCCGATGCGAGATTCCCCGCGAATACGAAATGCTCGGCTTGCACCAGTTCGTACAGCCACTTCGTCACGGGGACTTCGTTGCTTTTGCCTACGCCAGCAGTCTGAATCATCACCGCGACACCCGCACCGAGCGCGCCGATGACGACGCCCGTGCGGCCCGGCGAGCGAATGAGATTGTCCGCCGCGAGCCGCGCTTCGATCGGCAGTATGCGGCGCAGCACCGGTTGAACGAGCCGCACCAGCACGCCGACAATAATCGGGGCCGCCAACAATAACCCGATCAGCGTCGTCATCATTCCGCCGAACGCACCGACGCGATGGGGCAGCGCATGCCGCGACAAAATCATTGCCACGCCACCGGCGATCAGCGTGGCACACGTCACCTTGTGCGCGATCTGCCAAGGACCGTGGACATTGTCCGCGCTGCGTCGGACGGCATCGGCGGGTTCATCCGATGCCGCTTGAAGCGCAGGCACCAGCGCGGCGAGTAACGACGTCAGAACGCCCGCGAGCATCGCGAACCCGAGCGTCGCCAGCGATGGCCAGCCGGGATCGACTTCGGGGTTCAAAAAGATCGAGCCGAGTTCCTCGCGAAATTCGTTGAGTGTCAGGCGCGCCATCGCGATGCCGAGTGGCACGCCGAACGCGGCCCCGATGATGCCGAGCAAGACTGCGGCAATCGTAAACAGTCGAATGATCTGCCCGCGCGTCGCGCCGATCGACCGCAAAATCCCAATGTCGTGGCGACGTTCGGCGACGGTTACCGAGAGCGCGTTGTAAACGAGAAACAGCCCGACGACCATCGCGCCGAGCGAACAGAGCAGGAACCCGACCTGGAAGCCGTTGACGATCTCTTGCGTCGATTGTCCCTGCGTTTCCTGGGTGTAAGTCTTGCCGCGACCGCCGACGATGTTCTGAACTGTCACCGCCATGTCATCGGGTTTGAGCTTCGACGCCGTGGCCGGATCGAAGAAGAGATCGATGCGGTTGACGCGCTGCGGGAACGCGGCATCCCAGACGGTTTCGATCATCGCGCCGCCGACCGCCGCCGATGCGGGGGCCGGTCCGGATCGGACGAACCGTGCGGCTTGGCCGATCTCCATGCCGACGAAGTTTTTGCCGAGCGAGGCGAGCGGCGAATCGTCTTCGACATCGACGACGCCGATCGGAAGACATGAAATATCGCGGCTACCGAACCGCACGACGATCGGCGTGCCCGACGCCCCACGGCGTTTACGTTCATCGTAAAGCGCCCGACTGACGATAATCAGCCGCCCCGGAATGCGGTCGTAGATCTCCGACGCCTCGTTAAACTTCCCGGCTTTCACCGCGGCATAGACGATCGCCAATTGAAACAGTGGGCCTTCGCGCGTCGCTTCGACTTTCACTTTCAACGTGTTTTCGCCACCGAGAAGTTGGAACGACAGCTCGGTGCCAATCAGCACCGCCGAGCGGTCGTCGAGGCCGGGCAACGAGATTCGTTCGTAGACGAGCGGCTGCACCGAAGTGATACCCGGCACGTTCGCGTTGCGGAGGTCGTCCACCACCGAACGCAGCACGCCGACCTCGCCGTTGTGAACGAAAAGATCGGAAGATCGCTTGAGCGGCGTCGTCGTTTCGGTCGCTGCGGTTTCGATGCATTGTGTGAGGATGCGCGACGAAACGAGCGTAGCCACGCCGAGTGCAATACTCGCGATGATGAGGATTGCGCGATCCCAACGGTGCAGCAAGTAGCGAACGCTGAGCAAACGATAGAGCGGCGGCATCATGCACTTTCGAGACGGTGAATTCGTGGATTTACCTTCGCACCGGTTCGTCGGATTCGATCACGCCATCGCGGATTTTGACGAGCCGCGTGCCGTACGCCGCCGCCGACGGATCGTGCGTGACGAGGATTACCGCCCGCCGATTCGGCGAGGGTAACTTCGACAAGAGTTCGAGGATATCGCGGCTCGTTGCCGTATCGAGATTCCCCGTCGGTTCGTCGCAAAGGACCGCGTCGGGGTCGGCAATCAGCGCTCGCGCCACCGCCACACGCTGCATCTCGCCGCCGGATAGTTCTTCGGGATAATGGTCTTTGCGTGCGTCTAGCCCGACATTCCGCAGGCACTCGATGGCCCGCGCCATCGCTAGCCGTCTTGCCGTTCCACCGAGTAACAACGGCAACGCGACATTCTCGGCCGCGGTCAGCGTGGGAAGTAAATTGAACGCCTGAAACACGAAGCCGATCCGCGTGCGACGCAACAACGATCGCTCCGAGTCCGACATCGCTTGCAGGTTCTGTCCCTGGAAGATAGCCCGCCCCGTCGATGGCGTGTCGAGCGCGCCCATCAGGTGCATCAGCGTCGATTTGCCCGAACCGGATGGCCCCATAATCGTAACGAATTCGCCACCCGCTACCGACATCGTCACCCCACGCACGGCGTTCACCACACGGCGACCTTGCTCGTAGGTTTTCGTCGCATCGTGGAGTTCGATCATGGCCAATCCTGCCCGTTTCCCGTTCGGCGTTGTCATCTGGATGGCAATCTTAACGGAAACGAGCAAAAGAACGTAGAGCAAGCCGCCGGAACGCCATACCACCAGTTTAGACGCGACACGATGTGCCTGAAGCCCCGTTTACGTGGGGCACGTTTTTAACGTGCCATTATTGAAAGTGGCACGTTAAAAACGTGCCCCACGTATGAGAGTTGCAACCGTCACGCCACTACAAATGCAACAAACCCCGGCGTTGACCGGGGTTTGCTTGCGAGTGAATCGCTACGACGATTTATGCTTTCTTGCGAAGAGCGCGACGCAGGCCCAGAACTGGCAGTGCGGCCAGTGCGAGGAGCACGCCAGCTGGTGCAGGAACGCCGTTCGTTGGTGGTGCATCTGGGGTGGTGACGCCGATCGAGTCGAAGATCAGGTCGGCAGCTTGGCCACCGACGAGGTTGACCGTCACGCCCGTGACCGAAGCCAGGTCGCCGCTACCGGTGAAGCCGGAGAGGCCGACGCTGACCGTCGAGATGGCTGGCGTCAGTGGCAGGGTGCCGTTGAACGTCAGGTTGCCGGTCGAGGTGACGATCGTGATCGTCAGTGGGATGTTCGCTGCGAAGCCCGAGTCGCCGGCTCCGGAGAACACGAGGTTACCGACAGCGCCGCCTGCTGGCACGTTCGGGATGAAGTTCGCGGGTGCGGCATAGGTGTAGGCGATATTTGCCGTACCGCTGCTGAACACGTTGAACGACGCGGCGAACAGACCACCACCGACGCTACCGGTGAGGGCGTTTGTGCCTGGCGTGGTTGGGCTGGTAACGGTCAGCGTCACGGTGCGGGTAATGCCGCCACCGATGCTATTCGTGATCGTCAGCGGGTTGACGTCGGGGGCGATCGCGTAGGCCGTCGGTGCGGCTGGGCTGCTGAAGTCGTCGATGATGATGTCCGCTTTCGCGGTAGCCACCGACAAAGCGAGCACTGCTACGGCTACGACAGCCCGACGCAGACTCAAACTACGAAGAAAATTCACGTTGAAACTCCTTGACCAACGAGTGAGTGGCTGTCCGGGCACGTGCACCGGCCAATTCCAAGATCCGGTCGCACGCTGACGGAGAGTTCCGTCTGAGGCGGTCGTGACGCGGTTGAGTGGCAGGATAACCGGAATGCATTTTCGATTCAACTCAAAAATTCGGCTGCATCCTGCAATTTCACCGCATCCGCACAATACACCCAATCGGCATTATTCATTCCGAACCACAAATAGAAACTGGCTAATACGGCGCAACTGATTGCAGATAGTTCGTTTACGATATTTATAGCCGATTCCACGATTCGCGAAACGTTGCCAAACGTTTACAATTTGCTGCTGCCGATGATAGCCGGAATAACCGACAGTTGGCAAAAATTCTCTGGAACGATTTGCTTTTTCCGAATTATGTTGAGGTGCGCACGGGAAGTACGGTTTGTTAGCCCGACGCGCCAGCGAGGGAACACGTAAAAAACGGCACGGTTCAAAACCCGGTTGCAGTTTTGCCAAATAAGACCACTAAAAATTTGGTTCTGGCGTGATTGGAATTGGGCGAAATCGGACGTA
>JAYVQG010000294.1:0-5056 GCA_043757025.1 Limnoglobus sp.
CTGAAAATCTGTGTTCGTTGCGGATGCATTTCTGGATTTTCAGCGGTTATTCGGAAGTCCCTGTCAATTAACGGTTTACAGTGGATACAGTAGAACTACGGGAGTCGTCTTTTGAAGGCAAGGGCCTTTCACTGTGGTTCCATATGGGTGGCTCCCATCGCAGTTCGCTTGCGTGCCGTTTAAGGCATTCCCGAAGTAGAACTCCGTCGTCGTGCCACCCCGACACGCATATTCCCACTCGGCCTCGGTCGGCAAGCGAATCGCCTGGCCAGTCGACGATTGACATTTCTCGCAGAACGCGATGGCATCCTCCCAACTCACGTTTTCTACCGGTAGCGTGCTGCCCTTAAAGTGACTCGGATTCGAGCCGATGACGGCCTCATACTCCGCCTGCGTGACGGGGGTAATCCCCGTGTAGAAACCTTTCATCCTTCTACTCGGTGGGCAGTACGCGAACTTCATCGTCAGCCCGCCAGGTAGCGGAATCTCCAGCCGGTCGCCCGCATTTGGTAACTTCTGGGCAACCGCAGGAGCGATTGCGGTTTTCGATTGAGCTGGTTTTGTGGCTGCGAGCGCAGTTGGCGTTTGCTTAACAATACTGGGCAAACTCGGTTTGGTCACAACAGGTGACAGTGCAACCGGTACCGATTTGACAATCGGTTCAACAGGTTTTGCAGGTATGGTTACGCGTGAAGGTACAGGACGTGTTTCACTCGCGACACTACTCAAACTCGGTTTGGAAACCAAAGGCGTCAGAGCAATCGGGACCGAATTGACAATCGGCTCAACCGGTTTGATCACTGCGGGTGTTTGCACCGATTTGACAATTGGTTTCAAAGTTGCCGGTGAGATCGATTGTGCCAAGCCCACTAGTATCGGGGCGAAACCGTGAAAGCGACCCTCGTCGGGCTGCTTGGGAAAATACTCTTCCTCGACGCAGCGACCGAGCATTTCGACGAGAGTTTCGGGATACAACTTCCAGTGCCGTGGCGTTGGTTGCACGGTGCCAAAAAGCGATTCGAGGGCGGTCTTTCCGAAGGCGAACACGTCCGAATGTGCGCCGATGGGATACGACTTCTCCCCCAGTTGCTCGGGGGCGGCATACTTAAACGTGCCGGCGATACTCTTGTCGCGGGTGACGCGTAGCGCGTGCGGAATGCTCATGCTCGCGGATCGCATGGCAGAACGAACCGCCAAGCCGAAGTCGATGACTTTCACGATCCAGTTTTCACCGTCTTTTCGCAACATGATGTTCGCGGGCTTCAGGTCGCGGTGGAAGACCGGACGCTTGCCGGTGTGCGCTTTGTGTAACGCCGATGCGATCTGCGAAAACACCGCACGAAACTGTTCGATGCTCAGTTTTCCATCCTGCTTCAAGTGTTCTTCCAGCGTGACACCAGGGAAATATTCCATCGCGAGGAAGGGCCGCAGTTGCGTATCGGGATCGGCGTAGCCATGTTCGAGGACGCGGATGATGCTTTCGTGCGTGAGGTTTTTCAGCGTGTTGGCTTCGCCGAAAATCTCTTTCAGCGGTCGGTCGAGGTCGGACTCGCGGAAGGTCTTTACGGCCACGATCAGTTCGTTGTCGTCTTCGTCGAACGAAATCGTATTGCGGCATTTGAACACGACGCCGAAGGCACCGGCACCGAGAATCGATTCGATGGTATAGTGCCTCGGCACGGGGCGAAATCGCTTCTCGTCCAGGGCGATTGCGCGGTTCAGTGCGGCGAGTGCGGGTTCCCACTTCTGGATTTCGCAGGCATCCTTGAACTGCTTGTACTCGGCCTCGGCTTCGGCGGTGCGGTCGGCGGATGCGTGCGCGGCAACGGCGGCGGCGGCGTGCGATTGCTGGGCATCGGCAAACTCCCCGGCCGCAGCGAGGCCATCACCCAGCAGCGAGTGCAGTTTTGCACCGACCAGTTCCGTGGGCAGTTCGCGAACGCGGTCGCGGAGTTGCCGCACGAGGTCGCGTTCGCTTTCGCTGTTGACCGACACGCGCAACGGCGATTCGGGCTTCGTGACCACCTGGTTCTGTTCGAGTATGCGGTCGAGTTTAGCAATGATCTCGGATTGGTTGGTATGGTTGTCCGCAAGGAAGCCGCTCAGCAACTCGCCGAGTTCACCCCACTTTGAATCGAGCGAGTGTTCGAGTGCTTCACCCACGCAATCGCCCCATCGACGGGAACCGACAACACCGTACGCAACCCCACCGAGATGAGCGGCTCGGCAATCGACTTCAACGCAGACTTGACGGCAGCCATCGCGCAACTCCGGAAGGGCGGGAAGCGACATTAGATGCTTATTCGGACAGCAATGCATTTCATTTTGCAAAATAATCAGACAGATTTTCGCGCAAGCGTCGATTGTGCGCACGTTATCCGGATGCACCAACTCTTCCCCAAGGGTTGCGGCCCGTCGGGGGTGGTCTCCGGCGGGCCGATCTTTCTGTATAAATTCCGCATGCGATTGAATCTCCGCTTCCCGTCGTGGTTGCTCGGTGCGATGTTATTCGCCGCCGCCTACACGCAGTCACCGCTCTTCTTCTCGAATCAAAATCAATACTTCCTACACGGCATCGCCGACGCGGGTGTCGGCCACTTGTCGCACGATTGGCTCGCAAACACACGCGACCCCACGCCGGCGTTTTCCCTGTTCGTGCAACTCGCGTTTCGTTGGAACATCCCCGAAGCAATCTTCGTTTGCTACGCACTCGTCATGATTGGCTACGTCTATTCGCTGGCGACGATCGTCGATCACTTCGCTTGGTTTCCGAAGTCGTCATTCGCACGTTGGGCGTTCCTTTGTGGAACGATATTCATTCACTCGGCCATTGCGCGCTGGCTGAGCGTGCAGGTGGCGGGCGTCGATTACCCGTGGTACTTCCAGTGTGGCGTGGCGGGGCAGTACGTGCTCGGTGCGGGGTTGCAGCCTTCGGTGTTCGGCGTGCTAATGGTCGCGTCGATTGCCGCGTTCGTCTCGCACCGGCAGGCTCTGGCGATTGCTTTGCTCTGGATGGCGTGCGGAATGCACACGACGTACTTGCTACCGTGTGCGATGCTCATTCTCGGCTACAGTTTCGCGAACGATCGAAGTGGCGAACGCCGGAAAGCGTGGGTAACGCTGGCCGTCGGCCTGTTCGGGTTGGCAATCGTCGGCACGCTCGCGCTGTCGCGGTTCGCGCCATCGGATGCGGTTTCGTTCGCGAGCGGGCAAAAGTTACTCGCTGAAACCCGAATCCCGCATCACTCGATTGTCAATCGCTGGCTCGACCCGATCGCGGGCCTGCAATGCGTCGTCGTACTCATCGGAATCGCCTGCACGCGCGGTTCGCGGCTCTTTCCCGTGCTGTGCGTGGCCGCGATTTGCGCCACCATCGGCACGGCGTTCGTCGCGATCACCGGCCACCCGACGGTTGCGCTCATGTTCCCGTGGCGGATCTCGGCGGTGCTCGTTCCGCTGTCCGTTTCGTTCATTTTAGCCAGGCTGATTTCCAGATGGAACGTTGCCGACTCGCGCAGTCGCATTGCCATCACGGGGCTGGTACTGGTGAGCCTTTGTCTGGCCGTTTCGGGCATCGCGTTGAACGTTCGAGGCATCGGATATGCCATGAACGAAGCGGAACGCCCCGTCCTCGAATTCGTTCGCTCGACGAGTACCGCGAACGATGTCTATTTGATCCCAACGCGGATACCGAAGCTCTCCGGCGCGCGTGGTTCGGTCTCGACGACATTCACGCCGCCACCGCGACCGAAGCCAGGAGCCACGCTGATCCCCGTCGATTTCCAGCGATTTCGCCTGATGACCGGCACCGCAATCTTCGTCGATTTCAAGTCGGTGCCCTACGCCGACCGCGAAGTGCTCGAATGGCATCGCCGCATGAAACTTTGCGAAAACTGGTACGACGGTGGCCTGTGGAACAACCCGGAAGCCGCCGCCGAACTGATCCGCGAAGGCATCACGCACGCGATCGTTTCGCGCGAACAGAAGCGGTTGCCGGAGCCGTTTCAGCCGATCTACGAAGAGGAAGCGTTCACCGTGTATCGACTGGGCCGTTCCAGATCGCGCTAAGAAATCGCGTGGGTTCGGGTACAATCCCCTAATGCTCGTTCCCGGGGTATTCCGTTTTGCTTTGAACCCACTGGTTTTGTAGGTCGGGCCGGATGCTTTGGGAGGCCGACAGTGTTGGCGCGCGGGACATCAAAACCATGAGGGTTGTTGTCGTTGCCGTTCCGTCGGGCCTCATCGCAAAGCCTCTTCGGCCACGACCTACGGGTTCTGAATGGTCGAATATGCAAATTGCACCGTGAACGGTTACCTCTAATGTTCGTTCCCGATACATACTGAAAGGGTATCCGATGCGTCGGTTTATACTATTGGGTGGCTCGGTTGTGGCACTCGCGTTTGCGAGTTGCACCGAAGCACCGCCGAAGTCGGCGACGGTCGCGAACGAAGCGACGAAGCCTGCTGCGGTGGAAGCGAAGATCGAAGTGCGGACCGTGAACTTCGCGGGTCTCGAGAAGGAGATCCAATCGCACAAAGGCAAGGTCGTCCTCGTCGATGTGTGGTCTTTGGGGTGAACGAGTTGCTTGAAGAAATTCCCGCATCTGGTTCAGATGCATCGCGATTTGGCAGCAAACGGTTTGGTCGTCCTCAGCGTCACGACCGACGAACCCGAAGACACCGACAAAGTCCTCGAGTTCTTGAAACTCAAAGGGGCGACTTTCCCGAACGTCTTGCTCAAAGACACCGACGCGAACGCCAAGAAGCACGAAGAAACCTACCCGACGTTCCCACAACCGATGATCTGGGTCTACGACCGAACCGGCAAGAAAGTCTTGCACGACGAAGGCAAAATGAAGCCCGACCAAGTCGATGAATACGTAAAGAAATTGTTGTAGTTCTGTTTCCGCGATGACAGAATTCACCACGGAATACACAGAATACACGGAAATAAAAACGTAACCGTTCACGGGGACAGATTGCATATTCAACGTTCCAGAACCCGTAGGTCGTGGTCGAAGAGGCTTTGCGATGAGGCCCGACAGAGTATCCGCGA
>JAYVQG010000295.1:0-19636 GCA_043757025.1 Limnoglobus sp.
TTTGCTCGATTTCGGGCAAAATCGAGATCGGCCAACCGGTGAACGGCATTCGCTCGGGGTGCGTCGGCGAGCGGTGCCCCGGCGGCAGCGTGCCGCGACTGTCGTGGTAATTGTGGCAAGCGAGTGTGAGTTGCTTGAGGCGGTTCTGGCAATCGAGCCGCGCCGCCGACTGTCGCACGTTCTGCACCGCAGACAGCAGCAGGCCAACAAGGATACCGATGATCGCAATCACGACGAGGAGTTCGATGATCGTGAAGGCCGCTCTATTTCCCGTTGCCGCGAATCGTAAGCGTGATCGTGCGAATGCCACCGTCTTCGAGAAAGACATCGAGCGGGCACTCGAACTCGCCCGGCTTTCGGATTTTGAGATCGCATTCATATTGAATCTCGCCATACGCCGGGATGGGAATCTGTTCGTGGAGCTTCGGACCGAAGCAAACATTGCCGTGTCAGGCTTCGTGCATGCCAATGACGCGAAGCGGTAGCGAGGACGCATTCGTGATGCGGAACGCAATCGTATGCTCGCCGATAGCCAGCGTGCCAATGTCTCGATCACCATCGTGAACCGTAAGCGCCTGCCCGAACGGCGGTTCCTCCGGCGTCGTGAAATAGAGGACGCCGAGCGTCGCGATCAGCGCGACGGTGATAGCAGCACAGATTCGGGATGCGGTCAGCATTGGCGATCACGCAGCTTTCGCGCGGAGCGAGCGACGACGGTAGTAGGCAAACATCACAACAAGCAAACAACTATCAGACAAGGCGCAAACAACCGCTGGAAATCGAATGCGATGGAAATCAAAGTATAGTAAATGCTGATTTTTGCTCATATGTCATCAGTAAACAACAGTCTTCGCGATTTTGGCTGTGGCAGAAGTTTACCAATCCTATAGATGACTAGAAATCATCAACACTGAACGCGACACAAATTGACTGGTATATTTGAATATTGTACTCAGTTCGTTCGGAAAGTATGACAGATACTATTGCTTTTCAACCATTCTATTTCATTTCATTATTTGCAATCGCTCTGGGTGGGTAGTTTCTCGCTACACAACCGTTTTCATTTGTCCTTTTGGGCCACGTAGAGATCGTTTTCGCATATAGTAAAAAAAAACACAACACAATGTGAAGAAAATACCAATAAATATCACCCACATAAGGTAACCCTTCGATGATCTCATTTGTGCAATTCCAGCTGGCTCAGGGAGGCCAAATGCGGACAGTTGAAATGAGCTGGAATCAATCTGCTTCATTTGGTAGTCGCAATCGTACGACTCGATGTAATTAATGGGTGCGTTCGATTGGACTCGTATACCGTTATAATTTTTCTGCACAGATTTGAGTACAGAACAACCCGCAGTGAGTATACTACTATATTGGATTTCATATTTTACTTTCCCTGCAATTTTGCCATTTGCGGTTGTTTCGTCTTCGTATGTAGCAACTTCAATACCGTGTAAGAGTGCGGGATCAAGTACCAATGTGCCGAAAGTACGTACGGTCGTATCTTTTGAGCCGGGAACCTGATAGGATCCATCAAAATGAAGGTAGGCTCGCGGCCCTTTTTCTGAATTGCGACGCTCAAAATTCTTGATTTTCAGAGATCCTGTCGCGAATATTTCGGCGAGTGATCTCATGCCAAAGCAGAATTGAGGGTGCATTTCAACGTAAATACTGTCTCGGACAGGTTGCGCGCAGCTGCTTACAATTCCATTTGAATTCAGTATTGTCTCTTTTAATAACGCTTGATCAGTACCTGGCTTTCGATTTAATTCAAATACATATAATGGATTCATTACTGCAACGATTTCAGACTCTGGTTTATCTGAGTCAATTTTAGTGAACATGGCGCAAGAATCATTTTGTTTAAATTCGTATCGAATTGTAAATGAACGTTTATTAACTTGATTCTCAAATTTGCGTTCTTGTACCCCACTCAGTTTTATGGATTCGCCAAGCTGCATTTTCCAGTCCTGAACTACCGTGACAGGTATCGACGGCTCTCCCGCTTGGCAACACAAGGAAGTTGGTATCGCATACAAAAGAAGTAAACATGCAAACAAATTGTGTTGTGGCATAGTGGCTCCTCAGTAATTTTCTTTATCTATATAGATTACATGTAAAAATTGAACCAACGGAATGAGGTCACTCGAGGCTCATTCCGTGGCGCACCTTAGCTACACTTGCATCCACCGCCAGTTTTGTCACCGCACGAACAACCAGTCCGACAGCTATCTCCGCCAGAACAAGAGTCGTCTTTGCATGGTGCAACACTACACGTACAAGTGGTACAGTCAACGGCAACGACAGCGTCCTCGATCGCCACCACCGCCCATGCCTGTTGCCCGCTGCCCACCATGATCACCAACGCCAGCGTCGCGATTGCGATGCTGCCGCAGGCATACGCCAGCATTCCGTAAAGCTTCGTCATCACGAATCTCCTGAAACAGTTCCGAACCATCCTGCCGGGTACATCCCGGCGGGTGTACCCGTTACTCCACCTGGCAGCCCAGGCGGAGCTTGATCGTTTGATGTTGGCTGCAGTCGGTCCAAATGGCAGCTGTGCGCGTGAACGCACCGGCATTGGATGAAGGTACTTTGAGAGTAATGGTAACGGAGATGGATTCACCGGGCGGAACCGTCAATGGCATCGCACTCGTCGTCACGCACGAACAGTCCGACGTTCCGCCAATGAGACAAATGGGAGCATCCGTCCAGTTATGAATGATTGCGAGTTGTTCGAGCCGCTCACCCGGCTTCGCGCTGCCGAAATCGACGTAGGAGGGAGCCGAGAGCGAGTCGCCCCGCATCTTCACAATCGCCGCCGACACAGAACCGTAGGCAAGTGTGCTGCCGAGTGCTAACAGTCCAATCAATGCTGCGGTGCCGCCGAGTAGTTTTGCAGCGGTGAAAACCGGCGTGCGAAATTCGGCGATCTGCATAGTTGGTCGGGTAAGTACCAACAACGTTACCGCGATAACATCGACGCCGAATGCGGCCCATGGACTGGCTTGAATCGTGCCGAAGCAACCGCAACTCGCTTGACCGATGATTCCGTAATAAGCGCTAACACCCGCGAAAACGCTGAACGTAAAGAGTGCGACTAGCCACGACAATGGCCGTACGAAGTTGGAAATCAGCCAGATGCCAAGGATCAGTTCCCAAGCCACGACCGCGAGTTGCACCACCGGCAAAGACATCCAGCCGACGCTTGGCAGCGGCGACACGCTCATGCCATACAGCTTCAACGATGCCGCGATCAGCAACAACCCACCAACTAAAACCGCCACACTACGCGCGAAACGGCTGCTGGCTGCTGGCTGCTGGCTGCTGGCTGCTGGCTGCTGGCTGCTGGCTGCTGGCTGCTGGCTGCTGGCTATGGTGTTATTCACGTGGCTGGCTCTTGTTTCGAGTGCAATTCAAAACAACTTTTCAGCAATCTAGCGAGCGACTGTAGCGATGTCAACCGAAAAATGGGAATAAGTGAATTTTCCGTTGAAGTCGTGTTCCGTGTCGAATGTGGTTCGCGCACTCGATTGCAAGTGGCCTGACAACGCATTTCACGTAACCTTTCCAGATCGAATTCCAATGGAGGTTGCAACCGTGCGTCAAGTTTGCCCGAAGTGCATGATGGGTGTCGAGGTGCCCGAATCCGCGAGCGGTACGGATTTCGCTTGTCCGCAGTGCGGCGTTCCGTTCGCCATCCCGAAGGTTTATTCCCCTGCTGTATCGGTACCTGCCATGACTGCGGATCGCCCGTTGCCCCCGCCCGGTTTCACGCCTCCGGTTGTGATACCACCGACGCTGCCGACAGCGAACGCACCCGGCGAGTTGCGCGAAGTCGGCTTCCAACTGTCGCCGAAGACGATTGCCTGGATTCCGATCGGCTTGCTCACGTTCGCGTTTATCCTAACGTTCTTCACGTGGATCGGTGCCTACCCCGGCGGCAATCGCGTGTTCTCGCAGTCGCCCTGGGATGCCTTATTTGCAGGAATCTCGCCGAACAATCCACCCGCAGAACTGGAGAGTACCGAGAAAAAACTGGAGGAATTGATTCATTCCAACTGGATGTTGTTGCCGTACTTCGTGCTGCTGATCGGGACGCTGTTTATCGGCTGGGTCGAACGAGTCATCCAAGACCCCGATGTACGTACGCTACCGGGGCCGTTGGCGTGGCTACCGAAGATCTGGCCGCAACGCTTCGCACTGCTCACCGCACTGACCGTCGTACTGTTCTTGTTCGTCGCGTGGACTTCGATTCGCGGATTCGGCCTCGAAACTGCCATTCGCGAGATGGCGACGCAAGCTCATGCGGATGAAATTACCGCCGCCGACACCGCCACGAAGAAAGTAGCCGTACAGGTCAAACTCGGGCAGACAATCGGCAAGTTCGCGCTCCAAAGTACGACGTTCCACATCCTGGCGCTCGCCGCGCACTTCTTCGCCGTGATCTTCATGCTCGTCCGCGTCTGGCTGCATCGTCGCGGCGCGAAACCGGTGCCGCAACTCGTGATGCGATACTAACCCGAATCGTTCCCATCCCTCGATTTCAAATGGAAATCGAGGGTTTCACTTTCGCCCAACGCTACATTTACACCAGATCCCAGTCGCCGGCATCGATCTGCTTTTGGACCATCGGGCGAATCCAGTTCGTCATCTCGGCGATGCGGCGATTGTTCAGGCAGCTTTCCTCGGAAACCTCTGGGAAGAGGTCTGGGGCAATGTCGTTTCGCAGGAAGACAGCGTTGAGCTGGTTGCGATTACACCCGATCAGGCGATAGCCCTTTTCTCGCGCGAGCTTAACGTAAGCCGACAGCGAACAACCGCAGTAACCCATCTTCGTTTCGGCGTAGTTGGGGTAGTGATAGCCCTTGATGTTCTTGACGGTGTAAGGCTCGTTCGGGCCGAACCACGGCTGGTATTCGGTGACCACCACGCGCGGGTTGATGCTCGTAATGTTCTTCCAAATCCAATAATCGACGCCATCGAGGTCGATCGTCAGCAAGTCGACTTCGCCGCGGAAGCCGTTCGAGGTAATCAGATCGTCGATCGTTTCGGGTTCGATCCAGGCGTGCAACAGTTTCGGAACGGTAATCTGCGTGTCGGATCGCTGAATGAAGAACTGACGGGCGATGTTGCAGTTGTACTCGCTGCCATCGATCATCAGCGTTTCCCAGCCGTGGTGAATGGCGAGATTCGCGCAATTGCACTCGTAGCCGACGCCGCTACAGATTTCGATCGCTTCGCGGTTCGTCGTGCCGATCACGGCGAAGAGAAACAGCAAGATGCCGTCTTCGTCGAATTGCGAGAACGAGCGGAAACCGACGTCGGCGAAGCTCGGCAGGGGCGACCCGTTGCGAACGAGTTCGCGATACTTTTCGACGAGCAGAATCTGCGTGCCTTTATCGACGCGTGCCCCGCCACTTTGGAAATCGGTCGAAGTGACAACGGGGTCTTTGAATGCGGCCGCCACGCCAGCCTGTGCGGCGCGGGCCAGGATTTCGTGCGGAAGTGCAGCCGTAATCGCGTCCTTGATTGCTTGTTTGAACTCGGAGCCATTCACGTAGTCGGCCACCGATCCGCGGACGGCGACGTCGAATTCCTCGCTGAGCAACACCGGTCGCACGGCTTGAACGATCAGCTCCTTCGCCCGGTTTCGCAGACCCAATCGTTCGGTGGACACTGTGTGATCGACCATAGAACTGCTCCCTTACGTTCGTCGAAATTAACGGTAGCGATAATATCGACCGTGCGGGTTGCGTAACTTTACGCCGTTCTCCGATCCTCGTTGTGATCGTTATGATTGCCAATTGCCGCGTCGTACTCGTACGCACGCATTATCCAGGAAACATCGGTTCGGCGGCGCGAGCCATGAAGAATTTCGGACTGCACGACCTCGTCCTCGTCGACCCGATTGCGAGTGTGGTCGCACACGAAGCGCGGATGCTGGCGACGAACGGCGTCGACATCCTCGATGCTGCACGGGTCGTCGCGACCTTTGAAGAAGCCGTTGCCGATTGCGGCGTAGTGATCGCAACGGGCGGCGAAGTCCTCGGCACGAAGCGCGAGACCGTCATCGGCACGCCAGCGGACTTACTGCCCGCATTTGCGGATGCGCTCACCACCGGCCCGTGTGCAATCGTCTTCGGCCCCGAACCGCACGGCCTGTCTACCGACGAAATCAGCCGTTGCCATAGCCTGTTGCACCTGCCCACCGACCCCGCGTATTCGTCGTTGAATCTGTCGCTATCGGTCGGGTTGTGTCTGTATGAATTACGCAATCACGTCGTGCGGCTGAGCGACTCGCCAATGGTGGTGCGTCGCCCGATTGCGCCGTACGTCGACCTCGATCGCGCGTTCGTTCACCTCGAAGATTCGCTCACGGCCTTGCAGTTCCTGTACGGGCAAAACGCCAAGTTACTGATGCACGCGGTGCGGCACTTAATTGGCCGCGCACAACCGACACCGCAAGAAGTCAAAATGCTCCACGGACTCGCACGGCAACTCGAATACATCGCGGATCGTTTCCAAAAAGCTGAAACTCTACTCGCTCGGGGGAAGTAATCACGGGCAGAAACCAAACGACAATTTCGAGGGATGCATATCATGGGGCCGCTTCGTCTATCATCGCTCGCAATCGCCTTCGTTTGGCTCGCGGCCCCGCAACTGATTGCCGCGCCGCCGGACCCGCTACGGTGGATTCCCACCGAGGCGACGCTCGTTATTAAAATCGAAAAGCCACGCGAATTGATCGAAGGCGTCGTCAAACGCGATGCGTATCAGAGTCTGCGGAAATTTCCACAAGTCCGCGAGTATCTGGAATCGACGCAGGTTCGGCGATTCCTGCAAATCGTGTCGTATATGGAGACCGAACTGGGCACGCCGTGGCCCGAACTGATCGACAAACTGGCGGGCGGCGGCATCGCACTCGGTACGGTGATCGGTGCCGAACCGGCCCCGACGGTTATTGTCATTCAAGGCACCGATGAAGCCGCCACCACGAAAGCCTACGAACTGTTTCTGGCGGGCATTCGCGACGAATCGAACCGCGATGGCACGAAGCAAGAATTCGTGAAATCGACTTACCGCGAAGTCCCCACGGTGCAATCGGGGAAGGAAGTCTTTCTCGCCCGAGTCGGTGCGGCGATCGTGTTCGCGAACAAACAAGCGGGGTTTCATGCCGCGTTGGACTTAGCCACGAACGCCAATGCGAACGGCGTGCTGACGAAATCGACGCTCCCCGCCGCTCGCAAAATCGCCGGTAAAGACCCCGTAGCATGGGCGTGGCTGGACTTTGCGAAAGTGAAAGCGACGCCGCAGGGCAAAGACTTCTTTGAAGCGACGCGGAAGGACGTGTTGCAAACCGTCGTACTGGGTAGCAGTATCGACGCGGCCCGCCGTTCGGACTTCCTCGCGTTCGTTCTCGATCAATCGCCAGACGGTTATGCTTTCCGGCTGCGGATGCCAGCGAAGCGTGCGGAACTCGATAAGGCGATGTCCGTCCACGCCCCGATGAACGGCGAACCCGGCTCGCGGCCTTTGCTGCAACCGAAGGGCACTATCTACAGCCAGAGCTTATACCTCGACCTCGGTTATTTGTGGAAAGAACGCAAGGTGCTGTTCAACCCGGAGAACCTCAAAGACATCGAGAAAGGCATCGCGGACATCGACAAAGTGCTGCCCGGTACGACGTTCGGTAACCTTCTCGAAATGTCGGGGCCGTACCACCGGATCGTGTCGGTGCAAACGGGCGAGAAACTGTACGCCATCGAGCCGGGGCAACGCATTCCGCCGACCGCGTACGTGGGTTCGATGCGAGACAAAGAGTACGGTCGAACGATGGACGGCGTGCTCCGTGCGGCCGCGTTAATCGGTAGCTTTCAGACCGGTTGGAAGATGACCGAGACGATGCACGACGATGTCAAAATCGTCACGTATCGCTTCCCCGAAAATGCCGAACCGAAGTACGACGACCCGACGAAGTTGAGGTTTAACGCCGCCCCGAGTTTTGCCATCGTCGGCGATCATCTCATCGTTGGCTCGACGCCGGGCATCGTGAAATTGCTGATTCCCGAGCTAAAAAAAGAATCGAAAGCCGACGGCTCACCCGTCGTTTGGCGAGCGACCGGCTACGCGGCGGGCGGGGCCGAGTTGCTACTCGCGAACCCCGAACCGACGATCACGCAGACGATCCTGACGCAAGGCATCGGCCTCGCCGAAGCCAAGAAGCAAGTCGAAGACTTCGCCGCCTGGTTACGAACCGCCGGGCAGTTGAACCTCAGCATCGATCACGCAAAAGACTGGTACGAACTGAAACTCGATTGGACATTCGGCAAATAGCTGTCGCTATTGCTTTCAGCGGTCAGCTTTCAGCGGTCAGCCAATCCGGCGTGATTTGATGGGTGACGATTTCCAAAGTTCGATTCTGGCTGACAGCTGATCGCTGACAGCTGATCGCTTTCCCGTAGGGAAAACACAACATGGCACGCGATGCGACGACTTGGGAGGCTTACTCGCCTTCGGAGAAGAACCCGTGGGATATCAAAAAGGTCGGGCACCTGTATCGCCGTGCGGGGTTCGGCGCGACGCATGCGGAGCTTCTGCAAGGCGTGAAGGATGGCCACGAGAAGACGATCGCCAAGTTGCTGAACGGCAGCGCGGCCGACCCGGACTTCGACCGGACCTCCGAGTTCATGGCGAGCGAACGCAGTATGCCCGCCGGCACCGCCGGGGTGCAACTCGCGGCGTGGTGGCTCGACCGGATGATCCGCAGCCCGCACCCGCTTCGCGAAAAGATCGCGTTGTTCTGGCACAACCACTTCGCCACGAGCATCGCCAAAGTCGCCAACGCCCGCTACATGCTCGGGCAGTATCGCCTCGTTTACACGCACGCGCTCGGCAGTTTCCGCGAACTGTTACGCGACATGTCGTTCGACCCGGCCATGCTCATTTGGCTCGATGCGAAGGAAAGCAAGAAGGGGAAGCCGAACGAAAACTACGCCCGCGAACTGATGGAACTCTTCTCGCTCGGCATCGGCCATTACACCGAAAGCGACATTCGCGAGGCCGCCAAGGCGTTCACGGGCTACGATGTCAAGTACGGCAAAATGACCTTCACCGAGAAGGAACACGACGGCAGTTCAAAGTCCGTGCTAGGTAAAAGCGGCGACTTCAAAGGTGCGGACATCGTCGAGATCTGCCTCGCGCAAGCCGCGTGCCCACGGTTCCTGACGCGGAAACTTTATGCGTACCTCGTCTCCGATACCGACGTGCCGACGGCGGAGGAACTCGAGCCACTCGCGCAAATGTATAAGGCGTCCGGGTACGACACCGGCAAACTCGTCGAGACGATCTTGCGGTCGAATCGCTTCTTTTCGAGTGCGGTTTACCGAACGAAGGTGAAAGCCCCCGTCGATTTCGCGGTCGGCATCGTTCGCGGCCTCGAAGGGAACGTCGGTCCGTTGAACCTTGCGAACGCGATGGCATCGCTCGGGCAGGTGCTGTTCGCCCCACCATCGGTGAAAGGCTGGGACGGCGGGGCCGCGTGGTTGAACGCACAAACGTTGCTGTTCCGCCAGAACCTCGCTCTATCCTTGACTTCAACCGAAGACACGCGATTCGGTCGACGTTGCGACCCTGTGGTCGTGTTGGCGAAGCACGCGAAAGCGACCGACGCCGATGCGGTGAGTTTCTTTCTCGATGTCTTCCTGCAAGGCGATGTCGCACCGGATACGCGCATGAAACTGCTCGATTATCTGGCGAAATCGAAGACGGCGAAGTACCCGCCGTTCTGGTCGGCAGAAGAAGTACAACAACACCGAATGCGAACCGTCGCACACCTGACACTCACACTACCCGAATTTCAACTGGCGTAACTTCCCACACGGTGACCCATGACGAACCGACGCAATTTCCTCAAATCCTCGACGCTTCTCGGCTTCGGTGCGACCGTGCCGACGTTCCTCGGGCGTGCGGCCCATGCGGCCCCGGCGGCGGGCAAGCCCGGCGCGAAAGACACCATCCTCGTCGTCGTGCAACTTACGGGCGGCAACGACGGACTCAATACCGTCATCCCGTTCAAGGATGAGCTGTATTACAAGCACCGCCCGACGATCGCGATCCCGAAAGACAAGATCTTCGGCCTCAAGGACGGACTCGGTTTGCACCCGAGTTTCGCACCGATTGGACGGCTCTTGAACGACCGCGCCGCGGCGTGCATCGTACAGGGCGTCGGTTACCCGAACCCCGATCAATCGCACTTCCGCTCGATGGATATTTGGCACGCCGCAAGTACTGCCGAGAATCTCACCGAAGGCTGGATCGGCAAAGCACTCAAGGCGAAGCCGATGCCCGCATTCCACCTCGCCGCCGGGAATGAAATCGCCCCGCTCGCGCTGAGCGGTGCCCCCGCCCGCGTGCCTTCGATTACGTCGCTCGACGATTTCCAGTTGCGAACTGGCGGCGCGAACGGCAAAGACAATCAGGCGCAGAAGAAGATCATCGAAGATGTGGCCAAGGGTGACGGCCCGATGGGTCAGCCGAACCTGCTCGACTTCGTGCGACGCACCGCAACCAACACGTACGAAAGCACCGAGCGACTGCAAAAAATCGGCAAGACCTACGAACCGAAGGTGCCGTACCCGACTTCGGCATTCGCGGGGCGTCTGAAACTGACGGCACAACTGATCGATGCGGGGTTGGGCGCACGGATTTTCTACGTCTCGCTCGATGGCTTCGACACGCACGCGGGGCAGGGCAGTCTTACGGGGTCGCACGCGAACTTGCTCGAAACCGTCTCGACAGGAATCTCCGCGTTCTATCGCGATCTCGCCGAACGAGGCAACGGCGACCGCGTCTGCGTGATGACGTTCTCCGAGTTCGGACGGCGTGCAAAAGAGAACGGCAGCCACGGCACCGATCACGGCTCGGGGGCACCGATGTTCCTCGTCGGCGGTAAAGTCAAAGCGGGCATCGTCGGCGAACACCCGAGCTTGGCGAAACTCGAAGACGGCAACCTCGTCCACGCAATCGACTTCCGCCAAGTCTACGCCACCGTACTCGACAAATGGCTCGGCCTCGACGCCACCGCAATCCTCGGTAAGAGCTACAAAACGCTGGAACTGTTTGCGTAAAATGAGGTCGATTTCGCTTGCGGTGACGCGGGTTTTCGATGACATTACTCAGTGTCATCGTCAAAACCGTGAGGGCGGGTTCGTGCCATATTTCTGCAAACTCGGCTTCGCAATTTCACTCTGCACGATCGTATTTGACGTCCGCGCAAATGCTGCCGATTCGTCGGCAATCGAGGTGTTCGAGAAGCGAATCGTGCCGATTTTCAAGTCGCCGAATCCGTCGAGTTGTATGCAATGCCACCTCGCAGGGGTGGACCTCAAGGACTACATTTTGCCCGACGCGGAGAAGACGTTTCGCAGTTTGCGCGATCAAGGGCTGATCGATCTCGACTCGCCCGAGAAGTCGAAGATCGTGAAACTCATCGATATGGGCGGCCCCTCGTCGAAAGCACCAAATGCGATTCACGCCAAGGTTCGCAAAGCCGAACGCGAGGCATTCCTTGCGTGGATCGTCGCGTGTGCTGCGGACCCGAAACTGAAGGCGACTGTAAAGCTCGACGAAAAAGAGCGAGCGACTCCGACTCGCCCGGTGGAGGTGATTCGCCATGCCCGTAAGGATATTATGCTCGAATCGTTCGAGAAGAACGTCTGGGCGTGGCGGTTCCGCTGCATGAACTGCCACACCGAGGGCACGCCGCAAAACGACAAGTATCGCAAGGAGCACGGCGACCGCGTCGCGTGGGTGAAGAAGGACGGCGCGACCGCCACGCTCGAATACCTGATTGCCACGAAGCTCATCGACCCGACCAAACCGGAGCAGAGTTTGCTATTGCGAAAACCGCTCGGCGAGAAGCACGAAGGCGGGGTCAAATTCGTCGTCGGCGACGATGCGTATAAGGGCTTCCGCAGTTGGATCGAAGACGTGGCCGCGATTCGGGGCGACAAGTACGCCACCGCGAAAGACCTGCCTGCCCCCGACGATGGCCCCGAGCGATTCGGCACCGAACTTTGGTTGAAGGTCACGAACTGCCCGCCCGCATGGAACGACAAATTGCTACAAGTGCGCGTCTTCGCATGGGACGTGAAACAGAAGAAATGGGAGGATGAACCGATCGCCGTGTCGGATCGCGTCGTCTTCGGCAAAGGCAAACTTTGGCAACACAGCCTGACATTGTTGGCCGCGAAAGACACCCCACGGGCGAAAGCCTGGCGATTGAAAAAGCCATCGTTGTCGGATGGCAAATACCTCGTCAAAACCTATCTCGACGGCGATGGACGATTAGCCAAGGACTGGAAAGCCACACTCGGTGACGCGGACTTTGCCGGCCAAGTCGAGTATCAAGGGAAGTGGCGCGAAGGCTACGGCGCGATGGCCGCAGTCGCGGCACCGGCAGCGAAATGATTTCGAGCGAGAAGTCTGGGTCGCGCCTTCCTTTCGGATTTGCTGTTATAACAAATCGCGCGTCACACCGTGCGGGCTTTCAAGAGTGGCTTGCCGAGGATCGAATCGCGTTCGGTGACGGGGCCGTCTTTCGCGTCGCGACTGATGTGCCTTGCGAACATCTCGAACTTCGCATCGAGGTCATCGGCATGGTGCAAGATCAGCACTTCGGCGATCATCGGTAATCGCGGCGAACCCCACGCCGGCAGGCTGAGGTGCGCCAGCACGATATGTTCGAGCAACAACAGCAGTTCTGGGTTCAGTTCTTCGATCGATTTACCCGCATCGCGAATGATGTCCCGTGCGAGCGCGATATGCCCGATGAGGTATCCGGGCACCGTCATTTCGGGTGGCTGGCCGGGTAACGGCACGATGAGTTCGGCAACGCGACCGATGTCGTGGAGGGCTGCCCCCGCCAAGACGAGATCGCGGTTGAACGGCAACAACTCGGGGAATCGCTCCGCGTATTGATCCGCGAGCCAGATGCAGTTTCGCAACACGTTTCGCACGTGTTCGAGCCAACCGCCGGGAAACGGATAGAACTGTTTCGGGCTGGCCGGCAAGGCTTTGAGCGCCTCCGCATTCGCGTTCAAGATGCCGAGTACCAGCCCCTTCAGCGGCGCGTCTTTCAATTCGGCATCGAGGATCGCGAGCAACTCGATGAACATTTCATCCGAATCGAACCGCGAGCGTTCGTAGAAATCGGACTCGTTAAAACCGTCGTCTTTGTCGGCGGGTGTCGCGAGGCGGGCGTTGATAATGTCGATCTGCGGGCCGTAGCGTTCGTGTTCGCCGAACGTGCCACGCAACTTGTAGATGCTGCCGATGGTCCAGTCTTTGTCGCATTGCGGGAAGAGCGTCGCGTCGGCCCAGATCACGCTGCCGACGGTCCGGTGCATGTTGCGAAACTTGCAGTTGTAAAACGGCTTTTTGTCCCGCGTCGTGTTGCGCACTTTCTCGGTGAGCAACACGAAAAAATCGGCGGGCAGTTGGCCCGGTTTTAGCTCGTGCAGTTTCACGACGGGTAGCTTGACCATATCGTAAACCTCACGGCATCAGGTTGTACAGAAACGGTGGTCGCGACCAGTCGTAAAGTCGCCACGGATTCGCATCGATCGAGACTGGCAACGGGTTCCACAGCCAGGCATCATAATACGCGCACGGGGCGTGAATAGCGAACCCGAGCAACCCGATCGCGGTGACGGCAGCCCAACCCCAACGTGCGGAAAGCAGATAACCCACGGGGCGAATCGCGAACAACCCCGCGATTGGCACGATCTCCGCCACCAGACGCGAGCCGTAACAATAGCCGCCCCACCAGATCGGCCACGAGCCGATGAGCACCAACTGACAGGCCGTTGTCGCAATCGCGAATGCCGCCCAACCTGCGGGTGCGTTCGTAGGGTTCGCGCGGACTTTACGAAAGGCGAGCAACCCGAGAAACAGTATCCACGGTTGATACACGAACAACCCGCGTGCGGGGCTGAACAGTACGCCGAGGATATGTTCGCCGGGGAACCATTGCTCCGAAAGGAAGCCCATCGATGGTCCGAACGGGTTGCGGTAGATGGCGTAATACATCGCCGCCCACGGCAGATAACAGACGATCGCACAGAGCGGCACGAGCAACCCTCGTCGCCAGTCGCGTGCCAGCACCCACAGCCCAAACGGCACGAGAAACGTCACCGCCGAGGGACGGCACGCGAGCATACAACCGCACGCCAAACCTTGAAGTAGTATCCCCTTCCAACCCATTTTGCCTTGCGTGGAAAACTCGACGAGCAGCACGACGAGCAGCCAGAATACGATCCCGCCTTGTTGCCATAACAGCATCCCGAGCGTCGTCGTAAACACCGAGCCGAGCGCGAGAAGCCAGGTAGTGGCATACGCGGCTTCTGGCGAACCGATGCGCAATCCGATCAGGAAAAACAGGCCGAGCGACAGCCCGCAGAGGATCGATGCCGTGAGTTTTTCGATGAGGAACAGCATGTGGTCGTCGCGCAGGTTCTGTCCCGTCGCCATCGCGATGAGCACGCCCGGCCACGCGAAAATCTCCATGCCCGCGGGATACGTGGAATACACACCCGGCCCCGTGGGGACTTCGCGCACGAAGTACGGTCGCCCCGGCCCGCAGATGTCCCAACGTGCGAGGCCCGATGGTGAAACGTACGACGAAAGCTCGCGGCTACCGGACTTCGCCATCTGTACGACGGTCGGCACGAGGGGAAGCGTATCGCCGGTCCAGACGTTTATCGACGTGTTCCACTGGCACACCGTCACCGGCAGCGCGACGCCCAACAGCGCAACGATTACCGCCGCATAACCACCCGGCGAACGGGCTAATCGCGCGGACAACATCGCCAGTCGCGAAACGAGCGAAAGCGGCGTCGATAAGATCGCGGTGAGGCCGAGTCCCGATACCAACACCAACCGGCCCACGCGATGGGCGAACGGGCTGAACTGCGAGTAGTGCCGCACGGCATACGCAGCCGCAAACGCGACGAGCAATACCGCGAGTCGCCGACACGCCGCACGCCGATCGATCGCGCCCGCGACCCAGCCGAACACCGTAAAACCGACGAGTACGACCGGGCCGGTGGAGCGGAACTTACCCCAGATCGTCGCGAGGAGAATCCCCACTGATGCGACGAACAGCAGCCAATCGAGCGCGACCACGCGAACGGGCGTAACCTTCGCGCCGACGGCGAACCACCCGCGAACCGGATTTACTTTCCACATGGACACTCCCCGCATCGTGAACGATGCCGAAAGTTACCCCGTATCGCCGACCCACGTCAATTGGAGTCGGACGCGAAACGTCGGTTGCGAAAGCGATTGTCGTTCTGAAAAGTTCGCGCCCGTCAGCGCGCTTCGCGCGGGTGACGAAGCGGAAGGAGTCGGTTCAGTATCGGTCAGAAATGTATTGTGAGGTCTTATGTCTATTGTTAGGAATCCGCCGAATTATCGCGTTCTTCCGTAGCAACTGATCTAAACTACCGCAACAAATATAGTGGTTCCCACAGCATTACGCCCCGTATCATTCAGACAACGGATGACGATTCATGCTCACCGCCCAAGTCCCGACCGAATCGTCGAGGTCCATTCCGGCTGGTCACTACGTCCGCAAACTTCTCGGTTCTTCCATCGTGCCCGTCGGCGAATGGGATGCACTCTCACCGGAACAAAAAGCCGAATTGCTCGCAAGCCACAACGACGAATCGCTGTTGTTTGGCTTGGCGAGGGTGGGGTTGCTGACTCCCTACCAACTCGGATGCATCCGACGCGGAGAGACGCACACGCTGGTGTTGGGGAACTATCGGATTTTGGACAAGATCGGCTCGGGCGGTATGGGGGTCGTGTTCAAGGCCGAGCACATCAAGTTGCGGCAGCTAGTGGCGGTGAAGGCACTGTTCGTGAACGGCGATAAAAACCGGCGTGCCGTCGATCGGTTCTTTCACGAAGTGCTCGCCGTCACGCGGTTGAAGCATCCGCATATCGTGGCCGCAGTCGACGCGGGCGAACAAGCGGGGGCCGGGCCGCAAGGCGCGCCGGTGCCGTACCTCGTGATGGAATACGTCGAAGGTCGCAACCTCGAAGATCTCGTGCTGCAAGACGGCCCGCTTCCCATCGAACAAGCCTGCGTGATTGCCCATCAGATTGCCGATGCCCTCACCGAAGCCCATCGGCACGATCTCATCCATCGCGACATCAAGCCCGGAAACATCATCATCGCGCCCGACGGCAACGCGAAACTCCTCGACTTCGGCGTGGCCCGTTTGCCCAGCCCCGACGAACGCATGACCAAGGACGGCGCGCGGCTCGGCACCATCGGTTACATGGCCCCCGAGCAAGTTCGCTCTGCGAAGAGCGTCGATGCTCGCGCCGATATTTTCGGCTTGGGTGCCAGCCTTTATTTCACCTTGACGGGACGCGACCCGTTCGAGCCGCCGATCGGTTCCGCCGGCGCGAGTCGCACGCCATCGGCCCGCGAATGGCGGCGAGACGTGTCGTACGAACTCGATGCAACGATTGCTAAGTTGATGGCACTCAATCCCGAAGCGCGGGTACCGACCGCCGATGCGGCCATGCGGGAACTGTTGCCGTTTTTGAGTTCGATCACGGATCGGAAACTGCGTCCCGCCGAACGACTACCGGCCACGAGCGACGCAGCCGACACCGTTCCCGAAGCGGCACTCGCCCCGCAACGGATTCTCATCGTGGACGATCAAATCGATGTGCGTCGCGTCTGTCGGCTCGCTCTGGCCGGCGATGGTGCCCATTGCGACGAAGTGTGTACGGGACTCGATGCGATCGAACAAATCGAACGCGAAGTTTACGATCTCGTTTTGCTCGACGTCGATTTGCCCGGCTGTAGCGGCGAAGTGGTACTCAAACGGATTCGCCAACACCCGTCGACGCCGAATATCAAAGTGATTATGTTGTCCGGGCGGACGAGCGGCGACGAACTGTCGCGGATGATGCTAGCTGGGGCCGACGACTTTCTGACGAAGCCGTTCAGCCTCGTTCAACTGCGGGCACGAACGCGGGCTGCACTGAAATTGAAAGACGCACAAGACCGTTTGGAGTTGCTCAATCAGCATCTGATTACCGTGAATGCCGAACTCGAACGCACGGTTTCGTCGCGGGATAGCGAACTGATTCATGCCCGCGGCGCGATGGTGCTGGCGCTGGCCAAGCTCATCGAGAAGCGTTCGGCGGAAACGGGTGCGCACCTCATTCGCCTGCAAAAATATAGCCGCGTTCTCGCCGAGGCTGCCGCTCGTACGCCGGCATTCGAGAACCGCATCACACCCGATTTCGTACGCGGGCTGGAAGACGCCGCCCCACTTCACGACATCGGCAAAGCGGCGATACCCGATTGCATTTTGAACAAACCGGGACGGCTCGACGCACAGGAACGCCTGCAAATGGAGGCGCATACCGTCCTCGGTGCCGACACGCTGCAAGAAGTCGCACGCCGCTACAAGTTCGCCACGGGCTTTTTGCACATGGCAATCGACCTCGCACGGCACCACCACGAAAAATGGGACGGCACCGGCTACCCCGATAAGTTGGCGGGCGAAGAGATCCCACTCGCGGCACGGTTGCTCGCGTTCTGCGACGTCTACGATGCGCTGCGGTCCCCACGCGTTTACAAACCCGCGTTCTCGCACAACATGGCGGTGATGACGATGTGCGACGCCTCGCCCGGCCACTTCGACCCGCGCTTGATGGTCGCCTTCCGCCTCTGTGCGGATCGCTTCAAAGCGATCTACGCCGAAATGGTGGATTGAACGAGAAAGCCACTCGCAAAGGCAAATTCTTACGAGTCTCCCGGCTAGTACCGGTGGAAGTGTATTTGTTGCGTGATGCGACTCCCACCGGATGAACCCAGTAGCTCGTAGTTCGCAAATAAAACCTTTTTGCTGCGCCCCTGTTGCGGCGGTTGTGCGGTTCCTAGAATTCTCCTTCCTCACTCCTGTTGCGCGGGCCGTTGGCTTGCCGGGCGTGTCGTTCACTCTAATGTCCGCCAAGCCTGGGTTCCAATCGCCTCGCTGCCTGGGCCGCTGTCTCCCGAATAAACTATGGTCAACCGCAATCTCATGCGTCAATTCGACGCACCGCTGGAAATCGAAGAAGATATTCAGCGCGACTTCGAACAGGAAATCGCCGCCTGGATCGGTCAATCCGACAAAGATTACGAAGCCAACAAGATCGTCATCGGTACCGTCGTCGAAGTCCGGGGCGAAGAAGTCGTCATCGACATCGGCTACAAATCCGAAGGTCTCGTTCGCATCGACGAATGGCGCGACGAAGGTGAAAACGGTTCGGGCATCCCGAAGGTCGGCGACACCGTCGAAGTGCTACTCGAGAGCGTCGAAGACGAAAACGGCACGATCTCGCTGAGTTACCGCAAAGCCAAGCGTCAAAAAGAGTGGAACGAAGTCCTCGAGAAGCACAAAGAAGGAGACGTCGTCACCGGCAAGGTGCTCAAGAAGATCAAGGGCGGCCTGCTCGTCAACATCGGCGTCAACGTCTTCCTGCCCGCGTCCCAAGTCGATATCCGGCGTCCCCCCGATATCGGATACTTCATCGATCAGACCATCGAATGCACGATCCTCAAGATCGATGAAATCCGCCGCAACATCGTCGTCAGCCGTCGCAAGCTCATCGAAGATCGTCGCCGGATCCAGAAGGAAACGCTGCTCAAGGAACTGCAAGAAAACCAGATCCGCACCGGTACGGTCAAGAACATCGCCGAGTTCGGCGCGTTCGTGGATCTCGGCGGTATCGACGGCCTCTTGCACATCACCGACATGGGCTGGCACCGCGTCACCAACCCGCACGATGTCGTGAAAATCGACCAAGTGCTCGAAGTGTACATTCTGCACATCGACCGGGATCGCGAGAAGATCGCGCTGTCGCTGAAGCACAAGACGCCCAGCCCGTGGCAGAACATCGAGGCCAAGTATCCGATCAACAGCCGGCACAACGGTGAAGTCGTCAACATCATGCCGTATGGCGCGTTCGTGAAGCTCGAACCCGGCATCGAGGGTCTCGTTCACATCAGCGAGATGAGCTGGGTGAAGCGCATCGCCGACCCGAAGGAGTTGGTGCAGATCGGCGACAAGGTCGAGGTTCAGGTGCTGAACATCAACCACGACAAGAAGGAAATCTCGCTCGGCATGAAGCAGTGCCAGAGCAACCCGTGGGGCGAGGTGGCGAAGAAGTACCCGCCGGGCACGGTGATTTCCGGCGTCGTGCGGAACCTGACGAACTACGGCGCGTTCATCGAGATCGAGGAAGGCATCGACGGCCTGCTGCACGTCAGCGACATGAGCTGGGTGCGGAAGGTGTCGAACCCGAACGAGGTCGTGCAGAAGGGCCAGAAGCTGACCTGCCAGGTCCTGAGCGTGGACCAGGAGCGGAAGCGGGTGGCGCTGGGCCTGAAGCAGATGGGCAACGACCCGTGATGTGGAGCAGGCCGTCGATGCCGCCGAGGTCCACGAACGCGCCGAACTCGGCGATGTTCTTGACCACGCCGGTCCGAATCTGACCGGTTTCCAGTTCGCCGAGCAGCTTGTCCTTCTGAATCTTGCGCCGGTCCTCGATCAGCTTGCGG
>JAYVQG010000296.1:0-19555 GCA_043757025.1 Limnoglobus sp.
CCCCGTTGGGGTAAGAACTGGCTATGCATTTACCCCAACGGGGTTCGATCTTTTAGCCCAGGGTTAGACGTCTTACGTCGTACCCCTGGGTTGCGCTCGCGCTAGCGAGGAAGTCGTGGCGAGTCTTCGAAACGCCACGATGCCAATGGGTGCGGCCCCCTCCCATGGTTCCACCATGGGCTACGTGAGCGGTCCTTTCAGGACCGAAGAACAGACCCCCGACCCTGAAAGGGTCGCTCTCTCAGCCCATGGTGAAACCATGGGGAGCGGGGGCTTCCTGGGTGTCCCAGACACCAGCGCCAACAAGAGAAAATACGGTTGTGCGACTCCGGTGGGTATGATGGAGAGATTGATAAACGATCCTCAGTAATACCCACCGGGTACTCGGATGGCGGATTCGACTCAACCCCCAGTCACCGATGGATCGTTGCTGGCTCGCATTCAGGATGGCAGTGAAGGGGCCGCGAGCGAACTGCACCGGCGGTATGCCCAACGGCTCTTGGCGCTGACGCGGGCGAAGACGGGGCCGGAACTGCAAGCCCGCGTCGATGTGGAAGACATCGTGCAATCGGTCTTCGGCAGTTTCTTTCGCGGTGCGAAGCGAGGCATTTACACGGCCCCCGATGGCGAAGAACTCTGGGGGCTTTTCCTCGTCATTGCCTTGAACAAGATCCGTGCGAAAGGTTCGCATCATCGGGCGGCAAAACGCGATGTTCGTCGCACGGTCAACGAAGGAATCGCCGAACCGGACGAGGGTTCTGGGTTCGACCCGCCGAGCGACGATGCCTCGGCGTATCTGCTTTTGCGGCTCGTCGTCGATGAGGTTCTCGCCGCAATTCCGGATGCGCACCGCGATGTCGTGCGGATGCGAATCGAAGGGTATGAGATCGCGGAGATCGCCGAGAAGAGTGGTCGGTCGAAGCGGACGGTCGAACGCATTCTGCAAGAATTCCGCAGCAAGATGGCGACGCGGATGGGAGCGACGGATGACGATGCAAACGGTGGTCTTGCTTGAAGACGAACTCGACCGCCGCGTGGCCGGTTACGAAGCGGCATGGACGACCTCGCGTTCGGCCCACCTCGCCTCGTTCCTGCCATCGCGCGAATCGCCGAACTACCTGCAAACCTTAGCCGAACTGATTCGCATCGACATGGAGTTCCGCAGCGAACGCGGGGAATCGCCGCGTTTGGAAGCGTATCGTTCGCAAGCCACGGAACTCTTCGCCGATGCCGAACGACTCGGCGAACTCGCATTCGAGGAATATCGACAACGGCTCGCGCTCGGCGAATCGCCGAATGCGAGCGAGTATGCTGCCAATTACGCCGTCGATGTTTCCGATTGGCCGCTACCGACGGAAGCACCGAAGGCGGCCGGTGTTTTTGTAGCTGGGGTCTGTGACCCCGGTTCGGGAAGACCGGCCTCACAGAGGCCAGCTACAGAAGCGGGTGACACCGTCGGTTCGTTTCGCATCCTTCGCGAACTCGGTCGGGGTTCGTTCGGCCGGGTGTATCTCGCCGAACAAACCGATCTCGCGGGGCGGTGGGTGGCATTGAAGCTTTCGACGAAGTTCGGCCTGAGCGAACCGGAAACGCTCGCACGGTTGCAACACACGAACATCGTGCCGATCTACTCGACGCAACGGATCGGCAGTTCGCAAATCATCGTAATGCCGTACCTCGGTTCGACGACGCTCGCGGATGTGCTGACCGCACTGCACGCGCAGCATGTGTGGCCCGCATCGGGGAAAGCCCTCGCCGATACGGTGGCGAATCGTGCGAGCCGGACGAAGCGGTTCGACGATCCGCGCACGATCGAAACCGCACCGAAAACACCGCACCACGTGCCGCTCGATCAGTTGCGGAAATTATCGTATCCGGAGGCGGTACTCTGGATCGGGTGGAAACTGGCCGAGGCATTGGCGCACGCGCACGATCGCGGCATTTTGCACCGCGACATCAAGCCCGCGAACGTGCTGCTGACCGACGAAGGCCAGCCGATGTTGCTCGACTTCAACCTTGCGGCCGATAGCGCGAGTGACAGCGCAGCCGGCGTCGGCGGAACGCCGGCGTATATGGCCCCCGAACAGTTAATCGCGATGAAAACGGGAACGGCCATCGTCGATGCGCGTGCGGATATTTACTCGCTCGGCCTCGTTCTCGCGGAACTGATGATCGGTCGATCCCCGTTCGTGGGCATCGATCCCCTACCGCGGCTCCGAGATGCGAACCCGGTCATTTCGCCGAGTACCGAAGCGATTATTCGCAAGTGCCTCGCGCATGAACCCGCCGAGCGATACGCCACCGCACAGCAATTGGCCGACGAACTGCAACGGCAATCGACGAATGCGCCGTTGCGTTTTACGCGCGAACCGTCGATCCGCGAACGCGGTCGCAAGTGGCGTCGCCGTCACCCGTTGATTGCCTCGACGGGCAGCGTGGCGCTTCTCGCAACGCTCCTCATTCTCGCGCTGTCCGCGCTCGTTGTCACTCGCCAACGACACTTGCAGAACCTCAGCGCCGACCGCGCCGCGATTCGACACTATCGCGACTTCGAACGGGCCGTGCCACCGGTCGTGAATCGCCTGACGTTTCGAGATCGCGATGCGGTTCCGGGCGAACAAGTTCACGGTGAACTCGACGCACTGCTTTCGCAATACGGTGTTCTCGGCAATGGCGAATGGGCGAATGCCGACGCGATTGCGCGACTTCCCGAACTCGAGCGCAACGCATTGATCGAACAGATCGGCGAGTTGCTGCTGTTGAAATCGCGGTTGGAACCGGACCCCCAGATTGCGATCCAGCGGAACGAGCAAGCGGCGGCGGCGTTCCAAATACACGGCGAGATTCCGCGCGTCGTCTGGGACGAACGGCACCGATTCGCGGCGAAACTCGGCCGCGATGCCGAATCGCGCGCGTATCACGAACGTGCGGAGAAGCTCGCGCCGAACTACCGCGATTGGTATTTTTCCGGCTTGGCCGCACACGATGCCGGTGAATTTCCCGAAGCGATCGCTTGTTTCGAGAAGGCACTGAGCCGCGATCCGAAGCACGATTGGTCGTGGCTGCTTCTCGGTCATGCGTGGTCGATACTCGGCCGCGACGACAAGGCCGAAGGCTGCTTCAACGCTTGCATTGCCCTCCAGCCCGAGCGGTTCATGGGTTATTACAATCGCGGGTTGTGCCACTATCGCAAGAAGCAATACGACGCGGCGGCCGCCGATTTCACCAAGGTGTTGGCACTCGAACCCGATCTGCGGAAGGCGAGAATCGAACGCGGGTTGGTGTATGCCCAATCGGGTCGATATGCCGAAGCCGAGGCGGACTTCACGAAGGAACTCGAAAGCGGCTCGACCGAAACGCGGCTGTATTTCCTGCGAGCGAACGTGCGTTCGATGCAAGAAAATGTACCCGGCGCGGCGAAAGATCGTACCGAGGGAATGCGCCGCGAACCGAGCGACGAACTGAGTTGGGTCACGCGCGGGTTGGCGAAAGCCGCGGCGGGCGATGCCACCGGCGCGATTGCCGATTACGATCGCGCGCTGAAACTTCACCCGCATTCATACCTCTCGCTGATGAACAAAGCGAATGTGTACGATGAGAAACTCCATCGCGAAACCGATGCGATTGCAGCGCTCAACATCATCGTCGCGCACCACCCGTACAATACGACTGCGCGTGCGGGGCGAGCGGTACTGTCGGCACGTCAGGGGGATCGCAAGTCGGCGTTGTCCGATGCGGAGTATTGCCTGGGGCAGAATCCGAACGCCGAGATTCGCTATCAACTCGCAGGGGTCTATGCACTGATGGCGAAGACGCACCCCGACGATGCCAAGCATGCGTTCGAGCTACTGCGTTCGGCGTTGAAAGACGGCTACGGCTACGAATTGATTCGCATCGATCCCGATCTGGCAACGGTTCGCGACCGTCCCGAATTCCGCAAGTTAATCGAAGCGGCGAATATGTTACGAACGTCTCAGTAAATGGATACCGCCACCGAAACTTTGGTTCTGGCGTGAATGCAGACCATCAAAATCGGACGTAAGTCGTTGGTGGGTTAGGTTGGTTCCGAAATTCGGGAATGAGTCCACGGATGGGTGGGTGGGTAGAGGCTGGACTCATTCCGATACAGTCTACTTGTAGAACCGAGGTCGCGATGCACAAACGTCTGATTTTACGTGCCGAACCGCTCGACACACGCGATTGCCCTGCCGTGTTTGGGAATCCGTGGCTCGACCCGAACTTAACGCTCTCGTTCGCACCCGATGGAACGGTTGTGAACGGTGTGCCGAACCGTTTCGATGCCGCGTTGGCAAACATCCCGGAAGCGATTCGCCGACGCGAAGTGCTGCGTGGGTTTCAAACGTGGATTGCGGCCGCGAACGTCAATATCGGTGTCGTGGCCGACGGTGGCCAAGCCTTCGGCGTGCCGGGTGCTGGCTCGCACGACCCGCGATTCGGCGACGTTCGCATCGCGGCCGCCCCGCTTGCAATCGACGATGTCGCACTCGCGTTGCCGTTCGATGTGTCCGCCGGAACGCGGGCGGGCGATCTGCTGTTCAACAGCACGCAAGCCTTCCGTGCGGGAACGACCGGCGGCTACGATCTGTTCTCGATCGCACTCCACGAAGCCGGGCATATTTTCGGGCTGGCGGGCAGCACCGATCCCACATCGGCGATGTATCAAATCGCCGACCGCGTTCGCACGGGGCTGAACGCCGCCGACGTCCAGTCGATTCAGCAACTCTACGGCCCCCGCCAAAACGATCGCTACGAAGGCCCGAACGGCAACGCCACAATCGCCAACGCGGCACAGCTTCAGCCGACTGGAAACGGTGGCTCGAACGCGATCAAGATTACGGCCGATATCACGACCGCAGACGATGTCGATGTCTACTCGTTCAAAGCCGACCACCTGAATGGCGGTGCGTATCTCGTCAAACTCTCCACCGCCGGGTTCAGTCTCTTGGCCGCTACCGTCGATATCCTCGACGACAAAGGGACCGTGATCGCCACGGGCACAGCCGACACCGCGCTGCGTCTCACGAATCTCAAAGAGGGCGACACGTACTTCGCGCGGGTACACTCGACCGATCCCACATTCGCAGTCGGCGGTTACCGCATGGAGTTACGCCCCGAAAGTGAAGCGGCTCACGACGAACTCGAGAACCCCGAAGTGGGTTCGGACGATACCGCAGCGACGGCGACATCGTTGGATCGTCTGCCGTCGCTGTCCGGAACGCGGCAAAATTTCTTCGTCGCGTCGAGCCTCAGCACCGCGACCGATGTGGACTTTCACCGCATCCGATCCGCACAACCATCGGGTAGCGCGGGTGGCGTTCTGACGGTCAGCGTCGTGGCGACCGGCACGAACGCGATGGACCCCGTCGTCGATATTTACGACGCGAATCAGGTACTACAAGCGACGACGGTACTCGTTCACGATGGCGGCGAATACAGCGTGCAACTGCCCACTACGCAGGGGAATCGCGATTACTTCGTCGCGGTTCGGCACGCGAAGGGCAACGCGGCCATCGGCAACTATTCGCTCGGCATCGACTTCGGGGGGCCGCTCGTTCCCCTGCAAAACTTCGGCGAGGGCGTTCTGACGGCCATCGCACCCGCGAACACGAACAGCCTTACGGTGACGTCCGGCCAAGTCCTGCACGTAATCTTCAAACTCGATCCGTCGACCGCACCCGCTGCCGCTCGGTTGTCGGTGTTCGATGCTGCCAATGCTGCGATCGATTCCCGGTTGGTGAACGCCGGTGACGTTTCGAGTATGAACGTCCTACTGAAGCCGGGTACGTATACGTTGCTCGTGGGCGGCGGTGCCACCGATGGTGGGGCGATTCCGAACATTCACTATTCGATTCTCGGGCTGACGCTCTCCGACCCAATCGCTACGCAGGCCGTCCAGCCGGGAGTAACCAGCCCCGTACCATTCGTGCCACCACCGCCGCCGCCACCCGTTGCGGTGACACCGCCACGCCCCGTAACGCCAACGATTCCCTTGACGCCACAGGATCCGAACATTCTGCTGCTCCCGCCGACCGATCAACCGACGTCGCCGACGCTACAGTTACGGCCCCTTTCGCCGCCACCCGCGAAGACATTTTCGGTGGGTGCGGCGAATCCGAACGGTTCCGTCATTCGTTCGTTCAACCCAGATGGCACGCTTCGCTTCACGATCGTGCCGATACCGGGTTATACGGGCACCTTGCGAACTGCGGAAGCCGATGTCAACAACGATGGCATCGCCGATATCCTCGTCGGCACCGGGCCAGGTGCCGCGAGCCAAGTGAAGCTAATCGACGGAAGAACGCAGACCGAATTGTTCTCGATGAGCCCGTTCGAGTCCACGTTCACGGGCGGCGTGTTCGTCTCGGCGGGCGACGTTACCGGCGACGGCATCGCGGATATGATCATCACCCCGGACCGAGGCGGCGGGCCGCGAGTTCGCGTCTTCAACGGCGTCGGGTTCACGCCCGTGATGGACTTTTTCGGCATCGACGATACGACTTTCCGCGGCGGCGCACGGGCCACCGTAGGCGATCTCAACGGCGATGGCACCGGCGATCTCATCGTGGCAGCCGGGTTTGCCGGTGGCCCGCGCATCGCCGCATTCGATGGCGCGTCACTCGCCAAGGGTAGCCTCGTTCACATCTTCAACGACTTCTTTGCCTTCGAACAAACGCTCCGCAACGGCGTGTACATCGCATCCGGCGACATCGACGGCGATGGCTACGCCGATGTCATCGTCGGCGGCGGCCCGAGTGGCGGCCCGCGCGTACTGGCGTTCAGCGGCAAGGATCTTCTTGCGAACATTTACACCGTGAAAGCCAACTTCTTCGGCGGCGATGTCGCCAATCGGGATGGTATTCGCGTGGCCACGAAAAACCTCGACAACGACGGCCACGCCGATCTCGTCGTCGGAGTCGGTCGCCGAGTCATCGGCTACTCCGGTGCGAACATTGCACCGTCCGGAACCCCCACGCCGATACTCGATTACGAAGTGGCATCGACGCTCACCGAAGGTGTGTTCGTCGGATAGACGTTGCCGAGTGAACCCGACGATGGAGTGTCAGGAAATTTGGCAAGCAAACTTCACGTCAAAGTGCTGTACTACAAGACTTCCCGCACGATGTTGCGAGCTACGGCACATTTGTACACGGGAGTGTATGGGAATCGAACCCACTGGGGCCGTTGTTCACGACCCCCACAGGTTTTGAAGACCTGGGCCAGCGCCAGCCGTGCAAACACTCCCAACTGTCGTGAACACAGTTTACACATTTCTCCAATTCCAACCCGAGCATTTACCCAATTGAGCCGAAGTATTTGGACAACAATTGTCTCCCTTTATACGATAAGCGTTGTTCGCACTCCGATGAGGTTGGCCGATGGCTCGGGTGTTCAAGCGGTATCGAATGTCGTGCGCGTTGCCACTTGCAGTGGCGGTTGCGGCGTTGCCCGAGCGTTGCCGATGGGTACCGTGGCACGAATCGTGGATCGATCAGCACGCGATGACGATCTATGAATCGTTCGTCTACGAGCCGGATGCGCTCGTGTACCCGAACCTCGCGAATCGTACGGGTTGCCAGTTGCTCATGCGGTCGATCTGCGATACGGATGGTTTCTGCGCGGGTGCCACGTGGCTGCTCGCGGTCGATGGCGAATACGTTGGCTCCGTGCAGGGTGTCGTCGATGACGATGGCATCGGCCTCATTCAGAATGTCGGCATCGTTCCCGGCCATCGTCGATCCGGATTCGGAATCGCGCTCATCCTGAAGGCAATGCATGGCCAACATGCGGCAGGCGCGAAAACGGGGCAACTCGACGTGACGGTGGGGAATATCGCGGCGATACGACTCTACTTAAAACTCGGGTTTACGATCGAGAAAACCATATACCGAACGGTTGCTATCAAGGCAAAACGCGACCGAGTCGTCGTCGGCACATTTCCAGCCGTCGCCGAACCCCGCGAAAGAAGGCGATCGAACCCGTGAAACAAGACGTGAACCACTTCACTTTACCGAACGGTTTGACGATCCTTGCCGAACGCATGGATCACGTCCGCTCGGCGACCGTTTCGTTCCTCATACCCGGCGGCTGTTCCTACGATCCGCCCGACCAACTCGGCATGGGCGCGATCCTTGCCGAGATGCTTTCGCGCGGGGCCGGCGAACGCGATGCCGAGCAACTCTCGCTCGCATTCGACCGCCTCGGCGTCGATCACGGCGAAACCGTCGGCCTGCTGAACATGGGCCTATTCGGTGGCACACTCGCACGGAACGTGCCGTTCGCGCTCGAACTCTTTGCCGACATGGTCTTGCGGCCGACGCTCCCCGAAGAGGAGTTGGAATCGGTGCAGTCGTTACTCATTCAAGATCTACAAGGCCTCGAAGATTCGCCGCAAGACAAGGTGATGATCGAACTGCGCAAACGCTATTATCCGTCGCCGCTCAATCGCGACCGCTGCGGTTCGGAGGACGGCATCGAGGCCGTGACGATCGCGTCGCTTCGCAATCACCACCGCAAGCAACTGCGGCCCAACGGGACGATCTTGTCTATTGCAGGGAACATCGATTGGTCGCTAATCCGCGACAAAGCGGAGGAGCTATTCGCAGATTGGCCGATGGCGGAAGTGACGAAGAACATCCCGACCGACGGCGTGCCGACTTCCGAACATTTGCACAAAGACACGCAGCAGACGCAGATCGCGATTGCGTTCCCGAGCGTGCCGATGTCGCACCCGGCGTACTTCGCGGCACGCGGTGCGGTCGGCGTACTGTCGTCGTCCGGGATGAGTTCGCGGTTGTTCACCGAAGTGCGCGAGAAACGTGGCCTCTGTTACTCGGTTTACGCGAGCCACGAAACGCTGAAGGATCGCGGCACGATCTACGCCTGTGCCGGTTCGCGTGCCGAACGGGCGCAGGAAACGCTCGACGTAATGCTCGCCGAGCTGCGTCGGCTAAAAGACGGTATCGAAATCGACGAGATCGACCGGATGCGGGCGAGTCTGAAAACGTCGCTCATCATGCAGCAAGAATCGACGTCCGCAAGGGCCGGTGCGATCGCACGCGATTGGTACCACCTCGGGCGGGTGCGATCCTTCGACGAAACGCAACGCGAAATTGACGGCCTCAACGTGAGTGCCGTGCTCGATTACGCTAGCGCGTTCCCATTCGAGACACCGACACTCGTCACGCTCGGCCCGGCACCCCTCGTGCTGCCCGCGTAACTTTCACCACACACTGGGTCGACAATGCCATTTCACACGCATCGCCTCGCGAACGGTTTGCAGATCATCGGCGAGACGATTCCGACTGCTCGTTCGGTGGGCGTCGGGTTCTTCGTGAACACCGGTTCCCGCGACGAAACGACGCCCGTTTCTGGTGTGTCGCACTTTCTCGAACATATGCTGTTCAAGGGCACGCCGCGCCGTACGGCGCTCGATGTGAACTTGCACTTCGACCGGATCGGCGCGAGTTACAACGCCTACACCAGCGAAGAAGCAACGGTGTATTACGCGGCGGTGTTGCCGGAATATCTGCCGACGGCGGTCGATATCCTTGCGGATATTTTGCGACCGAGCCTGCGCGAGGAAGACTTCGAGACGGAGAAGAAAGTCATCCTCGAAGAGATCGGCATGTACGAAGACATGCCATCGTTCGCGGCCGGGGAATACGCGAAGAAAATCTATTACGCCGACCACCCGCTCGGGAACACGATCCTCGGTTCGTCGCAGAGCATCATCGACCTCACGCGCGATCAGATGCTCGGCTATTTCCACTCGCGTTACACCGCTCCGAACATCCTCGTTTCGGTGGCGGGGCAGTTCGATTGGCCCGAATTCATCGCGATGATCGAAACGCAATGCGGCCATTGGCCAAGTGACGCCGCCGTGCGCGAGAACTTGCGGACCGTACCCGGTGCGGGCGGCAACCACCGGATGGCTAAGGAAGGCGTGGCGCAGGAACACGTGATGTTGTTCTCGCCCGGCCCCGCCGCCGAAGATTCCCTCCGCTACGCCGCCGCCACACTCGCGCTCGCCATCGGCGACGACACGGGTAGCCGCTTTTATTGGGAGCTCATCCACCCCGGCCACGCGGAGTCCGCCGGTTGCAGCATCGATCAAAGCCAGCAAAGTGGCACCACGGGTAGCTCGTTCAGCTGCGAGCCGACGAAAGCGGTCGAGAACCTCGAGATCATGTTGCGCGTGCTCGCCGAAGTGCAAAAAAACAGCATCACCACCGATGAACTCGATCAGGCGAAGAGCAAAATTTCATCGCGAATCGTGCGTCATTCGGAGCGGCCGATGGGGCGGATGCGCTCGATTGCCTCGGCATGGATTTACAACGGCGAGTATCACGACATCGACGTGGAACTGAACCGCTTCGAGTCGGTATCGCTCGAAGATATTCGCAAAGTCCTCGAACGATTTCCGCTCACCGACACAACCGTCGTCGCATACGGCCCGACCGCCATCGAGGCGTAATCGCGGATTCGGGATTCGCGCCGCGTATGCAAAGCCTACGCGGCGCGGATTTAAACGCCGATTTCGATGATGGTGGCGGGATCAGTTGTGCGCCGAACCTATTTCATTACGACTTTTAACATCACCGGTTTGGCGGCGTGTTCGGTGCCTTTTCGCTCGCTCTTCGCGAGTGCGACGAACGGGATTTGCATCGGCTTGACCCATGGTTCGGCGAAAATTACGACTTCGCGTTCGGTGTCGCGTGGCGTAAACAGAATGCCGTTGAGGCCGATGTTGAGCACGCGGACGCCGTGCGGCAGGCCGCGAACATCGGCGGGAACGCGACCATCGTAGCCGTTGCGGCGCTCGATTTTAATGCGCAAATTCGTCTGCCCGCCGGGTACGATCGTTACCTCGGTTACGTCCGTGGTGGCGGTCACATCGCCTGGCTCGATCACTTTTGGCATCCCGAGATCGATCGTGCGAACGATGCCTTTACCGGCGATCATCGCGGACGATTCGACTTGGCACGCGGTGGTCGCATCGACCGCATCGGCTGCGGCGAACAGCCCGAATGTGGCAGAAGTTTGCCCCGCTTCGATCTCGGTTTCGAGTGCTTTGAAGCCTTTGGGCAAGCCGATGAGTTTCACGCGAATCGCGCCGTCGAAGTCATCGATCCGCGTTGCGGTCACAGTTAGCGGTACCGCACCGTTCTTCCAAACGCTCGGCGACAAGGGGCTGATTGCGAGGGTGTAATCCGGGCGCGGCGGCCGCACGCTGAGGCGGTAACTGTAGTTCGCGCCGCCGAAGCCACGCGAATCGGAGATGCGTACTTGGTAAGTGCCATCGGCAGGGGCTTCAAAGAAAATCCGTGAGTCTTGGCGGTAGCCATTACCGCCGTCGTCGTTGCGGTAGGCGACGGGGAACACCGGTAGGCCGTTCGGCGGAAACACCATGCCGGGCGGATGGATTTCGACTTTGTAAACCGACGTGTTCAACGCATGGTGCGCTGGCGTCGTATCGAGGAACCCGATTCGTTGCCCGGCAACCTGCACGAACTGCACATCGTCGTCGGGGCCTTTCGGCAACGCGCGAATCTGCATCAGTTCCGAGCCGACGTAGACGAAATTATTCGCCGCCAGTTCGTTCCACGCTTCGAGGCGGATACTCGGGTTTGCCGAATCGTGATCGCGAAACGTGACGCAGGTTTTTGCCACGCTCCGCAGGGTGGCACGGGTAACGGGGGCACCGGTCGCGTCGAGGATTTCGAGGCTCGTGTCGATCGGCGAACCGAGCCGCCGCGCGTGCGTTTCGACGATTCGCACATCGCCTTTCTTCGCCGTGAATCGGACGATTTGTGCATCGCCGGGTTTCGCGAGAATGCCATCGGCGGTGCCCGGAATCGTACGAATCTCGGCACCGGCATCGGGCGAAACGACGACCGAAGCAAACTCGCCGACTGTGACGGTCAAATCGCCGAGTGGCGTTTCCGTCGTGCCATCGACGGGGATCGCGATCTTGCTTCCCACCACGGCATCCGCCGGTACTTTTACGCGGACCGTGCGGCCGTGCGGGCTGCCGAGGAAGACACCATCGAGGTGGACGTCGGTTTCTTTTCCGCGTGCCACACCGAGCGGGAAGACGCTCGTCACCACGGGGATTTCACCGAGGTTTAAGCGATACGTGAACCCCGCCCCGCCACGAAATTCCTTGTCGCGAATGCCGACCGAATAGACGCCCGCTTTGGTGGCAGTAAAGCCGAGCGAGCCGGCAAAACCTTCGCACAACACTTTGCCCGAATCGTCGACGATCACCAGTTGCGAATCGAGCTTCGTGCCGAGGACTTGCGCCGCGACTTGCTGCCCGGCCTTGGCTTCGAATTGATAGAAATCGACATCGCCCGCACGATCGATGCTGCCGACAATCGTCGTCGGTAGCGTCACTTTCATCGCCGATTTCGCGGAATCGGTGATGCCACTTTCCAGCGTGACCGGGTAGCGATCGACGATGAGATTCTGCGCGGGCGACATACCGGCATCGGATGTCACTTGAAACGAAATCGGCCCTACCACCGCGTTTGTTGGGACCGTCACATCGACTTCGAGCTTGTTTTCGAGCCGAGAAACGATTGCGAATGACACCCCGCTGGCAGTGGCAGTTATCGACTTCGCGCCGTCGAGCCGCTGACCATCGATAGTCAGTCGCGTCGTTTTCCCACGCAGAACCGAATCGGGGGCGACCCGTGCGATCGCGGGCGGTTTCGGTTTCACAGGCAGGAAGTTCACGATTTTCTTGTCGTCGCTCGGGTCGAGAAACAGGCCGATGCCGTCGAAGCGACCGATGGCGATTTGAGCGCCATCGTGACGCAGACGGAAACTCAGTATGCTGTCGGGTTGCTTTGCGAACGTGCGTCGCTCGACCATCTTCTGCGCGTCCCACGCCTTGACCACGGCATCGTCGCCGAGCGAATAAAGTGTGAGGCCATCGGGATGATATTGCACGTGCGTCACCGGCCCCGTGTGTGCGAACACCGCCTGCCGTAACGTGCCACCTTCTGCGTTGGCCGTCCACGTCCGCAGGCTCTTATCGACGCCGCCCGCGACGATCGTTTTGCCGTCGGGCGACCACGCCACGGCGTACACCCAGTCGGTCGGATCGCTCAACGTGTAGAGGCGTTTACCGCTCGCCACGTCCCACACTTTCACCGCACGGTCGGCCGCGCCGCTTGCCAGGAGTTTGCCATCGGGGTGGAACGTGAGTGCGTAAACCGCATCGCTGTGGTCGGTGAGAATGCGAATCGGTGCATCGGTTTTTGCCGCGTCCCAGAGCTTGATCGTGCGGTCGTAACCGGCCGTCGCGAGGACTTTCGCATCGGGTGAAAACGCGATGGCGTAGATGGCATCCTTGTGTGCGGTGAACTCCGCGATCGGCTTCGCGGAAATCGCATTTGCCGCATCGTACACCCGCACGATGCCACTGACACCCGGCGTGCCCGACGCGACCGCAAGGCGATTGTCTTTCGAGAACGCGACTGCCGTCACGCGCCCCGTTTGACCGTCGAGCTTCGCGATGGCTTCGCCCGTTTTCGGATCGATGATCGCGACACTTCCATGCGTGCCCGCCGCAAGCATCGCGCCATCGGCACGATACGCGAGCGCCGTAACCGCAGGCGGCGCAGCAAAAGCGACGTCAAAGCAAACCAACATCATCGCAGCAATAATCAACGTGCGCAAATCGAACATCGTTAACTCGCAAGGGGGGAGTACATCAAACAAAGATTTTAACCGCAGAGTACGCGGAGAACGCAAAGTCCGATCTGGCTGAGAACAAATCGTATTATTGATTTCTCAGCGTTCTTTGCGCCCTTTGCGGTTAAATCCGGTGTCTTTTTATATCAGCGGTTGAACAGGAATTCCTGGCTCGTCAGCACGGCCCAGAATAAATCCTCGACGGCTTCGCGGCGAGCGGCGGGGCCTTCCTTGTTGGCGGCGGCGAGGATTGGCAGTAGCTTCGCCTTCTCTGCGGCACTCGGTTCGCGGCTGAGTGCGAGGCGATACAGACGGCCGACGATCTCTTCGTCGGTCGATTTGTCGCCGAGCCAAATGCTCACACGCGATGTCTTGTCGCGGAGTTTGTCGTTGAGCGTTTGCCCGTTGTTCAGGTGCAATGCCTGGCTGACGCTCGAGTCCGATGTGCGTTCGCACGAGCAAGTCTGCCCGCGTTCCGCACGGCCGAAGGCATCGAGAAACTGCGACACCAGTTGCGAGTCCGGCAGTTGCATCGCGCGAGTGCCCGCAGGGTAGTTCGTGCTGTTTTGCGTGCCACCCGATGCACCGAGCGATAGCACATTAAATGGCGTCGGCACGTTCGCGACATCGCTGTATGCGTCGAGAATCACCTCGGCCGACAGCCTTCGCAACAGGTACCGCGAGTAGAAGCGATCGTCGGAGGCATTCGTCGGCAATGGCTGTGCGGAACGCTGATACGCGGCGGAGTTCAAGATCGTCCGCATCAGGTGCTTCACGTCGTATTTATGGCCGATGAAATCGTTCGCGAGTGCATCGAACAGTTCGCGATTCGTCGGCGGGTTCGTCTCGCGCAAATCGTCCTCGGCTTCCACGAGGCCACGCCCCATGTAGTTCCGCCAGATGCGGTTGATGACCGCCTTCGCGAAGTACGGATTCTCCTTTGTCGTCATCCAGTTGGCGAGCGCCTCGCGGCGATCCGTTGCCACGCCCGCCGCCATCGGCTTGCCATCGAGTGGCGTCGGCGGCATCGCGATTCCGCGCCGCAAATGGAGCGCATCGCCGGTCGGCAGGCTTTGCACGTAGACTTCGCCTGCCCGTTCGCCGTTCTTCAAACCGACCCGGCCAAATAGGTTCGCCATCGACCAGTATTGGTCCTGCGTCCACTTTTCGAGCGGGTGATTGTGGCACCGGCAGCAGTTGATCGACGTGCCGAGGAACGTCACGGTCGTCGATTCGACGAGGTCGCTGACGTCTTTGTGAATGACGAAATACCCTGCCGCGCCGTTGGTGATCGTGCTACCGGACGCGGTCAGGATTTCTCGCGCGAATGCGTCCCACGGCTGGTTCTCGCTGACGCTCTGACGCACCTTCCGGTAGAACGCCCACAGCGCCGGTTGCGGCAGTCGCTTCGACGAGATGAGCAACAGATCGGACCACTTGTGCGCCCAGTAATCGGTGAACTCCGGACGTGCGAGCAACGCATCGATGACCTTCTCACACTTGTCGATTCGCACATCCACAAGGAACGCCTGTAGCTCTTCGGGCTTCGGCAAAATCCCGCAACTATCGAGGTACGCCCGCCGCAGAAATGCGGTATCGGTGCAGGTTCCCGATGGCGCGATCTTCAACAATTGCAGTTTGCGAAGGACGTGTTCGTCGATGAAGTTTCGGCGTGGCGATTTCGTGTAAACATCGTCGGCGACTGCGTTCGCGTACGGCACCGTGACCGTCATCGTGGCGACGCGCGAGCCGAAGTTGGCAGTGATCGCCGCCTCGCCGCTAGTCACGACTGTCACCTGGCCGTCATCGTCGACGGTGGCAACGGGTTCTTCGCTCGAACCGAATTTCGTCCACGCCGTGACATCGCGAACGGTGCCATCGGAATAGGTGCCTTTCACCGTGACACGCAGCGTATCTTTCGGCTTGGCCATCGCCGACTTTGGCAGTAGCTCAAGGCTTTTCAAGTCCGGCTCGCCTTCGCGTGGCCCCATCGCACCACCGCGAACCCAATCGAGCAGCAGCGTGTAGTTCGCGCTACCTTCTTCGATGCGTCGCCCGCCGCCGTGCGGCATCGTGCGCGTGACTTTCTTCAAAAGCAAGCTATCCGCCGCGTTCGTTAAATCGACCCGGCGCGCGAGTGCCTGCCGCGTCAGCACGAAGTGATCCGACTCGGGGTCGAACCCGCGTAGCGAGAGTTTCAATCCGCCCTTGCCTGCGAGCGCGCCGTGACACGCACCGGAATTGCAACCGGTTTTCGTCAGGATCGGGATGATCTGATTGCGAAAGCTCGGCACCTCGGCGGCACCCGCGAACGAGGCAAACATTAGCGGAACGAGCGAGGCGTAGAGAAAGCGGTGCATCATAATTGGTGGGGGAGGGAGTCATCGGGGGTTAAAACAGTTCGGCGATCGGTTTGATACCGTAATCGACCATCGGGATCGGGCGGTTCTGCGGGCCGGGGAGTTCTTTGTGGTAGTCGAGGCCGAGGCCCTGCATGATCGTCGCCGCGACTTCACCGGTGGTGATCGGGCGCGTCTTCGGGGCGTAGCCGAGTTCATCCGATTCGCCGACGACTTGCCCGCCCTTCAACGGCCCGCCGCCCATCAGGATCGACCAAACACCGGGGTGGTGGTCGCGGCCACCGGCGGGGTTGATCTTCGGCGTGCGACCGAACTCGCCCATCGCGGTCACCATCGTCGTCTTGAGCAAACCGCGTTCGGCGAGGTCTTCGAGCAATGCCGAGTACGCCCGATCGAAGTTCGGCGCGATGAACTTCGACATCTCTGTAATGTCGGTAAATGGCTTCGAGCCGTGGATATCCCACGTCAGCTCGTCGAAGACCGTCTCGAACATATTCACCGTGACGAACCGCACGCCCGCTTCGATGAGTCGCCGTGCCATCAGGCACGATTGCCCGAATCGCGTGCGGCCATAACGGTCGCGAACCTTCGACGGTTCCTTTTCGAGCGCGAACGCATCCCGCGCCTTGGCTGACGACATCAGCTTGTAGGCGAGCTTGAAGTTATCGTCCATCTGCTTGGCGGCGGCGCTGTTCTCGAACGTGCTCATCGACGACTCGACCGCATCGCGCAGCTTCTGACGGCGCTCGGCACGGTTCGCCGACAGATACTCGGGCGGCAGCAAGTCCGGGACTTTGAAGTTCGGCGTCGAAGGGTCCGCATTCAGAATGAACGGATCGTGCATCTTGCCGAGGTACCCCGCCGTGTGGCCGTGCGGCAGGTTGCCACCGGTTCGCCCGATCGGCTTCGGAATCAGCACGTGTGCGGGGAGTTCGCCGCGACCGCCTTTGAGATAACCGAGCGTACAACCGACGTGCGGGTGTTCGATTCCGCCGGTGAACAACCGCCCCGTTTGCATCATCTGGTAGCCGGTATCGTGGACGGCGGTGGCCGTGTGATACACCGAACGAAGTACCGAGAATTTGTCGGTATGTTGTGCCGTGAGCGGGAAAATTTCGCTGATCTGCACCCCCGACGCCTTCGTGGGGATCGGCTTGAACGGCCCGCGAACCTCTGCCGGTGCGTTCGGCTTCATGTCGAATGTATCGAGTTGACTCGGCCCCCCGACGAGCATCAGCATGATGCAGTTCGTGTCGGTGTCTTTCGCGGTTTCCTTCGCAGCCAACGCCCCGCCGATCGACAGCCCGAGTGGCGCGAGCAAACCCGCTTGCAGGAAACTGCGACGCGAAGGACCATCGCAGGCATCGAGTCCGATCATGATCGCGCTCCGAGATTATGTAGAATCTGGTTTCAGTGTAATGGTTCCGAGTCGCGATAGCAAAAGAGAAAAGGTCGTTCCCGAATTCGCCGCGACGCGCAGGTTTTGTGAAGCGGAGCAACTGACACCCACCGCAGAGCGCCCGAGCTGTGCGGTTCGTATCATTTCTGCAATCCCTTTACTCGCGTACACCGGTGCCGCAATGCGTTCGATTTGCATCCTCATCGCGTTCCTCAGTTTCACATCCTGCGTTGTGGCGGCGGACACCGCACCTGTGAAACCGCTCTTCAACGGCAAAGACCTGACCGGATGGACGACGTACCTTCGCCCCACGAAAGACGACGCGAAGCCCGACCCAAAGAAAACGTGGTCGATCGTCGATGGCACGATCGTTTGCACGGGTAAGCCGAACGGCTTTCTCGCGACGGAAGCGGAGTACGAAAATTACACGCTGCGCCTTCAGTGGCGTTACCCGGCGACCGCCAAAGCGGGCAACAGTGGCGTGCTGCTTCACGTGAATGGCCCCGATGCCGTGTGGCCGCACAGCATCGAAGCGCAACTGAAATCGGGCACGGCAGGCGACCTCTGGCTGAATGCCGACAAAGATCGCGTCTACCCGAAAATTGAAGTCGAAGCCTCGCGAAAAGACGCCGCGAACAAGGACGGCCGACGCTTCTTTCGCATCGATAAAGACAAGCCAATCGAGAAGCCGTTCGGCGAATGGAACGATATCGAGATTACATGCAAAGACGGCGCGATGACGTTCATCATCAACGGCATCAAGGCCAACGAGGCAACGAGCGGCAGCCTAAAAAAGGGCCGCATCGCGCTACAGTCCGAAGGCGCAGAGATCCACTTCAAAGGCATTGCGATTCAAATTGGCAAATGATTCTCAGCTGGCCTCACGGGTTAGCCTTGGCTTCACCAGTGTTTCGGAACCGCACTTCCAGCCGCACCGTACGACCTTTGCACTTAGTGGGAACGTTCGTGGGCCAGGCAAGTCGGCGGACCAATCGTACTCGGTCAGCTGGCTTTCTTGCACCGTTACCACATCCCCCGGCTGATGGATCGCCTGAACTTCAAATGTGCGTGCGAGTTGGGACACGGCGATATGTGCGTAACGGCGGACTCCGCTCAGCGATGGTGGCAGTGTGTCTGATGGAAGTTTCTCCATCGCCGCAGCAAGGGTCTGAAGATCGTGGAGAGCACCTCCCTCGGCAAGGGTGGCGAACCGCCGTCGCCGCTCTCGCTTGGCCTCGGCAGCAAGCAACTCGTAGCGAAACTCGCCAACTTCTTCGACGATGCCGCGCAGCGTATCGACCGCCACGTCGTACTTTTTGATTAAGCGGTCGAGTTTGAGCGCCTCCTGCTTGCCTCCTGGAATCGCAGGCTTCGGCAACGCGATTGGCTTATTCGAAACTGTGCTTTTACCTTCCGACTTGAGGGGTACTTTCATCGCAGGCTTCGGCGACGCGATTGGCTTCTTTGCAGCCGCGATTTTGGCTCTCGATTTGAGCGGTACTTTTTTACTCTGAGCCACTGGTTTGCGCGCCATATGAAACCTTTAAGGACGAGCCGCCAGTCATTCCCGGCGGCAAATGGAGAATGCCAAAAAATTTAGCCATGACTCGGGCCGGCGAGCAGGTTGCGGTCCCGCTTCAGCTCGCGAATCTGTTCTTTGGCATTCTCAGCCTCGTCGTACCGACCGAGCTGCGTCGCTGAGCTTATGATACTCTCCCATGCACTCACATCGTTCGGCGACTGGGCAACTCGCTGCTGATAATGAATGTGTGAGTGTTCCAACTCTTTACGCATCTCGTCGTGATTGTTAATCGCTCGGAACGCATTTGCCAACCAGTAGTGGAGATATGTCAATGCGGAATCATGCGACAAGGCGTATCGCATCGTATCGATCGCTTCACTATGTTTATTGATCTGGTATAGAGCTATCCCGTAGAACCCCCTGTAAACCATGTTATTTGGAGCGAGTTCGGTCGCCTTAGTACCCGTCCAAGATCTATTCCGTGTATTCGACATTTTCTGTAAGTTAATGAGCACTTCAGGGAAGAGGGAAGAGGTGGCTATGGCTACGGAA
>JAYVQG010000297.1:0-19539 GCA_043757025.1 Limnoglobus sp.
TACACATGCGTCCCGGTCAGACACGGAATTTAACCCAACTGTCGAGAATTCCATAAACTCTTTCCAACATTGTACTTCCGGCGGATACAGTAGAAGTAGTGAATCGTTCGTAATTGAGAGTTGAGAGAGGTGCAACGATGGCGAAGGGGCGCGAGAGCGGGATGCCCGACGAGGCGTACTGGCAGACATTCTTCAACCCGAAGTGCATCGTTGCGCGGCTCGATTGCGCCGGCGCGGGCGACTTGGTCGAGTTCGGTTGCGGATACGGTCACTTCACGATTGCGGCGGCCAAACTCGTTTCGGGAAATGTGTTCGCGCTCGACATCGACCCGAACATGGTAGCCGCAACCGCATCCCATGCCGTCGAAGCGGGTCTCGCGAATGTCGTCGCGCAGGAGCGGGATTTTCTCGCCGACGGATGTGGGCGACCGGATGGCAGTGCCACCTACGCGATGGCGTTCAACATTTTGCACATTGAAGAGCCGGTCGAATTGCTGCGGGAAGCCTATCGGGTACTGGCACCCGGCGGCAAATTGGGCATCATCCATTGGAAGACCGACCTCGCCACGCCGCGTGGGCCATCGATGTCAATTCGTCCGCAACCGGAACAATGCCGCGTATGGGCCGAGCAAGTGGGCTTCCAGTTCCTGCGCGACGAAGACCTGTCGTGTTGCTCGTGGCACTGGGGAATGGTGTTGACGCGACTATCCGGGATTGCCGTCGCTGACCTGGATCGTTTCGGAGGGTAGTCGCTTCACGTCTTTGGCTTCAAATGCGATGCCGACGAGTGCGCCGACGGAGACGTCTTCGCCTGCGAATGTAGTCAATCCGCGTCGGAAGTGGATCTGCCAGAGTAGTGGAGATTTTGAAGCGAGCACCGCAGAGACGACTTCGCTGCCTTCGGCGGAGACGATGATTGTTTCGCGGAATTTCCCCGGCAACAGCGGTTCCGAATCGTGTTCTTGTCCGACGAAGTACGTTCGTTTCACACCGTGGGAAAACGGCCAAGGGATCGGGCCACCCACGTAGCGTTTCGTTCCGACGATCAGCCCGGTGAGCGGCATCGGCGTCCGCGGATATTCTTTGCGGTTGTATGCAGGGTCGGTCGGGTGAAACGAGACATCTTTCGACAGATTGTGCAAGTGAACCTTGAGCGCGAGACAACGCTGTTTGCTGGGCTGTCGGCTATCGAGTTGACCATTTCCTTCGTAGGTCGTCACGCGAATGGGCTTCTCTTCCAGCACGGCAAGCGGTTCGATCGCTAAGTCGCCGACGACGAGCCGACCGCCGATCGGTACGCGAAGTTCGGGTGGCACCGTTTCAAAATTCACGTTGAGGATCGAAACTTTATCGCGTTGCGCTTTGCGGTACTCGCCGAAAAAGTCTGGGATGTTCGATAGCGGATGTCCGCGATCCGACGTTCGCAACCATCCCCACAGGGCCAAGATCGATATCGCGATCGCGTAGCCGACGACGAAGTACAGCCAACTCGGCGTACGTTTGGTGCCACTCGGTGGCTCGACTCGCAGTGGTTTTCGCGGTACGGTTTCCGCGATTGTCAGCTCGGGTTTGCTCGCGAATATCTGCGGGAGTTTGCGAGACTCGGCAGTCATATTCTCGGCGAATGGCGGATTGTCGAACCCGAATATCGGTTGGGGGATGTTGTTGGAATCGGATGTATCCGTACCCACGACGTTTGAATTGTAAACGACTCGCGGGATGGGGATCGGGTCGGGTTCCAGTTCGAGATTGTCGGTTTTTTGTTCGATGCGTAGCCGATTCGCGGCGATCGGATCGTCGAGTAATGGTAGTAGGAAATCGGGGTGTTGCGGGACCGGTTCGGTCAGTTGCGTCGAGTCGACGATTTCGGGCATCGTTAGGATTTGACTGCTCTTCCCCGTGCCGAATACGCTGTCGTCCTCTTCGCCGGGTTCGGCGAAAATGCTCTCTTGGCTTTCTTGCGGTTGCTGCCTGAGCTGCGGGAAATCGTGCGCATCGTCGGAGCGATTCGGTTTACCGAGGCCGACGCCGGTTTCGTCCCAACTCGATACCGGTGGGGCGATGTCGTCGGGAACGATTTCCGGATGAGGGGTCAGCCGCGAGGGTATCGTCGCCGACGGCGCGACGACGACCTCGCGACAATGGGGGCACCGCACCTTACGCCCCATGAGTTCCATACCGACGCCCATCCGCCTCGTGCAGTGCGAACATGGAAACGTGAGATTTTGCATGAGTTCTACAATTGTCTCGTCGGATAACACGTGCAATGGCGACGAAGTTTATTTAGCGATTTTGTCCGTCGGTGTCGCGTCGCCGGGGACGAGTCCCATCGCCCACTTCAACCCGCCGACGAGGTGCTTCTGGAACCGTTCGTCCTCCCAGACTTCTTTCTTGTGCCCGAGCGATGTGTAAAAGACTTTCCCTTTGCCTTCTTCGCGGCACCAGGAAATCGCGTAGTCGCCATCGTCCCGCACGACTTTCGCCGGGTCGAACGTGCCCTTTTCCGCGCTGATGATGATGTGCAAACGGTTGCGGCTGTATGGGGCATCCTTGAAGATGTAAATTTCGTCTTCGTACGGCATACCTTGTTCGAATCCGGCGGCGGCGGGGTGTTTGGTGTCTTCCACGTTCATTTTGAGCTTCTGGAAACCGGGTGGATGACTACGGAAGTACGCGCCGATGAGTTCGCCGTACGCAGGTTCGCCGTACATCGTGTCGGTCGCACAGTGCGTCCCGGCGAACGCGCCGCCCGCTTTCACCCATGCGCTCAGGTCTTTGAGTTCGTCCTTCGTCATCGGGTTACCCGTCGTGAAGAACAACACGCAATCGACGTTTTTGAGCGTCTCGGCGTTGATGCGGCCGCAATGTTCCAACTCGACGGTCGTGCCCGTACGGGCGCGATAATCTTCGCTGTATTTCGCGAGCGCAGTCGTTTCGACTTCGGGGCCGTCTTTCTTCGGCTTGTACTTCACCTTCGCATCTGGGTCGCCGGTAAACCGGAAACAGCTCACGTCGAGGTCGTGCTTCGGCCCGATCTCTTTCAATGTCTTCTCGGCGAAACCGATCGAATCGTGAATGAACCCGCCGCTATGCGTCACCAACAGCACCCGCTTCGGTTTGTCCGCCGCAAGCGTCGGCAGCGCGAACGCCGACAAAAATAACATCGCCCAAAAACAACGCCGATTCATTCGAGACTCCGATTCATGAGGGGAGAGAGAAACTTAGGACGCAACGTGCTTGTTTTGTAGTGAGGCCGGTTGTTTTGTAGCTGGCCTCTGTGAGGCCGGTTGTTTTGTAGCTGGCCTCTGTGAGGCCGGTTGTTTTGTAGCTGGCCTCTGTGAGGCCGGTTGTTTTGTAGTTTTGTAGCTGGCCTCTGTGAGGCCGGTTGTTTTGTAGTGAGGCCGGTTCTCATGAGGCCGGGTCGACCGGGGTCACAGACCCCAGCTACAAAGACCGGGGTCACAGACCCCAGCTACAAAGACCGGGGTCACAGACCCCAGCTACAAGACCGGGGTCACAGAGGCCAGCTACAAGATTTGTAGCTGGCCTCTGTGAGGCCGGTACTCGCTACAAGATTTGTAGCTGGCCTCTGTGAGGCCGGTACTCGCTATAAAGGCATTAGTCATGCCTGATGTTACTTAATTCGCCCTGAAAATTCCAATCTTCAGCTACATTGACAAGTCCTGCACGAACGGGGTTTTCTCTGACGTATTCCCATTTTTGTTCGTAACTTTCGGACGATCTCAGCACGTGGTCGAAAAACTCGGGTTGCCATAGTGGCATGGAGTATTGATATCTACGGGAACAGTATTTTGCGGTCCACTCTTTCCATTTGCCAATGACATCGGAAAGTGTGCGGATGTCGCGGTTGTCCGTGGTAAAGAAATGGACGTGATCAGTCATGATCACATAACGCCCAATGGACCATCCGGAATGAATTTCGCAATTGTGCCATACTTCGGTTGCAATAGCATGGAATACGTCGTTGGCGAGTCGGTTTATACGGCCATGCGCACAGATCGTAATGAAATAGATCGGGTTTTGAACGTAGACCTCGTTCAGGCGTTTCAGATGTTTGCGAGTGTCGTTCATTGACTGCGCCCTTTAGAGATTACAGGATTTGAAGCTGGCCTCTATGAGGCCGGGTCGACCGGGGTCACTACAAGATCGGGGTCACAGACACCAGCTACAAAGACCGGGGTCACAGACACCAGCTACAAAGACCGGGGTCACAGACACCAGCTACAAGACCGGGGTCACAGACACCAGCTACAAGACCGGGGTCACTACAAGACTACAAGACCGGGGTCACTACAAGATTCTTCACTGCGTCCGTCGCACCACGACGAGCGTGCGATCGTCGGTCGGAGGGCGGCGATTCGTGAACTGATCGAGTTCGCCGAGAATCGCCGAGCGGAGTGCATCCGCAGTCGCTGGGCACGATGCCAATCGTTCGTCGATTCGCTCGGTGCCGAAGACATCGCCATTGCTATCGACTGCTTCGGTCACACCATCGGTGAAGACGACGACTTGATCGCCGCGTTGCCAATCGACGACGAACTCGGGGTAGATCAACCCCGGCGGGCTGACCCCGAGTGGAAGTCGCTGAACGCGGTTGAGCGTCACGCGGGAGCCATCGGAACAACGGCTCAATCGTGGCGGAACGTGCCCGGCACTGGCGTAAGTGATCGTGTTCTTGTTGGGGTCGAACACGGCATAAAATGCAGTCACGAACACGCCGGAGTGTCGGTTATATCGCCCGGCGAGGTTTGCGTTCAGGTGCGTCAGAAACGGCCCCGGTCGGGCGGGGTTTGCGCCCGAAGCATGTGCGATACTGTGCGTGATCGCCATCAACACCGCGGCGTGGCTGCCGTGCCCGCTGACATCGGCGACCAGAATGCCCAACGAGCCTTCGGGCAGAGGGAAGAAGTCGTAGTAATCGCCACCCGCTAGGCACGCCGCACGGTAATACACCGCAACGTCGAGGCCGGGCATCGTCGGTGGCTTGGCGGGTAACAGCGACTGCTGCAATTCGGCAATGTCTCGCAATTCCGCATCGGCGGTTTCGTTCGCTTTTTGCAGGGCCTGCGAAAGCACCAGCGTTTGCGTGGCCCTACCGAACAAGTTCGTCATCCAAACGAGTTCCGGCACCTGTTCCGGCGGGAACGCATTGCTCTCTTCGCGTGTGACTACAACCGTATTTTGCGCGACGCCATGCTCGAAAATCGGTATCGAAAGTAGTGATCGCTGGCCTTCGAGATACTCCAGTGCGGGGTCGTTCGGGAACAGGTTCAGGTCGTCGATCAGGCGCGGTTCGTCGGAGTAAAGCAACGAGGAAAGTAGTCCGCCAGAGACGATCGGGAAGCGATCCCAATGCGTGTAAGGATTCGTCGTGTCCGACCACAAATTGAACCGCGTGATGCGGGCATGTGGTTTCTCGACGCCGCGCCGCGACAACGTCAATTGTCGAGTGGTCGGGAATAGTTGCCCGAGACGATGCGTGAAAATCCGGTGCATATCTTGCGGGTCGGAGTAGCGGCTGAGTTCCCGCATGACGTCGACGCTGATGGCCAACCGGCCGCGCCAGTTCCGGGTTTGAGCATCGAAGAAGTTGGGTGCGAGATCCATGACCGCCTCCGGCGGTGAACGAACAACTACCGGGTGTCGGCTGCGCACCGAACGTTTGAGGTAGTTGCTTAATCTCAACCCAAATCCGGCGCGATTGCAAGTGAGTAATTTCCTTTCGCTGTCAGTGCCTTAAAAATCGAATGACGAAAGACTTCACTCGCCTGCCATTTCGACGAATTTCCGCTTCCCCGATATTTGTTGCTTGTTTCGGTCGGTATTCTGGGTAAGTTATTGCGGTTGCGATCGAGTCTCGGTCTCATCGTCGATCGGTTTGTCGATTTTCACTCAATTACCGAATGATTTGTAGTAAGTTAATTCTGTGTCGAAAGTTCGATTGGACCAGCGGAGTCGGCTACATGCCTGCTTGGAACGGTATATTCGACCGCCTTCGCCCGAAGTCTTACGGACGTCGTCAACCGCTGATATTGATCAACGGCCTCGCCGAGCAAGCCGAGTCTTGGTTCAAAAACCGTCGATTTTGGAGCCGCTACTTCGAAGTCTACACGCCGAATATCCTCGTTTACGATGGCGAAATCCTCCACAAACGAATCGCCGAAAAGCAGCCGATCACCGTCGATTTCCTCGTCGAGCAACTCCACATATACGTGACCAACTTCGTCCAAACGCCGCCGTACCACATCGTGGCGAGTAGCCTCGGTGGGAAAATCGCGATCGAATTTGCCGCGAAATACCCGGAACTCGTCAATCGCCTCGTGTTGCTTTGCCCATCTGGCATGGGCGACAAGGAACAACTTCCCATCATGGAAGGCGTGCGCTCGAGCGACTGGAATAGCGTCGTCCGAAGTGTGTTTTATCGCACGCGCTACGTCGATCGCGAGATCGTTCGCTATTACAAAAACGCCGTGACGAACCGGAAATGGAAAACCGGCGTACTCCGCACGGTGAAAGGCACCACGGAGACATCGGTACGGGCACGCATGAAGGACATTCAGGCCCCTACGCTACTGGTGACGGGAATGAAAGATCGCGTTTGCGATCCGAAGACGGCTGAAGAAGCCGCAAAAGACTTGAAAGACGGTCACTTCCTCGCGATACCGAAGTGTGGCCACGCGCCGCAGATCGAGAAGTTCCGCTTGATTAACCGTCGCGTGACGGTGTTTCTGACATCCGACATCCCGACCGCACATCCGCGCTGGTCGGAGCAACTCCTAGTCAAACCTACCCGAGTAACCAAATGACCCCAGCGCCAGCCCCGATCGACCAACGCACCAGCACGAAACACGCCGACCGCGGCGACTTCTGGATGGTGTTTCGCAAGTTCCTGAAACATGGAACCGCGATTGCCACACCCGCCCCGAGCGGTCGGTATCTCGTTCGCGAGATGCTGAAGACGATCGACTTCGATTCGGCAAAGGTCATCGTCGAGCTGGGTGCGGGTACGGGGCCGATTACCGAATCGCTGATAAAGCGGGTGAAGCCGCACACGAAACTGCTGATCGTGGAGATCGAAGCCGAGTTCTGCGAACGGTTGCGCCGTCGGTTCCCGAACGCCGACATCATCCAAGGTGATGCGGCACAGATGGACCAACTGCTTGCGGATCGCGGGATTTCGCAGGTCGATCACGTCGTGTCCGGGCTGCCACTGCCTTCGATTCCGCACCCGATCCGCAAGGCGATTCTGGCGAGCGCAGCGCGGAGCATGGGGCCGAACGGCGTGTTTCGACAACTGACCGTGATGCCGTACGTGTACTGGAACTTCTACCGTAATTACTTCGAAAATGTGACGTTCAAGCTCGTCCCGCTGAACTTCCCACCGGCCGGCGTGTACTTGTGCAAAGGCTTCAAGCCGAACGCCGAAAGTAACGGCAAGTAACCGAAACGGGCGATTTTCGTAAACTCTCACAGCGGCTCGCGATTCGTCGCGGGCCGTTGTTCGTACCATCGGAGCCGACAGATTATGGATCGCACGGCATGGCTCGCACCTGTCGTCAATCATCGGATCGTGCGGAATCTTGCGGATGCCGCTTCCGTGCGATTGGCGCACTATCGCGTTCGCGAACTCGACCGACTCGATGCGGCACGCTGCCAGGCGAACATTTTAACCAAGCTCGTTCGGTACGCCCAAAACACCCGTTTCGGTAAGGATCACGATTTCCGAAGCATACGTAGCGTGGCGGACTATCAGGCCCGCGTACCGGTCCGCGAGTACGAATACTTCTGGAACACGTACTGGAAGGACGCTTACCCGAACTTCGACGACATCACGTGGCCGGGTAAAATCCCGTACTACGCGTTGTCCAGCGGCACGACCTCCGGCGGTACGAAGTACATCCCCGTTAGCCACGAGATTGTGAAGTCGAACCGCAAGGCCGCACAAACGACGATGGCGTTGTTTCGGCACACCTATCCCGAACACCGGATCTTCAACGGCAAGTTCTTCTTTCTCGGTGGCAACACCGACATGAAAGCCCACCCGAACGGCAGTCTGTACGGCGACCTCAGCGCGATTGCCGCACGCGAAATCCCCGAAGCGGTGCGGCCGTACACGTTTCCGCCGCTCGAACTGAGCCGCATTCCGGACTGGAAAGAGAAGATCCGCCGGTTCGCTGAAGTCGCTGTGAAGGAACGAATCACCGCGATGAGCGGGGTTCCTTCGTGGATGGTACTGCTATTCGACCAGATGAAGCAAATCACAGGCAAAGCGACGATTTCCGAGATCTGGCCTGAGTTTCGCTTGCTGATTCATGGCGGGACGAAGTTCGATTCGTACCGCGAATTGTTCCAGAAAGAAATCGGCGGGGATCGCTTTCAGTTTTGCGAAGTCTACCCCTGTTCCGAAGGGTTTATCGCGACCGAAGACCCGCGCCTCAAGCGGTTGCGATTGGTGCCCGATCACGACATTTTCTTTGAATTCATCCCCGTGGCGGAACTCGGCCAGGAGCGGGCGGCACGCCATACGGTTGCGAACCTCGAACTCGGCGTGAACTATGCCGTGGTGCTGACGTCGTGTGCCGGAGTCTGGAGTTACCTCGTCGGCGATACCGTGCGGTTCGTGAGTCGCACGCCGCTTTTGCTCGAATTCACGGGGCGAACGAAGTATTTCCTCTCGGCGTTCGGCGAGCACCTCATCAGTGAGGAAGTCGAAAAAGGCATCGCCCATGCCGCGAAAGCGTGCGGAACGTTCGCCGTCGAGCACCACGTCGGACCGGTGTTCCCGACCGAGCCGAAGAAGCCCGGCTTCCACCGGTATCTCGTCGAATTCAACGGCCCAACGCCCGATCTGGCCCGATTCGCACAAGAACTCGACCGCGAATTGATCCGCCTCAACGAAGACTACGAAGCCCACCGTGCGAACGATCTGACGATGCTCGTCCCGGAGATTCTTGCGGTGCGGCCCGGTGGGTTTCGCGCGATGATGGAAGCCCGCAAAAGCGACTTCGACTTCCAGGGCAAAGTCCCCCGGATGGACAACGGCGGCAAACTGACGGCGGAGATGTTCCAGTGGCTCAGCGCAAACGGCAAAATCGGCTCCTGAAAATCGGCTCAAGCCCACGGACGAACGTCCGAGGGAGTATCTACACCCCGCGTGCCGCTGGCTCCCAGATGAACTTGTGCATCTGTAGCTGCATTCGCACGTTCAATTGCGAGGCCAGTACCCAGTCGGCTAGGTCGCATAAGGCCAGCCCGAACACCGCCGAAACGAGCACGGTGAAGCGGCTATCGAGGTGGTGTTGCCGCACGGTGTCGGCGGTCCAGTCCCAGTCGCGTCGCGATGCGATCACGAACTTGATTTCGTCGCTCGGCTTCAGATGCTCCAGATTCGCCCACAAATTGCGTTCGGATTCGCCGCTATCGGGGCACTTCAAATCCATGATGATGCGAACGCGCGGATCGACCGCGGAGATATCGTGTGCGCCGCTCGTTTCGAGTAACACCGTCTTCCCCGCATCGCATAGCGACGTCATCAATGGCAACACTTCGCGCTGCAAGAGCGGTTCGCCACCGGTGATTTCGATCAGCGGGCAATCGAACGCGAGAGTTTGCGAAAGCACCTCGGCGCGGGTCATTCGCACGCCTTTGTTAAAGGCGTGCGGCGTGTCGCACCACGAACAGCGCAGATCGCAAACCGAAGTGCGAACGAATACGCACGGCAGCCCCGCAAACGTCGATTCGCCCTGAATACTGCGGTACAGTTCGTGAATTAACAGCTCGCCCGGCGGCACGCTTTCGAGAAGTGCCACGCGGTGAGAGATTTTGGGGTTCGCGCTCATTCGCATATTCTACGTCGTTTGCCGTTGCTTCCACGCGGGGCGGAAGTTATCAATCTAGGTATCCGCGAACTCACGAGTGCAACCGATGACAAACGCATTGTTCGACCTACACGGAAAAGTCGCACTCGTTACGGGCGGGAACAAAGGCCTCGGCAAAGCGATGGCACGCGGCTTAGCCGTTGCCGGTGCCGATATTGTCATTGCCAGCCGCAGCGAAGAACAACTGAAGTGCGCGCTCGAAGAGATTTTGCACGGCACCGGGCGATCCGGTGCGTACTTCGTGACCGATGTGGCCGATAGAGACAGTGTGCGGGCGCTCGCGGATGCGGCGCTCGCGAAAATGGGCAAAGTGGACATCCTCATCAATAATGCGGGGATGAACCACCCGCAGCCGATCGACGGCATCGACGACGACGTGTGGGATAACATTCTCGAAGTGAATTTGTCGTCGGTGATGGCGTTGACGCGGGCACTGGCACCCGGCATGAAAACGCGACGTTGGGGGCGAATCGTGCATATTGCGTCGATCTTCGGGCAGGTATCGAAGGAGAAGCGGAGCGCGTACTCGGCAACGAAATCGGCATTATTCGGATTGTGCCGCGCAAGTGCTCTCGATTTGGGGCCTTACAATGTGACTGTGAACTGCATCGCACCCGGCCCGTTCCTGACCGACATGCCGATGTCGATTCTTTCGGAAGATGAGAAAAATGCGTTCGCGGACCACACGGCACTGGGCCGCTGGGGCGACCCGCGAGAGATGATGGGGCCTGCCTTGTTTCTGTGCAGCGAAGCCGGAAGTTACGTCACGGGCCAAGTTTTATTCGTCGACGGCGGATATCTCGCAAAATAATATGAAGTTTTAGTTGTAACTGACGGAATCCGTCGCTTATGATTAACGAAACTATGGCGGAGTCGCATCCGTTTGTTAGGTAGCCTACCTTCCCTCGTTACCCACACGATTATGGTTGCTGCGAAAAACATGCCTGACGTATCGGAAAGTCCGCTCCTGGCAAGCGGATCGGACCTGTGCGCAAAGTTGAGCATTCACATCGATTGCCGTTCCGAAGAAGACAAATTTAAGTGGCTCGAAAGCGAGAAGGTCGGCTACGACCTCGGCGAATCGGCCATCCGGAATTGGGTACGCGATCATTGGTCGGGCTATCTACGGGCGAAATGGCTTGAACACCTGCAAGGCAAATGCTTTTGGACGGAACTTGATCGCGGCGATTTCGGCCTGCTGCAACATCAATTTCAAGACCAACGCGACCTGCTCGAACCGATCGTCGATAAACTCAAGTGCGGCTACGAAAATCTAACCGTGATCGCCTGGGCCAAATCCCACCGCGTGCCCATCGATGCCGTCCTGCAAATCCTCGAAGCCCTCGACATCAACAGCCGCCGAATGGTCCACCGCTTCGACACGCATTAGTGTGGGGTGGAATGATGCGGTTTGGAAAACCCGGCTATTCTAAGCGGTGCGGAGCCTGTGGTTCCCAAGTGTTCCTTCACGGCAACAGCCTCATGGTGAAAGATCAAACCAAACAATTTCGCACTTCGGCAAGCTAATCCGTAGCTTAGTAACTGTATTTTTCATTGCCAGATAAAGTTTACGGTCATACTTGCCGTGTGGCATAAAATCACCGTCAGGCAAATAAAGTTTCTGAAGATTTAACAATGCATTTAACTTGGCGATGCCAACGGAAGAAATGTCAGTATATCGCAGGTCGAGTGACACAAGATTTGTCAGTCTAAGTATCTCATCTAGTTTCTTGTCATTCATATTACTGGTGCCATTCAGATCTAGCGATGCTAGTGTCTTCAACTGTTGCAATTTGGTTAAATCAGCATTGCTTACATTGTTTTTCAATTGTAATGCGATTAGACCTTTCAACTTCATCAGCTCATCGACTCCGATTCCGGAGATCGATTGACAGTCGAGACTCAGTTTGGCAAGATTTGGCAATTGCGCCAGTTCACGCAAGCCTTCAAAGTTAACATCTTTGCTGTCCAAGATTAACACCTTCAGTCCTTTCAGTTTTGAAACTTCATTCAAACTTTCATTCGATAGCAAGCAGAAACTCAAATCAAGATTTTCGAGCCCTTGAAGCAAACTTAATTTCCCCAGTTCCCCTTTTGCTAAATTTGTACCTAAAGGCAATCGCAAATATGTCAGTTGATTCAGATTTTTGATTTTGTCTAGACTTGTATCTGGTTTAGTGAAGTTTCCATGAGCTAGTTTCAATGTTACGAGGCTGCTCAAGTCTTTGATCTGCTCAATGCCTTCGTCTGAGATAGATAATTGCGATAGATCTAAATGTTTTGGCTGTAATACTCTCATCGACCATCCGAACTGCGGCCAAGATTCGATTTTTCGACTTGGGTCGAGGGCAGCAATGATTTCTCGCTGTTCCTCATTCCAAGTGATTTTCTTGTCGCTAAGATGTCGAATGGCAGCGAGCTTATTGTACTCTGGAGTTGCGAAAATCGAACCGATCGTAATGACGAGAAGCGAAACAGGAGCGAGCCACGGGCGAATTTTTCGAAAGGTCGTTCGGTAGATACCGTCGAGGACACGCCTGAGTAGTGTTGCAACGAAATCATGTGAGATTTGCCATATACGTTTGGCAGGATCAGGTTCATCGCGGTTAAGTGGCCGAACTAACCCAGCAGCAGCCAAATTTTCCAGAATTTTTGTGACTGTCGCCTCGCTTAAAGTCGTATCAACCGACAATTCTCCTACGGATCGTGGCGTTGCCGTATCGAAGTCGGATAGCATGGCATGAAAAAGCGATGCTCGATTGTCTTGTGATTCGCCCCGAATTGCATCCCGTAAATAACCTCGCAATAAATCATTCCCACGCTTCCAGGCTTTTGGGTGTCCCGAAAACCTGCGAAGAACCAGACCCAAAAGGTTTGCCACAATTGGACGGATATAGACTTGACCACCCTCGTAACTGGCGGCTTCCGCAAGAACGCAGCTCATTCGTGCATCCGGTATTGTTAAATTGGGGCAGTTGCTAAGGAATACTCTTGCTTCTGTAGCTGTTAGTGCAGGCAATTTACGCCAACTTGTACCTTCCATGCGAGCTGGAAGGCAGAGTGGATGCAATAACTGACTGTAGTCTTCGCGATAACTGAGAAGTATTGTGATTCCTGCTTGAGATTTTGCAACAAAAGTAGCAAAAAATGCCTTCACATTCGCAAACAGTTGTGTGTTTGGGTTGGCCGTAAGTTGCAGAAGTAAGAATTCTTCAAATTGATCGAACACGACGATCAAAGGTCTTTTGTGTTCAATTGCTCTTTGAAGCGTTATGGCTGGAGTTGCCGCATCAAACCAATTCGGCTTATTCACCCATATACTCAGCAGTGCATCTTTCATGGCAGTTAGCGGGTCTGAATAGCCACGAACGATCACGACATGTGTCGGCGTGGTCAATGCTGATAACTCAGGTACTAAATATCCATTTATAAGCGAGGATTTGCCAACGCCAGAAGGACCAGAAAGATGCAGCAATGGCGGGTGAACATTAGTAATCCATTGTAAAAAATCGCAAAACTGCTGATTGGAAAAGAGGTTGTGTTCATTTGTGGTGCGCGGAGATGTAGTAAAGTAAGTTGGGTCGCCTTTACCACTCACCTGATGATCAAGTACATATTTTCGAATTATCCGCGGGATAAGACTGCAGAATATAGCGAGAATCAACGGAATCGCGAAGCCAGCGGCGAGCACCCATTTCATCCACTCGTCAGAAAACGGAAATAACTTATTGACTGCAAATTTAAAGGCATACACTGTGCCGAGATATGCAATCATTCCAGCTAGGTATTTACTTGCAGTTGTAAATATGGCAGTCATTATTTTTGCCCTCAAAAGACTGTGAAATTAGCCGTTTCACTAGTGGAAGTAGTCGAGTATCGATTGCGTTTCGCACATACCCCCGCGATGGTTTGAGCTAGCCTACGAATCGCACGCAACGCAATTAGATTTTGTGTTAATATTGGACGGCCATCGTGATGTCAATAGGAATTCCGAATAAATTGCAAATACTCGAAAAACGAACTTTGAGTACGACATAACCCAACTTCAAATTTGATTTCTAACGCCTCACCGCATTTCTGGATAACCAAGCACAGGGAAGGGACAACCGGATCGGTATGCTAAATAAGATCTTACCCGAACGCGATCCGCTTTGCGAACCTCTGCGTTGTGGGGCGGTGTTCGCTACATTAAGGGTTCTTCTGCACTGACGAGGTTTCTGCGATGCCGTTTGAGAAGGTTGAGACGCAAGTCGATTTCCCCGCGCTCGAGCGGCAGATTCTGACGTTCTGGAAAGCGCACGGCATCTTCGAGAAGCGCAAGACGCTCAACGCGGGTAAGCCGCCGTGGTCGTTCCTCGATGGGCCGATTACCGCGAACAACCCGATGGGCGTCCACCATGCCTGGAACCGCACGTACAAGGATGCCTTCAACCGCTACTTCTCGATGAATGGCCGCGAACTACGCTACCAACAGGGGTTCGACTGCCAGGGGCTGTGGGTCGAAGTGGAAGTCGAAAAATCGCTGAATCTGAAGAGCAAACGCGACATCGAGAACCTCGTCCCCGGCGACGTGAAGGCGAGCATCGACACCTTCGTGCAAGCCTGCAAAGATCGCGTCAACCAGTTCGCCCGCGTGCAAACCGAACAGAGCATCCGCCTCGGCTATTGGATGAACTGGGACGAAACGGACGAGGATTGGGCGAAATCGCCCGACGATCGCAAGTCGTATTTCACCATGTCCGAGACGAACAACTACACGATCTGGAGCTTCCTCAAAAAGTGCCACATCAAGAAGATGTTGTACCGCGATTACGACGTGATGCCGTGGTGCGGGCGGTGTGGCGTGGGCATTTCCGAACAGGAAATGAAGGAAGGCTACAAGCTCGTCGAGCACCGGGCCGCGTTCGTGAAACTGCCGCTGAAGGATAAACCGGGCGAAAATTTGCTCGTCTGGACGACGACGCCGTGGACGCTGACGAGCAACATCGGCGCGGCGATCAACCCGAAGCTGACGTACCTGAAGGTGAAGCTTAAAGACGAAATCTACTACCTCGCGAAGGGCGTGTTCAAACAAGATCGCATGGCCAGCAGCAGTGCGGAGGACGACGCGGAACCTGCGGATCGCGGCGCGAAGAAATCGAAGCGCGAGTGGATCGACGGGGTGCCGAACCTCAACAGCATCGAGCAGATGTTCAAATCCAAAGCGGGTAAAGGTGGCACGTACGAAATCGTCGGCGAGGTGAAGGGCGAGGAGATGCTCGGCTGGACGTACACTGGCCCGTTCGACGACCTGCCCGCGCAACAATCGGAGTTCGGCTTCCCGGCGGAAGTCGCGAAGATCGTGCAAGATAATGGCTGGTGCCCGAAGGTCACGGGCGAGGTCGCACACCGCGTGATTAGCGGTGGCGACGATGTCAGTGAGAGCGAAGGTACGGGCATCGTGCATACCGCGCCCGGTTGCGGTGGCATCGACTTCACGTGGGGCAAGGCGAACGGCCTGCCGCCGGTTGCGCCGATCGGCGACGATGGTTGTTTCCACGAAGGCTTCGGGACGCTCACCGGCAAAAACGCCGCCGACCCAACCACCGCCGATGCCGTGTTTGAAGAACTCAAAAAGAAGGACGTGCTGTTCGCGACCGAACGCTACGTTCACCGCTACCCGCACTGCTGGCGCTGCAAAACCGAACTGCTGTATCGGCTCGTCGACGAGTGGTTCATCGACATGGGCGAACGGCTGACGACCGAGGGTTTTCGCGGCGAGATCGTGAAAGTCGTCGATCGAGTTACGTTCCTTCCGGAGAGCGTCAACGGCCGGGCGCGCGAGAAGGATTGGCTGAAGAACATGGGCGATTGGATGATCTCCAAGAAACGTTACTGGGGGTTGTCGCTGCCGATCTGGGTCGATGAAAGCGACCCGACCGACTTTGAAGTGATCGGGAGCCGCGAGGAGTTGCAGGAACGCGCCATCAGCGACTGGAGCGAGTTCGATGGCCACACGCCGCACCGCCCGTGGGTCGATGAAATCGTAATTCGCAATCCGCGTACCGGCAACCGCATGTTCCGCGTTCCCGATGTCGGCAACCCGTGGCTCGACGCGGGCATCGTCGCCTTCAGCACGATGAAGTACACGACCGACCGCGAATATTGGGAGAAGTGGTACCCCGCCGACTTCATCACCGAGAGCTTCCCCGGCCAGTTCCGTAACTGGTTTTACGCCCTGCTGGCATTGTCCACGATGATGGGCGACGGGCGACCGCCGTTCAAAACCTTGCTCGGTTTCGCGACGGCGGTCGATCAGTACGGCAAGCCGATGCACAAGAGCGATGGCAACTCGATCGAGTTCAACAAGGCTGCCGATGAGGGTGGCGAACTCCGCGACCCGAGCGGCAAGATGATCCCGTACGGGCCGATCGGTGCCGACGTGATGCGATGGATGTATTGCCGACACAACCCCGCCGCGAACCTGCCGTTCGGCCCCGTGCCCGCGAACGAAGTCCGTGGCCGCTTCCACATTAAACTCTGGAATTGCTACAGCTTCTTCGTGAATTACGCCATCGCCGACGGTTACGACCCGACTGCCAAACCAGTACATGTGGCGGACCGCCCGGACATCGATCGCTGGATCCTTTCGGACTTGCAAGAACTGATCCGCACCAGCCGCGAATCGTTCGAGCGTTACGACCTGATGACGATGGCCATCGCGACCGAAGAGTTCGTCGATGCCAAGCTCAGCAACTGGTACGTGCGGCGAAACCGCGACCGCTTCTGGAGCAAAAACGCCGACCTCAGTGCCGCCGGTTTGCAAGACAAACTCGCGGCGTACCAGACGATGCACGCGGTGTTATCGACGCTCGCGCAACTGATCGCGCCGTGCGTGCCGTTCCTCGCCGAAGTGATGTGGAAGAACCTCAATAGTGCGAGTGAGAGCGTCCACCTTTGCGACTATCCGACGGTGAACGAAACGCTCGTCGATGCGACGCTGTCCGACGACACGCAAGCGCTGCTGGCGTTGATTACCCTCGGCGGCGCGGCACGCAATGCGGCGAAACAGAAAGTGCGACAACCGCTCGCGGAGCTTTGCATTTACTCCGATGTCGAGGCGGTACGGCGGGCCGCCACACGATTCGTCGAGCAGATCGCGGACGAGTTGAACGTGAAGCATGTGCGAGTCGTGAACGACAAGCCACTGACCGCATCGGCGAAGATCAACATGAAAACGGCCGGTGCGAAGATCGGCGCGAAAAAGAAGGAAGTCGAGCAGGCGATCCGCGAAGCGAACGTCGATGAACTGGCGTTGAAACTCCGCACCGGCCCCGTGGAACTCGTGGGTGTCGCGCTGGAGTCGGCGGACATTGTTGTGGAATATGTCGCAGCCGACGGTTGGGCGGGGGCGGTGGATCGCGGGACGCAAGTGTCGCTCGATGCCCGCATCACGCCCGAACTGCGTGCCGAGGGGCTGAGCCGCGACGTGATTCGCACCGTGCAAGACGCCCGCAAAACGGCGGGGCTGAACCTCGCGGACAAAATCGCGTTGCACCTTCAGACGCCATCGGACAATCTCTCGCAAGCGATCCTCACGCACCGCGACGCGATCTCCGCCGCCGTGCAAGCGACCGACTGGAGCGAGTCGCCGCTATCGCATACGACGACCGCAAAAGTCGACGGCCAAGATTTGACGATTTCACTGCAACGGGTCGCGATTCGAGAGGATTAACAGAAAGCCAAACGAGGTAAGGAAAGCTCGTGCCGACGACGAAGGCTTCATGCCTAGTCGTTCCGGCGTGCGAATCGCATTACCTTGCGTTTCATGATGAACCGCACGACGCGCGGGAACATGCGCTTCCCGAACCACACCCACCACGCTACGAAGCCGATCGCGGCTTCTCGCCGGTTGCTCCGCAAGCTGCGGACCAGACCATCGGCTACCTCGTCGGCAGGTTGTGCGCCCTCGAAGTTCAGATAGATCTTCCCGTCGTTTCGCAATAAATGGCGGTTGAGGTCGTCGCTGCGGACCAACCCTGGCAATAGTAACAGTACGTCGATCCCGTAGCGTACGAACTCGCCGCGAAGCGATTCCGTGAGGCCCACGAAGGCGTGTTTGCTCGCGCAGTGTTCGGGCAAACTCGGGATGCCGCAACGCCCGCAGATACTCGCGACGTTCAGCACGGCTGGCCGATTGCCGTTCGTGCCACTTGCGGTGAGGTGCGGCACGCAGACGCGAATCAGTTCGATGGCGGCGAAGAAATTGATCTCCATCACCTTGCGGTTGATCGTTTCCACGCTTGTGGCGAATTCGCCGAAACTGCTGACCCCCGCGCAGTTGATGAGAATGTCCAACCCGCCGAAATGAGCGACGACGCGCTGCACCAAGCGTTCGCGATCCGCTGCCAGTGTGAGATCTGCCGGGAACGATTCGACTTCCGCACCGGTCGTGCGAAGTTCCCGAACGATCTGCGATAAGTCCGCCACCGAACGCCCGGTTATCGCCACTTTCGCCCCGAGTTTCGCGAGCCGTTCGGCGGCTCGTTTGCCGATACCGCGTGAAGCACCGGTAATCAGGATCACTCGCCCACGAACATCGCGTCGCATTGGGTTTGGCTCTCGTAACGGTCGTTTCCAAACGGCATCTTATTGCGGCATCGTAATTTTTCAGCACGCGAGCCGCGTGCTCTACTTTCAGGCGGTGCCCCATCAACGCAAACCGCCGCCTCGCTTTTACGCGATGCGGCGGTTCCGTGGCCATCGGGCGACCGACAGCATGAGTCTTAGTTCGTCATCGGACGGCGTCCGCCACCGAACTGTGGCATGAACTTGCTGACATCGACTTTCTCGCCGATCATATCAGTCCAGATCTTCTTCTGGTCGGCCGTCAGCGATTCGGCGATCTTCTCTTCGGCTTCTTTGCTGAGTGCGGCAACCTTTTTGCGCAGGTCCGCGGTCTTCTTTTTGTCTTCATCGGATGGCTGTTGACCGCGTGGGGGGGCGTCTTTCATCAGTTCGGTGCGGTCTTTCTGGTAGGCTTCGACCGTGGCTTTCACCGTTTCCTTTTGGTCGTCGGTGAAGCTCATTTTCTTCTGCACGTCGGCGTTCGAGTACGCGGCTATACCCATCATCTGGTAGTCGATCTGGCCGAGGCGCTTGGCTTGTTCGGCGTTCAGAATCGTGCCGACGGCGGCCTTGGTTTCTTCGGTCAGCTTGGCCATCTTCTCGGTGCGTTCTTTGCGTTGCTCGTCGGTTTGCTGCTGGCCGCCTTGGCCGCGTAGTTCCGTTCGCTTCTTGTTGATCGGCTCCATCGCCTCTTTGAGCTTCGTCTTCTGCTCATCGCTGATTTTCAGCTCCTTTTGCAGATCTTCGCTGGTGCCGACCGCACCGTATGCGCTCGGGACGAAACCGCCACCACCTGGGCGCTGGGCCGACACCGTGCCGAGCGTGGCGACGGCCATCGCGGCGACCAAAATCATTCGCAGAACGAGTTTCATGACGATTTCCTAAACGAGAGGGAGCGGAACCGAGAACAACTTACATTTTGCACAATTGTCGTGAAAGACGGATGAGAGGATTGCGCAGCTACCAAAAAAAGAGAATCGCTGGGTTACCCAGCGGTTCTCGAGTGGGGCACGTTTTTAACGTGCCATTTACA
>JAYVQG010000298.1:0-4997 GCA_043757025.1 Limnoglobus sp.
GCGACGATACAGCTGACTCGCCACGCGATCTGCCCGCAATGGAACTACACGATCCGCCCACATCCGAAGCTCACGGAGTAATTCTTGGACAGGTACTAAACGGGTTTCAAAATGGGGGCACTACTGACGATATCGGAAGCTGTCGCAAGCGGAGGTTAACCGGCCACTCGTTCCAATCGCCAGCATGGGTGTGCTGAAACGTTTGTCGTTTACCTTTCCAACAGACATTCGTGCCGAGTTGCTTTAAAAAGTAAGGCACTTTTTTCTCGTTGCATTGCGAGATCATCGACTCGGCCCACTCGACATGAAACTCGTGCGAGTTCGGGCCAGACTCGCCTCCTTGAATCACCCAATCGATTTGTGGCAGCCAATCGTCCAGCCGAATCGCCTCCCATTGCGGTTCGACCGAAAGAAATCGCAGCGTTTTCGCATCTCCGACGCTCAACAATTGTTTAATGCGTGCGGTGGTACTTTGAGTCGTGATGCTCGTTGCGATCCAAAGGTTCTCTGGCCAAGCTCGTTCGATCCAATGTGAAAATGTGGCCATACGTTGCGGGCGTTTCGTGACCCACAGCCAACGATGACGAAGTCCGTTCTCGCTCGTAACAACGTCAATAATTTCTCGCTTGAGGTAACTGAATTCGACGCTATCTGACAATGCATCGCTCATATCCGAGACGAAGATGAGGCGTGGGAGGCCATTCAACCACGGTTTTTCCGTCCGAACTTTCCCCGTTAAATCCGACCATCGCGAGGCGCGCAACATCCGATCGGGAAATGCCGTCACATCGTGAAAGGATGGCGCGAAGCCCGACGATACACCGCCAAATCGCCGATGCAAGACACCGGCGTAACAGGTCTGACGTTGCGAGTTCCACAATTCGCATCCCGAACAGCCCATCGTCGGATTCTCGGTAGAATCGCACCATTGGATTGCTGTCGATTGTGCCACAGTATTCTCCTCGATCCTTTTCGTAACGTCTATTCAAGACGGAAACGTGATCTGTACTTTATCGTTCTTGAATGTTTTGCCATGACGTTTGCATCCTGGCAAGGGCTGTACGACGATCACGTTTTTTTCTTCTTGTCGTTTCAGAATATCTCTCGCGTGTTTTGGTAAATAGTCTGTTTTCTCGATCACGAATTTCTCCAGCTCAAGCATAGGTACAGTCCGCCCGGCGAACACATTCTTGAGTTCGTCCCAGAGTGGTTCGAATCCCTGCATTGCGAATAAACTCACAGGATTTGGATCAGCATCCGAGAACAAGCTTCCACTATGTTTATCGACAGCCCACATCGCTTCTTTCATCTTCTCGAACCCTTTTGGTGAATTCGATGCGAAAAATAGCGAATATGTTTTTTGATCTTTGCGTCCACGCATGTTAAAACGCCCGACATATTCTGCATATCGACGCAGTTGATCGCGATACAAATTAAGAATGTTCGTGTGCCGATCACCATCGCGTTTCGGAATCTCGAGTACCTCATTGGTGCCAAACGTTGCTGGGAAGTGACTGGTCACAGCATCGTCAGGATGTTGAAGGAAACGGTTAACGAACTCAACCATGATATTGATGAATACTTCGCATTTTGGATATTGTAGTATCCTCGCCACCAACGACATCGGTATACCGCTAAAGCCGAAAGGATCAATAAATGCGAATATCGGCGTAGGGGTCTTATCTCCTGTTTCAAATTTGCTGAGTGCAGTACTCATTTTTTCTGAAAATTCGCCTTCAATTACTTCGATTTGAAATTGTGGTTGTGCCCTAAAACGCTCCAGTTGCTCATTGAGATGGGCAGCGTTAATCTTATCCCTCTCGACGAAGAAAAAATTAATAATGACCTTCGATCCCGTTGCAATATTACTGGCTGCGGAGCGATTTCTTCAGGCTCGAAGAACGGAAACTCCTGATTCGCATCCCTCACTCGACCAACTTTAGTTTGCGTTTGGCTTCGTCCATTCGTCCGAGGTGTCGGCCTTGTTGCGTGCCGATGTAGCGTGCGGCGGCATTGGCCCACGCGGTCTTGGCGCGGGCTTTGTCGCCTTGCCGCATACAGACGTCGCCGAGGTGGTCCCACACGGTTGGGTCGCTCGAGCCATCGGGCATGATTGCGGCTTTCTCGAGCCATTCGCGTGCTTCGGAGAGCTTGCCGCGGCGGAACAACACCCAGCCGAGGCTGTCCAAATATGCGGCATGTTCGAGGTTCGCTTCCCCGGCACGGGCGCGTTCGTCGCGGTCGAGTTCGATCGCGCGGCGGATCAATCGCTCAGCTTCGTCTAACTTGCGATTTTGGTCGGCGAGGTTGTAGCCGAGGTTGTTTAATGCGAGGACATCGTCGGCATCTTCGTCGAGAATCCCGCGCAGTTCTTGCTCGGCTTTGTCGAATTCCTTCAGCCCGTTCCACGCATCGGATCGCAAGTACCGCACCGATTGCACTTGCTCCGGGGCGGTGAATTCGAGCAACATTTCGTCGCAGATTTTGCGCATCGCTGCATACTTCCCGAGGATGCCCAGCACCTGTGCGCGTTCGCGAATCGCATCGAAACGGAACTCGGTCTCGGCGTCCTGGATTGCCGCTTCGGCCTGTTCTGCAAGGCCTAATTCGGCGTACGGCGATGCGAGGAAATAGTTCCAACTCTTCGCGGGGATGCGATTCGCCAACACCGGATCGCCGCGCAAACTGAGGATCGCCTCCCATTTTCGCTGGCGATAGAGGAAGCGATACAGCCGCAGGAACGACCGCATTCCCGCCTGCCGATCCCCTTGCTTCGCGGCCGCCCGCAGCGCCGCTTCGGCGTCGTTCGCGTTCCCGGTACGGTCCGCGATGGCCATCAGCAAATCCCAGACTTGCGGCGAATGCGGATCGGCGGGTGCAGCCTTCACCGCGCGTAAAAGACTGGTTGCGAAGCCCGTTTCCGCCAGAAATGCGGTCGCGAACGTCTGCTGACGCTCGACGGTTTTCGCTGGCACATCTGCCGGTTTCTTCTCCGCATCCGCCTTCGTGGGAAACAACGTGTCGGCGACCGCGAGCAACTGCGCGGGTTGTTCGGCCTTCGCGTACGACTGCACGAGTAAGCGAAAAAATGCGGGGTCGTTCGTCGTTGCCACGAATTCGAGCCACATCGCGTGCGCGTTGTCGAACGTGCCCTTTTCGCGCGAACGTTCGGCGAGGAGCACCCACTGAATTGCGGCATTATCGGGCTGCTCCAATGATAGCGCACGAAGTGTCGGCACGACCGCGCGACTGGTTGTGCGCAACAATTCCGCGAGCCGCTCGTACGGTGCGGGCGATTGCGGTTTGCGCGCGAGGTACCGCGTGAGTGCGGCCAGTGACTTCGCGGTGTCACCGGCGACGACGTGCAACTCGGAGAGGTTCCAATCGAGCCGTGCCGCACCCGCTGCGTCGTTCGCCCGTTTCGCATCCGCATAGAGTTCGTAGGCTTGCTGGTAAGAGCGAATCGCATCGTCGAACTGCTTGCGTTCGCGTTGCGAACGGCCGAGTTTTTCGTATGCTTCGGCCCGTTCGCGATCGAGTTCGTTCGCCGAAAATCCCTGTTTGTGAAGTGCGTTTTGTTGTGCATCGAGGTACGCGATCACCGACTGCCATGCCGTTGTCGCGGATGGCCAATCGGTGGCGGCATCGCTGGCGCGGGCGGCATCTTTGCGGATCGCGAGCGCCTTCGTTTGTCGCATATTCAACTGCGGGCTGGCGGTGGCCGCCGTCAGTACCGTGGCCGCTTCGCGGTAGCGTTTGGCTTCGTACAGCAACTTGCCGAGCGTGTGGGCCGTCTCCGCATCGGCGGGTTCGCGTTCGACCACCTGCTTCGCCATTCGTAGTGCGGCGGCATCGCGCCCGAGATCGATGTAAACGCGCACGAGTTCGCGCGACGGGGCAATCGCTGCCATATCCGCCCGCACCACGCTCTCGTATCGCTTCGCGGCCTCCGGCAGTTGGTCGCGCAGCGCCAATCGTCGCGCCATGCCGTACTGCGCGAGCGCCGCGCGTCGGCTTTCTTCAGTCGGCGATAGCGCCGTAAACGCAACCCGTTCCGGCCAATCCGCCGCTACGCAAACCATCGCCACAAGCATCGCACTCCATCGCACGGCATCCCCTCCGATTCGCCTTCACTTCGACAACACGATTCTACCCAGAAGCCAAACGCAGGGGCAACCGCAGGCGAAACGGGTGGGGATTTCATCGAAGAGCGAGTAAGATAGCGAATCATTGTGCGTCTCAATATTCGTGCGAGGAACTCTATCGTGATGTATCGCGTGCCATTGGTGTTCACTCCGCAATTGGAGGGCGGCTACACAGTCACATCTCCCGTGTTACCCGAGTTGGTGACTGAGGGCGACACATTGGAAGAAGCGCACGCCAACGTCCGCGATGCCTTCGACGCGGTGACCGAGTTGTATGCGGAAGAAGGGCGAACGTTGCCGACACCGTACGAACCGTTCGCCGACTAGGAATCTATCGATTGGTGTTTGATTTAGCCACGTGAGATAGCGTGCCCGCGCTCCGAGCAAATCAAACATATACAAGAGTTTGCAGGCACATAGTGACGGAGGCCGTGTAAGTGTCCGAGAGTGTCGCGGTCGAAACGCTGAAATATTTTGGTGAAGTGACGCTCTTCATGGCTCCCCAGAATCGCACCCCGATCGACGTAGCGCCGCACGACGTATGCTGCGACATCGGCCAGTTGCAATCCACCGACTTTTGCACTAGAAGCAAAGAACGGTACATCGATCACATGAGTCATGTATCCGAAAGGGTGGCCATTTTCGCGGAAATCTTGAAACTTGAAACAGCTTCTCGATGGTCGATTCCGTGTTTGCATCTCGATCGAGCATTAACAGGCCATGATCGATTATTTGATCGCGTCTGCCTGTGATACCCAGGGCAATCGCATTTAATTCGCTAGGAATTGCGTGAGAATCGATTCGTGGACTTTCGAGTCGAGGGCGGCGATTTGGCGTTTGCCCGACATCCAC
>JAYVQG010000299.1:0-19427 GCA_043757025.1 Limnoglobus sp.
CCTCTGTGAGGCCGGTGCGTACTGCTTTTTTGTAGCTGGCCTCTGTGAGGCCGGTGCGTACTGCTTTTTTGTAGCTGGCCTCTGTGAGGCCGGTTCGTACTGCAAAAACCGGGGTCACAGACCCCAGCTACAAAACCACATCACGGCGTCTTGATGTCGAAGCAGAACAGCAAATCGAAATCGCGAAGATACAGCTTGCCGTTCGCGATGACGGGATGTGCCCAGACTGCGCCATCTTTTTTGCTAGTCAGGGTGTTTTGCGGCAACTTCATCCGGGCGACTTCGTTCCACCCATCTGGCGTGGCTTTGATCACCGCAAGTTCTGTGCCTTTGTTTTTCTCTTCGTAGCAGAACAGATGACCATCGGCGAAACTGACCGAACCTTTGCCGAGTTTGCTGCTTTTCCAGACGGGTTCATCGGTCGCGTTCTTGAATGCAAAACAGGTCCAGCCACCCCGCTCGCTGTGGCCGTAAATGTAGTCGCCGACTTGGATCACGCCACCGTGATGGTTCTCGAACGTCCTAAATTTGCTGTAAACTTTCGTCGCTTGCACGCCGCCGTTGCCATCCGATGCCAGCTTGTAACACTCGCAACCCGCACCGTAGCCCGCGGTGAAAAATGCATACCCATCGGCCACGATCGGCGACGGGATCACTGCGATGAAACGGCCAATTTCGCCCGTGCGAAACATCAGTTTGCCATCTTTCGCACGGACGGCGAGTGCCGAAGACATCGTCTGCTGAACGTAGATTCGCATGCCATCGATCTCAGTCGGCACGATCGACGAATACCCCGCACCGTCTTTGAACTCGGTGCAACTCCAGACCGTCTCGCCGGTTTTGGCGTTCAGTGCGATCATCCCGGTCTTCTTGCCGGGCGTGCAGATGACATTCTCACCATCGACGAGTACCGATTCGCTGTATCCCCAAGACGGTATCGCGCCGCCGAAGTCTTTAACGAGGTTTTTGCTCCACACTTTCGCGCCGTCTTTCGCACTCACGCAGACGATGTCACCCGTCGCCCCGAGGCAATAGACGTACCCATTGGCAACGGTCGGCGTGGCGCGCGGGCCGCCACCCCAACCCGCGTTGAAGTTGCCTGCGGTCGTGTCGAGTGGCGTCGTCCAGATTGGCTTGCCATCGGCCGCGTTCAGGCAGCGGATGAACTCGGCTGAACCGGGTTTGTTGTCTTTGCCACCCAGGAGATAAACGCGGTCGCCAACGACCGCAACCGAGCCGTAACCGATACCGACGTTGTTATTTTCCCACACGACCTTGGGGCCAGCCTTCGGCCACACCAGCGACAAGCCGGTTTCGTTGGACTTGCCATCGCGGTTGGGGCCACGCCATTGCGGCCAATCGCCCGAAGTCGTTGGTGCAGAGGTGGCAAGAAGCCCGATTGTCAGCAAAAGCGAGGGGATCATGAGCGATCCTTCGATGCGGTAGGATGTTCGCAGCCAGAGGTAACCGAATGATATGTGGGCATTCCCCTACGGGCTAGGTTTCGCGGATTTGCCGAATCCGCTCGGGAAGTATCCGTTCGATGTTGCGGTCTAGGAATTCCAGAACGATGCTATCGAAAGCGAGATTGATGACCCTGCCAGATCGTGTCGAACCATCGGCATGCTCGACAGCTACCCATTTATCGGTGAGTGCCATCCAATCGATCCAGTTGGTTTCGAGGTTGCTCCAATTGCCGTCGCGTACCTGTTCGTAGCGTTTGTCGAGTTTTTGGAAGAGTAATTCGGCTGCGTCATCTCGCGAAATGGATCTGCCCGATTCGAGCGACAGCGAGGTGGCGTCGGGGAGGTTCGCGTTCTGAAAGTCAGTTGCGGTTTGATTCAAATTCAGCCCGATGCCGACGACGATGGCAGTTTGTCGCTCGATGAGGATCCCGCAGACTTTTTTGCCGTCGATCAGCACGTCATTCGGCCATTTGATTCGCGCACGCAACCCCGTAAGATCGCGAATCGTCTCGGCGACGGCGACCGTTACCCATGCGGTGACGATCGCAGGAAGAGCGGGGAAGAGCGTGGGGTCAATGATGATCGAAGCAATGATCGACGCGCCGGGTTGGCTGTGCCAGGTGCGACCGTGCGTGCCGCGACCTGCGGTTTGTGCGTCCGCAATAATCGCGGTGCCGTAGTGAATCGGACTTCCCGACAAGGCCGCAGCGAGGTCGTTGGTACTCGGCACCGATTCGTACACGCGAACGGTGTGGCCGATGTGCGGGTGATTGAGCGTCCAAATTTCGCGCGGTTCGATCACGAAAGATAGTCCAGCGCGATGTCCGCAGCCATCGCGGAGTGCGTGAGCGCACCGACGCTGATTCGCTCGACGCCCATCTCGGCGATGCCGCGAACGGTGGTGAGGTTCACGCCACCGGACGCTTCGAGCTTCGTGGCCGGTGCGACCGTATTACGGCGAGCGACTGCGAACCGCAACTGTTCGAGCGACATATTATCCAGGAGTACAATTTCCGGTTTCGCTGGCAGAACCCGTTCGAGTTGTTCGAGCGTATCGACTTCGACTTCGACCGAAAGCCCCGCGTTGCCGGGGTAGGCACGTGCGAGTTCGATGGCCTTGCGAACGTCGCCGCCGACGCCCGCGATGTGGTTGTCCTTGATGAGAATCGCATCGTACAACCCGATGCGGTGATTGGTGCCGCCGCCCATTCGCACCGCATACTTTTCGAGTAATCGCCAACCCGGCGTCGTCTTGCGGGTATCGAGAATCGCGACATTCAGGTCGCGAACGAGCGAGGTGTAGCGGTGAGTCTGCGTGGCGACACCGGTCAATCGTTGCAGGAAATTGAGTGCGGTACGCTCGGCGATGAGGATTTCCCGAAGCGAACCGGAGACGTGCGCGATGCACGTTCCCGGTGCCACGAGATTGCCATCGGTAACGAAGGTTTGAAATTGCAACTTTGGTCCGCGAGCGGCAATCGCGAGTGCGGCCACTGGCAAGCCCGCGATAATGCCACTGGAGCGCGAAACGAACGACGCCGTGGCCGTTGTGGCTTCGGGAATGAGCGCCAGCGTCGTGCGGTCGCCGGTCGTGCCGAGATCCTCATCGTAGGCGAGTGCGATCAGTTTCCGTGCGGCGGTTTGCTCTTCGCTCGTAAAATTCGCCATGCTTCTCTGTGGTTTAGCGCATCATCTCGTTCGCGATGGCGACGGCCCGCTCGATCGCGATGAGGAGTTGTCGCTGGGGGTCGGCTTCGAGAATATCGGGTGTGACGCCGTTGCCGTGTAGTGCTACGCCACGCGGCGAGTAGACGTTCGCGATGGTGAGTATGACCGTCCCCGAGCGTTCTTGCGTACCATCGGCGGCGTGGAGCCGAATCGGGCACTGGATCGCGCCTTTGCCAAATGTCGGCATTCCGATCAGCGTCGCTCGCTGGTGGTCTTTCATCGCGCTCGCCACGATTTCCCCCGACGACATCGTTTTGCCATCGACGAGCATCACCACGGGAAAATCGTACGCGGACATGCCACTATCGGAGGTGAACACGCGATTCGCAAACTCCGGCGATTGCCCTTGGGTGGTCGCAAGAATTCCGGCTGGCACGAAGCGTTGCGACATCTGAATGCCGGCCGTGAACGTGCCACCCGTGTTGCCGCGTAAGTCGAGAATCAGGGCACGCAACCCGCGTGCTTTTAGTCGCTGAATCGCACGGTCGAGTTCGCCTACTGTGTGATCCTGAAACGACGACACCCGGACGTAGCCGATGCCATCTTTCCCCGCAACGATGTCGATACCGACAACCGTGGGCAACGGCGTCGGTAGGCGAATCGGCATCGCTTCCGCAGTTGCCGTTTCGATTTCATGATGGCCATCGATCGGGAACCGCAGCGATTCGAGGAGCATCGTCGGTGTGGCCGACGTTAAATTTCGTCCGTTGATTCGCGCGATCCGATCCCCGACTCGTAGCGTCGTGTTCGTCGCCGCCCACGATTCCACAGTCACCCGTTCGACGATTGCCGTACCGTCGCGAATCGCGATCGAAATGCCATACCCCGCGAGTTCGCTGGCCGCCGTTGCGAGTGCATTTTGGGCAATACTCGGCGTGACGTACAGCGTGTATTGGTCGAGGCCCGAACAGGCCCCGCACAGCAATTCCAGCACGAGCGCCGACGGGTTCAGAAAGCCGAGTTCGCTTTGCGCGGCTCGTGTAATTTCTGTTGCAGATGCACGTAATTCGCGTACCGATTTCGGCAATCGCGATTGGCCGAGTTCGCGAACGAACTTGCGAAAAACGCGGACTTGGCTATCGGTCGCACCGGCGAATTGTTCGCGGCGAAACGACTGGTCGCTGAGAGCACGGTCGAATTCTTCGAGGCCGTGCGCGAATAATTGAGCAGGTGCGACGCGGTCTTTATCGAAGTAATTTGCGCCGAGCTTTTCGGCGGCCTCCGCATACAGATTCAGTGCCTCCGCAACGGGCAAACCGACGATGAATTGTTGAAATGCGGGGTCGCGCTGTCGCGCTTGCTGAACGGCCAGACGTTGGCATTCGCCGATGCGATCCTTCACCGTATCCGAACGATCCCCCGCAAGATACGCCCGCAAGTATTGCGATAACGCACTGGCCCACAAGCCGCCCCGGTACGCGGTGTCCGCCGATTGCTTGAGTGTGGTCGCATCGGCAACGACATTCGGTTTGGCAGAAATATTGTCGGGTGCCGCAAATAGCGACGACGATAGGTACCCGATCGCAACGAGCGATAGCGTAAATCTCACGTGCATTACGAATCCCCTACGATCTCAGTAAGGATCCAGGAATCGTCGTCGGGAGGGTGGCGACTAACGTTATGAATGTACTCGCTCACTAGCACCGCAGTCAACGATTCGTTACGGAATTGTGACGGTTCGTAAAACAATCGCATCGGACACGATCTGGGCATTCGCACACGAGAGACTACGGAATGGTACACGATGCACGGCGGAACGTCGTGATGGCGGCGGACCCGGTCGTTATCAAGGTCGGAACGAATGTGCTGGCGGATTCGTCGGGTGCGTTGGATCGCGTGCGGATTGCGGCACTCGTCGATCAGGTGCAGCGAATCCGCGTGGGTGGGCGACGCGTCGCGCTCGTCAGTTCCGGGGCAATTGGTGCGGGCGTAGGCAAACTGAAACTCGGCAAACGACCCGTCGATTTACCTCACCTTCAGGCGTGTGCGGCAGTCGGTCAGTCGGCACTCATGCAGCTTTATCAGGAGTTTTTGAACCCGCATGGCGTCCATGCCGCGCAGATACTGCTGACGGCAGGGGACTTCGATTCGCGTTCGCGCTACCTGAACATGCGGAACACGATCATCACGTTGTTCGAATACTCGGCGTTGCCGATCATCAACGAAAACGACACGGTCAGCATTGCCGAGATCAAGTTCGGCGACAACGACCAACTCGCCGCGATGGTCGCGAATCTGCTGCAAGCCCCACTGCTGATTCTGCTCACGAACGTCGATGGTTTATACTCTGCGGACCCGCGCCACGATCCGACGGCGAAGCTTGTCGAGACGGTCGCGCACATCGACGATTCGATTGCGGGGATGGCGGGGAACACGAAGAGCGACCTCGGCACGGGCGGCATGAAAAGCAAGATTCTGGCGGCACGGCTGGCAACGGTGGCGGGCGGGTCGGTCATCATGGCGAACGGCGCAACCGATGGCATTCTCGATGCGATTTTCGCGGGTGAAAGCGTCGGCACACTGTTCCTGCCGCACGGCGGATCGGTACCGGCGTGGAAGCGCTGGCTCGGCTTCACTGCCAAACCGAAGGGCAAAGTGCGCATCGACGACGGTGCCCGCAAAGCCCTCGTCGAGCAGGGGAAAAGCCTGCTTCCCGTCGGCGTGCAACAGATCGAAGGCACGTTCGGCAAAGGCGATGTCGTGGCAATCTTCGACGCGAACGGCATCGAACTGGCACGCGGTTTAATCAACTATAGTGCGGACGACGCGACGCGGATCATCGGCATGAGCCGCGAACGAATCGCCAGCCGATTTGGAAAACTGCCGTACCAGGAACTCGTCCATCGGGACAACCTCGTGGTCACGGTGACGTGAGCGAAGCTCGTTCTGCCAGCATGTTCCGGCGGGCACTCCCCTCGCCCTCGAGGAACATTACGTCTGTGTGGAAGATCCGTTGCCGCGCGATAAAGCCATCGAGTACAACGATTCGTGCGGCGGCGTACTCGGCAACGGGCACCCACGCATATTCGCGGCGAATGTCGGCGGCGTAACGCAAATAGCGAGTCTCGCCCGAACCGAGAATCGCGAGGTCGGCATCGAGCAAGACGCGCACATCTGCATTCCATTCGTGTGGCGTCCCGTGTGCCGTGGCCAAAATCAGATCGCTTACCGTAGTGATTATTGGCGACGATACGCCGAGTTGTTCGAGCCTCTTCCGGGCGAAGTCGGCACTTTTTGCCTCGTTGTCGCGCTGCTTCGGATCGTAAACCGCATCGTGATACCAAACGGCCAACTGCACCGCGTTCGGGTTCTCGGCGAACTTCCGCAACCGGCCCGCGACTTTCAGCACCTCGGCGATGTGTTCGAGATTGTGGTAGTGGCGATGACTTTGCGAGTGCATCGTCACGAGGTCGTCGAAGTGCGAATACGTGGCCGCCGGTTCGATGTGGAACTCGGCGAGCAACCGTGCGAATGCGATTTGTAACGAGTCGAGCCGTTCGGGGGACACCATCGATCATCTCGGAAGGCCATCGTATGGACTTCCAGAAGTATAGCCGAAGCGATGCGGCTCGGGTCAAACCCGAACCGCATCGAAGCACACGTTATGGCTTCTTGCCACCACCACCGGTGCCACCGCCGCCGGTGCCGCCGCCGGTGGATTGCGCGACGACATTCACGCTCGTCTGGGCTTTCATCGCACCGTTCAGGGTGTCCTGAATACCGATCGTTTGCGTGCCCGTTGCGGTCAACGCGACGCTGAAGACGTGCGTACCGGCATCGGCGGCCGTGAAGGTATAGTCGAGCGGGACGCCGCTCGGCCCGGTGAAGTGAACCTTACCACGGTAACCGTTGACGACGTTCCCGAAGGCATCGACGACTTGAACCGTGAACAAGAACGCGACGTTTGCGGTGACGTTCGACGGTGCTCGCAGCGCGAAGCCGACGGCGGCTCCCGGCGTCACGACGATGTCGCGTTGAGTGAAGCTGTACGCGGGGTTCGTTGCGTTTGCCGTATCTTGCACGGTGACGACCGAACTTCCGGACCCCTTCAGTATCACGCTGAAATTGTGCGTTCCCGCGTCGGCGGCTGTGAACGTGTAGTTCGCCGGTAAGCCTGCGAGCGCGTCGCTGCTGCCGAAGGCGATCGTCCCACGGTAGCCCGTGGCGATGTTTCCGTACGCATCTTTCCCGCTCACGGTTACCGTTTGCGCGGTTCCCGCAACGACGGCGTGGAGTGCCGTTACCGAAATCGAGACCGGTGCCGCAGACCCGACCGAGATACCGGACTGCGTTACCGTGACCGCCGCCAAGACGGAGTCTCGCATCGCGAACGACTGCAAGCCCGCGGTTCGCAGTGCCACACTGAACGTGTGCGTTCCCGCGTCGGCTGCGGTGAAGGCATAGCTCGCGGGCAGCCCGGCCTGGATGTCCGAACTGCTGAAGACTACGACGCCGGTGTACACGTTCGAAACGTTGCCGAAGGTGTCGAATGCAGTCACCGAGAACAACTGGCTGACGCCCGCGATCGTCGCAGGGATGGCCGTCATTGTGAACCGGACCGGCCAGCCTGGCGTCACGGTGATACTGGAAGAAGCACCGATCAATGCGCCCGTGACGGTCAGCGTCTGGGTGCCGAGTGCCATCGGCGTGATATTGGTTGTCCCGACGCCGTTCACGATGACGGCATCGGCCCCGACGATCGTGGTCGGGTTCGAACTGGTCAGGTGGGCCGTGCCGTTGTAACTCGTGGCGACGTTGCCGTAAATGTCGCGTGCGTTGACTGTCACAGCGTGCGCGACGCCGATGAACCCGCCGCCGCCAGACGTGCTGAGCGACACGCCTTCGATTGGGGTAACCAACACACCGTTCGAGTTGCCGACGAGTGTCAGCGCGGTGGCGTCGGCGGCCTTAAACAGTTGATTCCCAGCCGTTTTCAGCGTTCCCGCGAACGTGTGGCTGCCCCCATCGGCCGCGGTGTACGTATAGTCGGCGGGCAGGTTGGCCTGCGGGTCGCTGCTTGTGAAGTGCGCCGTGCCGGTGTAGTTTGCCACCATGTTTCCGAATATGTCGGTGGCCACCACCATGAATGTCGTCGGGCTACCCGCCACCGCGTTCGGTACCGCCGTGACAGCGAGGCGATTCGCCGGGGCCGCCGTGACGGCGATCGATTGCGATGCGCTCGATAGAAGCGGAGCGGAGGCAGTAATCGTCTGCGCCCCGACGGAGTAAACGGGAATATTGAGGTTCAACGTGCCGGCATTGGCAGCAGTGAACGAATAGGCCATGCTGTTACCGAGCGGCCCGCTCACACTGACTGTCACGGTTCCCGTGAAGGTCGGGACAATCGCTCCGTTTGCATCGACCGCCCGAATCGTGACTGGGATCGGCACGCCGGCGGGCGTCGTCGTCGGGGCGCTGATCGCAAACCCGGCTCCGGCCACTGCGGCGGATATCCCGTTGTTTGCGTTGATTTGCACCATCACCGTACCGGCGCTCGTGCTTGCGATGTCGGTCGCGCCGTCGCCGTTGAAGTCGGCAATCAGCGAGGAATTGCCCGCCCCGCCTGCTGCAATGATTGCGGCCTGGAAAGTACCATCGCCGTTGCCCGCTTCGATCACGTAACCCGCCGTCGTGCGTTCGACGAGGTCGATTTTGCCGTCGTTGTTGAAGTCGCCCTGTTTGATATCGAGCGGCGAGTAGCCGACGTTGTAGTTCACGCCCGCCTGAAAGGTTCCGTCGCCGTTGCCGAGGAGAACGTTCACAGTGGTGGACCCAGCAGCGCTGGTCACAGCGACATCCTGCTTTCCATCGCCGTTAAAGTCGCCGATCGTCAGTGCGGAGGCACCGGCACCAATTGCCACGCCGACCCGCGGTGCGAACCCGCCGGTCCCGTTACCTGCGAAGAAGCCGACGCCGCCTGCCGTGCCGTTCACGTTGGTTACCACGGCATCCGCTTTGCCGTCGCCGTTAAAGTCCGCAGTACCCACCGACCATGGCTGGCTGCCCGCTGCATATTCGACTTTCGGCCCGAATTTGCCGAGGCCCGTGTTCGTAAACACACTCAGCGTGTTGAAGTAGTCGTTCACTGCAATCAGGTCGGGGCGGCCGTCGCCGTTGACGTCGCGAACTTCAACATCAGTCGGCGGGGTCAACACGGTATACGACACGTATGGCTGGAAGCTGCCATCGCCATTGCCGTTCAGAGTCGTCAGCGCGCCGGTGTAATACGCCGCGAGTGTGGCGATGTCTTGCTTGCCGTCGCCGTCGAAATCGCCGACTTTCACCGCAACGGGACTGTTACCCGTGAAGTATTGTCCGCCTTGCGTGTATGTGCCGTCGCCATTATTCATCGAGACACTGACGACGCCTTTTCCGCTGATGCTACCGACGGAAACGATGTCCATCTTGCCATCGCCATTCATGTCGGCAGCCGTGGCGGCGCTGACCGTGAACCCCGTATTGAAGCTCGTCGGGGTCAGGAAAGCCGGCACGTCGCGGCACTCGAGCGATTCGACGCCGAGCCGCATTCGCGCTGGCTTGCGTTTGGTTTTGGGGCTGCCGAAAAGATTGCGGATCCAGTAACGAGACATGAGGGGTAGCTCCGGAATTGACTTCGAAACGGCGTTCAAATAGCCCGACGTGGGCTGGCATCGAACACTGCACGAGCAGAACAGTCGATTCCGCGCCCGATATCCGCCACAATTCCGAAACAATTTTCTTGCCGGTGCGAAATGTGCGTCTCTGTTTCCGTTTCCGAAAGGAATGCTTGCATTTGTGGCCTAGCGTCATTTATAATTGGTTGAATTGTTTTGCCGAAAACCACGGCATTCTCTCCTGGGGTTCGCATGTCCGCTGTCAAACTCCCGCGCGTGATCGAAGAAAAACTCGCCGAACTCGCGAGTCAGGTGCGTCGCCTCTGGTTGATTCGCGGCATCAGCCGATTCGCGCTCGCGTTCTTCGTGCTGGCGCTGGCGGCGGTGTTGATCGATGCGAAACTCAATCTGTCGGGTGCCGTTCGCGGGTTGTTGCTGTGTAGCTGGATGACGATACTCGGCTTTGCGGCATGGCGTTTCATCGTGCGACCGCTGCGAAATGAAGTGCCGGTGCCGATGTTGGCGGCAGCGATCGAGAAACATTACCCGAGCCTCGCCGAACGACTTTCCACGCTCGTGGAACTGAGTGAACATTCGGATGCGGGGAACGGCTCGAAGGCGCTGATGGAGGTGTTGGCGAGGGACACCGCCCAGCGCACGAAGAAGCTGAACTTCTTCCGCGCCGCCCCCACGGGTTCGGTTTTGCGCATCGGCATCGTTGCAGTGGCAGTGACGTTGCTCGTCCTTTCGCCGATGTTTTTCCTGCCGGGATCGACCGAGCGCGTCCGCCGGTTCTTGCTCCCGTGGTACGCGCCGCGTATCGAGCCGTCGTTCAAAATTACGGTGTCGTCGGGGAATCCAATCGTCAAACGCGGTGAATCCGTGACGCTAACGGGGTTCTTCGAGCCGCTGAAAGCGAACGTCGTTCTGCCCGAAACGGCAGTGTTGTTGCACCGCGAACCGGGTACCGAGATCGAGAAAAAACTGCCGATGACCGGCGACGACAAAGCCGCGTTCACCGTGACGAAACCCGCCGTGACGGCAAGTTTCGAGTATTGCATCGAAGCCGGAGATACCCGTAGCGAGTGGTGCCTCGTCACTGTCGTCGATCCCGTCGAACTGATCGAAGGCACATCGTTCACGATCCAGCCGCCCGCCTACGCCAAGCCACTTCACGCGGAACTCGTTCAGCAAGGGTTGCACGAATTCGAGGCGTTGCAGTTCAGCAAAGTTCGCTTCGACATGAAGTTCAATCGTGCCGCAACGAGTGCGTCGTTCGAGTGGACGCCTGCGAACCCCGAGGCGAAGGTCGGCACCGAACAGTTCTACGCGAAGCTCAATGGCGACAAAACGGGTGGCACGGCGGAATGGCAACTGATCGCCGAAGGCACGCTGAAACTGATTCTCGTCGGCGAACAGAACGTCCGCACGGAAATCACGATGGCGACGAAAGCGATCCTCGACGCGCCGCCGAAGTTCGAAAAGGTCACGAATGCCAGCGAGAAACCGAAAGACGTCCGCCCCGGCGAACGGGTGGTGATCGACCTCGCCGTGCTCGATGATATTCGCGTCGCCACGGTGGAACTCGAGTACACACTCAGCGGCGAGAACAAATTGCGAACGCTGCCAATCGTGCTGAAAGACCTCGGGACGCCGCGTGCCGAGGGGCGTTACGGCTTCGACTTAATGGATAAAGGCAAGGAGGGCGACACGATTCAGTATCGCATTCGGGCGTTCGATAATCGCTCGGTACCGGAAGCGGGCATCGGCCCGCAGAGCGTCGTGTACCCCGAAAAGGGCTGGGCCGTCATCCGCATCGATTCGACCGCGAAACCGCTCGCCCAACAGGATGTACTCGACAAGCGCGACAAGATCAAGGAGAAGCTGCAAGCCGCGCTCAAGGACGCCATCGATGCGGACAACGATGTCCAGAGCGTCAAGAAGGAAGCGCTCGGCAAGCCGAACCTGACCGCCGACCAACTCGCGAAGCTCGAAAATGCGAGGAACAAAGCCAAAGACGTGGCGAGACAACTCGAAGAACTCGCCCGCGTCGTGGGGCTGACGCCCGAGTTGCGCGGCTTGGCGAAAGAGATTCGCGACGTTGCCGATTCGCCGCTGCAACGGGCCGACGACGTGCTGCGGAAGGCACAGAACGAACCGGCACCGCAACCGCGCGACAAGAACATTACCGAGGCCGCCGCGAAGCTCGATGAGGCCGTCGAAAAGCTGAACGCACTGATCGCGAAGAACGACAAACTCGCGCAAAACCGACTCGATAAAAAGAAGCTCGAAGAGATCGCGGACAAACAGAAGGAACTCGCCGAGGAACTCAAAAAGAACCCCGACAACCTGCAAGCCACGAACGACGCCACGAAGAAACAGCAAGACTTGAACGCGGATTTGAAGGACGTGGTAAAAGGCAACGACACGCTCAAGAAGGCACTCGATGGCCTCGAGAACGAAGAGGCGAATCGACTGGCAGAGGAAGCGAAAAAACTCTCGGACAAGCAGAAAGATCTGGATCGCGCCAACGACGAACTCGATGCCAATGCGAAACGGAAAGCGTTGGAACAAGCCGCGAAGAAGCAGAAGGAAATCGCCGACAAGGCGGACAAACTCGCGAAGAAAACCGAACGCCCCGCACAGGTCGCCGACGCGGACGCACTCGACGAGAAGCCGTTCGACAAAGCGGCGGATGCACTCGCTAAGAACGACGCGGTCGAGGCGATGACCGAACAGGAGAAAGCGGCACGCGAACTCGAACGCCTGGCGGAGGCACTCGAACGCGCCGTCGCGAACCGCAAGGATCCGAAAGAGTCCGCGAAACAACTCGCGAAACTCGAAGAGCAACTTCGCAAGCGTACCGCCGAGGCAACGAAAGATCAGCCGTTCGACAAACTGCCGGAGAATTTGCAAAAGCAGATGCAGGGCGAACAAGACGCGGTGCGCCGTGCAACGGAAAAACTCGCGACGCCCCCCGGAAACGAAGCCGCGAATCAGGCGAAGAAAGAGGCGTTGGACCAACTGCAAAAAGCCAAGAAGGCAATGGCCGACAACCCCGCCAAAGCCGACGAGGAAATGGCCAAGGCGGCGGAGGCGCTTCAGAACCTCGCGGACAAATTGCCGAGCCGTGCGGAACGGCTGACAGCAGCCCGCGAGGAATTGCAAAAACTCGAACGCGAACGTGCGGCGTTGGAACGCGATGTCGAAGACAAGCTGAAAGGCTTCGACAAAAAGAACCCCGACGAAGCGGTTCGCAAAGAGGCCGCCGACAAGCTCGCCGATGCGGCCAAGAAGCAGGCGGAACTCGCGGAGAAACTCGACCGTCTCGACACGCCGGGGCTGGAAGCGCGACGCGAAAAGTCAGCGAAGGCTGCCGGGCAAGCCGCCGACGATTTGGCGAAGGGCCGCACCCAGGACATCCCCGCCACGCAACGCGACACGAAACGGCAGATGGATCGCCTGAAGCAGGCCATCGATGGCCAAACGCCCGACGATGAACTGGCGGACGAACTTGCGAAGAAGCAAAAAGCGATCGCGGACAAAGTGCAGAAAGCCGACGGCAAGCCCGATGCGAACGCGCAGCAAGACTTGCAAGAGATGGAACGCGATGTCGCGAAGCGCCTCGGCGGGATCAAGGATACGCAAGACGCCGACCAACTGACGAAGGCGAAGGCGGCTACGCAATCGGCGGAAGAGGCGATTAAGAAGAACGATCCCGCAGACTTGAAGAAAAAGACCGCAGACGCCGCCCGCGAACTCGACAAACTCGCCGACAAATTGGCGGGGGTCGAACCCGACGCGAAACGCGCCGAGCGGTTAGCCGCCGAACGCCAGGAACGCGCCGATCAAGCCAAGAAGAACGCCGGCAAACCGACGACGCCCGAAGAAACGGCGGCGGCCCAAGAGGAGCTGCAACGGCAAGCCGACGATTTGAAAAACACCCGCGGCGGCGATGCCCAGGAAGCGAAGAAGAACGCCGCGGATGCGCTCGACAAATTGAAAAAGAATCCGAATCCCGAACGCGCACAGGGCCTGCAAAAGAACGCCGCCGAGGCGATGAAACAGTTCGCGGACGAGCTCAAGGAAGACGCCGAGCCGATGGCGAAGAACGAACGCGGCAACCCCGACGACAAACCGCAACCGGGCGAAGACGCGGACGGCGCGTTGCCATCGAAAGCGGATGCGCAGGCGGCACGCGACCTCGCGAAGGAACAGCGCGAGAACCGCGAACGCCTCGGCAAAGCGAATGAGCAAGCCGCGAAAGGCACGAAGCCGACCGACAACGCCGATCTCGACAAGTTGGCGAAAGAACAACAAGCAATCGCCGATCAGGCCGCCGAGTTGGCGAAACAACCCGGCGAAGGTCAGGAAGCCGCCGACGCCGCACAGAAGGCCGCCGATCAGTTGAAAGCCGGTGCCCCAGATCGGGCGCAGGCCGACGGTGCCAAAGCCGAAAAGCAACTCGATGCGGCCGCGAAGAACGCTGGCGACACGCCCAACGGCAAGAAATCCAAAGAGCTGGCCGAGAAGCAAAAGGCGCTCAATGGCGAGATGGCCAAGCAAGCCGACAACGCCGGCGCGGCGGCCGCACAACAGCAAGCCCGCCAGAAGGAATTAGCCAAGGAAGCGGGCGACCTTGCGGAGCAACTCGACAAGGCCGCGAAACAGCCGAAGGACGACGCGAAAAAGAACGATCCGGAATCGCTGAAGAAAGCCGCCGAGGCCGCGAAGGAAGCGCAACAGCAGATGGAACGTGCCGGCCGCGAGAACGAAGCGGGGCGCAAACCGAACGCCGACGATGCCCGCGAAAAAGCCACCGACGCGATGGAACGTGCGAAGGAACACGCTCGGAAGGCCGCCGGGAAGAAGCCGGGCGAAGGCCAGTCGGACAAGCCCGCACAGGAAGCGGGAAAAGCCGCGAAACAAGCCGAAGGCGAGATGGATAAGGCGGGCAAGCAGCTCGGCAAAAAGAACAACGCCGAGGCCGCCAAGGCGATGGATAAAGCCTCCGAGCAAGTCAACAAGGCTGCCGAGAAACTCGCGGAGTCGGGCGACAGCAAAGGCGAAGCCGGCAAGCCCGAACCGGGCAAGGGCGATGCCGGCAAAGAACCCGGCGGGAACGACGGCTCCGCACAGGCACCCGTTACGAAGGCGGACCTTCCCCCCGATCTCGCACAATACGCGGGCAAGCCGTGGGGCGAACTGCCGGGCGATGTGAAATCGAAAATCATCCAGGACTTGAAGGCGAAGTACGGCGAGGATTACGCTCGCATTATCAAGCTGTACTTCGAACAACTCGCGGAGCGGAAATAACGTGAAACCGAAGCTGGGCCTGCTCGCGCTGCTGATGTTTACGACGAATCTCGTCGCTGCGCCGCCACGCGAACCGATGGACGAAGCCATCGGCCGCGGCCTCGTGTTCCTCAAACAAAACCAGCAAAACGATGGCAGTTGGCCGATCGCCGGTGGCGGGGGAGGCGGTTTCGGACGGCAGAACTTCGGTGGCGGCAACGGCAGCGGCGACCCTGCCGTCACGTCGCTCGCCGTCATGGCGTTTATGTCGGCGGGGCACGTTCCCGGCGAAGGAAAGTACGGCAAAGCGATCGAGCAAGGCATCCGCTTCGTGATGAGCACGCAAGGCCGTAACGGGTTGTTCGCCGCACCGCAATCGGGCGGTACCGAGATGTACGTTCACGGCATCTGCTGCCTGATGCTCGCCGAAGCCGCCGGGATGACCGAAGGCAAAGTCGCCGATGAACTCCGCCAACGCCTCGAAGCGGGCATCACCGTCATTTTGGCGGGGCAGCGGAAAGCGAATGCGGGCCGCGATGCGGGCGGTTGGCGATACCGCGTCGAAGGCTTCGATGCCGACCTGAGCGTCACGGGCTGGCAGTTGATGGCACTGCGCGGTTCGCGCAACCTCGGTTGCGATGTGCCCCTCGACCGCATCAAAGCCGCAGTGGAATACGTGCAGCGCTGCCACGACCCGATCTCCGGCGGCTATCGCTACATGACCAATTCGCAAGTGACCGTGCCCTGTACTGGCACCGGCATCCTCGCGTTGGAGCTTTGCGGCAAGGAATATCACCGCTCGCCCGAAGCCCTCAAAGCCGGTTCGTACGTGCTGAAAAGCCCACTGCACGCCGGTTCGCACCACTTCTTTTACGGCGTCTACTACACCTCGCAGGGGATGTTCCAACTCGGCGACAATTACTGGAAATCGTATCGCACCCAGCTGCACGCCCTGCTGTTACGCTCGAATCCGCCGCGCAATGACGGCGCATGGTACGGCGGCGGCGGCTTCGACGATACCCGCTTCGGCCCGAGCTACTGCACCGCGATGGCCATCCTCGCGCTCACCGTCGAGTATCGCTTCCTGCCGATCTATCAGCGATTTGAAGAGCCAATCGAAAAAGACGCCAACGACCCGTGACAGCGGGAGCGGTCCGCGGTTAGCGATCCTTCGAGCAGGGCGATTCGATACGTTTTGTTAGCTCGACGCGCAAGTTTTGAAGTTGCGCTGTTTTTATGGCTTTTTCCCCTAGACATTCGACATTTAGTGAATATCAAGCGTCGCTTTTTACGGTGCCTGGATTGAAAGAACTCGAAAATACCTAGGAAAATGATGTTATCGCACCGAAAAAAGCGCAACTTCAAAACGCGCAAGCGAGGGGAACCCGCGTGAAGGCACGACATCGCAGAAACGATAGGAATCCCTTGCTTGCGCTTTTTGAAGTTGCGCTTTCTTGCCGTTCAGGCACGGCGAGACTTCATTTTGTTTGGTTTTGAGGCGTTCATGGCTACGAGCGCAACCCAGGGGTACGACGTAAGACGTCTAACCCTGGGCTAAAAGATCGAACCCCGTTGGGGTAAATGCATAGCCAGCTCTTACCCCAACGGGGTTAAATCTGACAGACCAGGGTTAGACGCTTCGTCGTACCCCTGGGCATATCTCCAAATAGCGCAACTTCAAAACTAGCGCGTCGGGCAAACAAGAATGGATTGTGAGCGGTACGCGCTGGGAACTGCGGGGTGCCACGAATTACTCGACCGGTTATCGATGAACACGGATATGCTGGAAAGATATATTGTCGGTCACCTGCCTGCGTGGCACGCCCGGACTGCCACGCAATGGCCGAAAGCGCAGCATCCTCGTTGCACGAACTCTATCAGCAAGTCGGTGCGGAACATCTCGCGGCGGATGCGACGGACACGCGATAAAACGCGCTATCGCGCACTCGAACGGGGTTTGTCGTTGTCGTTGTTTTTGCCTTTATCGGCGCGGGTCGTGCAACCGGCGAGGAACGCACAGCAGACGATCAGTAGTATCGCGTTTCGCATGGAAATACTCCTAAACAAAAATAGCCGCCCGGCGAACCGGTCGGCTATTCGTACTGCAAACACCAAATTACTTGGCGGTGCTAACTGCCTTGACTGGGGTCGTGCTCGATGCGGCGGTGCAGCCGACAACGGTTGCGGCGACGAAAGCGACCAGAGCGATTGCGAGGATCTTCTTCATCTGAAACTCTCCTGAAACAGGTGTGAAACCAGTTGGGATCGAACGCTTACATGCCAACTATGGATGCAAAACTCGTTCGATCCCACACGTATACCAACATCGTTCAGCGAATCGGCAGTCGTCCGACCCAAGCCTAAACTTGAGTCGAAGTTCGCCGTCTGCTTGTGAATGTTTACACAAGCTACGGACATTTGGCAACTGCCGAAATCGTTACGAAGTCGATTTCACAGGTAAGACACACCGCCCGCGGTTTTATTCCCGGTAAAATTTCCCGATATTTGTAGCGTATTCCGAGTAGCACGCGAAATTCTGTCGGCGTGCGTCGAGTTCGTAAATCGATGGGAATAAACGCTTCGGTTTGGGTTCCTGTTGTTGTAAGGGGTCTCCGTTATGGTTGGGGCCGGTCTGGACATCCGCGAGTTGGTCGATGCCCATTACGAAGCACTCTACCGTTATGCCTACCGTCTCAGCGGCTCCGCCGCCGATGCGGACGACCTGACGCAAGAGACGTTCGGCAAGGCCATCTCCCGATTGTCGCAGCTTCGCGAACCGGATCGTGCGAAGCCGTGGTTGTTCCGGATTTTGCGGAATGCCTACTTGCACCGGATTCGCGACGAGCGCAAGCACAAGATCGTGCCGCTCGATTCGGTGGCAGAGATCCCCGACAACGAGCCGCCCGAAGGCTTGGACGTCGAGCCGGCGAAGCTGCAAGAAGCGTTGAATGCACTCGACGAAACGTTCCGAACGCCGCTGATCTTGTTCTACTTTGAAGATTTCAGCTACCGTGATATTGCGGAGCAACTGGACCTGCCGATTGGTACGGTGATGTCTCGCCTCGCACGAGCCAAAACGTACCTCCGGGTGAAACTGATTCCCACCGCGAAATCGTTACGCGGAGAGTGACCGATGGACTGCCAAACCGCCCGATTGCTGCTCTTGTTCTACCGCCCCGGCCGCACGTCCGACTTGGCGGAAGACGATCTCTCGTCGCTCGAAACTCACCTGCAAACTTGCCCCACCTGTTCCGCATCGTTGGCCAAACAGGCGAGCGCACAGTCGGCCATCGCGAAGATGATCGTCGATGTGCCGATCCCGATCCAACTGAAAACGCAACTGCACGCGCAAGTGACGGCGAAACTGTCGGCATTATGGCGGGCGAAATGGCTGGCAAGAGCAACGGCTACGGTGGCAGTGGCCACGTTCGCCGTACTCAGTTGGTCGGCGTATCTTGCTGCGAATCGGCCAACGCTCGACACGGAAAGCTTAACGTACCAAACCGAATCTGCGTTGGAATCGCCGGAGCGGATCGCACTCGATTGGCTAAGTGCCGAGCGGCTGATGGAGAAGTTGCCCGAAGATTTCGACCTGCGTTTCGTGCGATTTGCCGGTAAGCGCGACCTGCAAGGCGTGTTCGTGGCCGCGTTGCAACTCGATTCGCCGAACGCACGGCAAACCGCCTGGGTGTACTTCCTCGCACCCGGCCAGTTCCGCACGGCGAACGCATTGAACTCGGTGTCCGCAAGCAACGCCACTACCCGCATTTACCGCGACCTGCCCGGCGGTTGGACCGTCGTCGTTTCGTTCACCGGAAACGACCTGCGACCGTTCTTGAAGTCGGCAGGCATTACGACCTAATGCAGCGGTGCGACACCCGGTCACTTCCGCACGGCAATCGCAACGCACAGGCGAATCGTTGCGCGACGCAACGTTTCCGAATTCCGCATCACCCACACGAAAACCTATAGTCAAAAAATCGGAGACGATTCGACGTAAGTCGGAATTTGCGACGTGCTCAAAGTGACCGGAAAATGTCTCATCCGGTCGATTTTATGTCGTGCTCGGTCGATTTTATGTCGTGTTCGGTCGATTTTGTGTCGCACTCGGTCGATTTTCGGTCGGTACTTCCAGCGAGCGCCGAATGGAGAGTTCTCGATGGAACTCACGATAAGAGTTCGAGATACGGCAAAATCGCCCGTAACAAATCCGCAATTTGCGATCGAAAAAGCCCCGTTTCGGATCGAAAAAACGGCACGGTTCAAAACCCGGTTGCAGTTTTGCCAAATAAGACCACTAAAAATTTGGTTCCGGCGTGATTGGAATTGGGCGAAATCGGACGTA
>JAYVQG010000300.1:0-19347 GCA_043757025.1 Limnoglobus sp.
GCGTCGGCTAACGGGATCGGATCTGTTAGCCCGACGCGCAAGCGAGGGAGTTGCGCGATTTTGCAGGTACGCCCAGGGGTACTAAGCGCGACCCAGGGGTACGACGTAAGACGTCTAACCCTGGGTCGCGCTTCGTACCCCTGGGCGTACCTGCAAAATCGCGCAACTCCCTCGCTTGCGCGTCGGGCTAACAGATCCGATCCCGTTAGCCGACGCACAAGCGAGGGAAGACCCGCTCGGAGTATATCTCGTTCTGGAATCGAGCGGTTAAAAGTCCATTGCTAATCGCGTACCGAAGCCGTGGATGCTACCCTTCGCGAGTGAGTTGCGGCCACCGTCGCGGTAGAGATAGTCGTAGTTCGTTTGAATTCGCACGTTCGGATTCCAATACCACGTCGTACCGATGGTGGCATTGTTCAGCCGCCCGCCATTAATGCCTTTATCGTCGAGGTCGAGGTAAGTGTAGCGTGCGCCGACCTCGAATGCACCGTAAGTACCGTCCTTCAGCGATAGGTTTTTCAGCGGCGATACGCGCTTGAACGCGCCGATCTTCGGATCCCAGGCCCGGTGTTCGCCGGTCAAGAAAATCATCGACTGTGCGTAGAAACCTTGATAGCGCACGGTGCCGAGGTCTGGCCCCGTGCCGACGCTGGCACCGTTGATTAAGTTGGCGGTGTACTCGGCAGACATCGTCAGTGGGCCGTACGCGGCAGCGGTTTCGAGGTTGAACAGCGTCTGCGATTTGGCGTTGATATTCCCCGTGTCGCCGATGAGGTTCAAGAGCGGAAACGGCGCGTTGCGGACCGAGTCGCGGATGCGAACGCGAACTTGGCCGGCGACCGGATCGCGATGGCTCATCGCCCCGCCCACGTGCCAGTACATTTGTTCTTCGGGCATCCACACGGGCAGACCTGCCACCCGACCCGTCACGGCATAGTTGCCGTTACCTAAGCCGAAGCCGATCAAATCGCTTTCGTTTTTGTAGGCACCGATCGCGGTAAACACGCGGTCGTCTGCCCAGGTGCGATACGTGCTGACGCCGGGGGAGAATCCGTTGTTGAATGCAGTCGCTTGGCTGAAATCGAAGAGGTACGAACGCTCCATGTATTGCAGCGAACGATACCCTTCGAGGTGTTCGAGGCTGAACCATTCCTTCTGGTTGCCGATTCGCACGTTGCCGAAGAAGGGAACTTCCTTAACTGTCACCCAGGCGTCGGTCGGGCCGGGCGAGTTGGACACGGTGCCACCGGAAACCGGTCCGGTGAGGCCGTTCGGGCTGAACCCGTTCATGAATTCGACTTCGAATTTATAGTCGATGTTGTTGTAGTACGAGCCTTCCATGTAGAGGCGCATCCGGCGAGCATTGACGCCATCGCTGAAGCGACCGACGCCGTTCGCGAATGTCTGCACGGAAGTCCCGCCGCTATACCACGCGCCGTCGTAGTGGATCGTCCCGCCGACGTGGGCGCTGAATCCTTTGTCGGGGCTGCGGAAAAACAGGCCGTTGTTCCAGTAAGCCTCGAACTTGAGCGGCGTGCCGGCTGGCGTCGTTGCGGGTATTGCAGATGGCGTCATCGCGTTCGGGAACGCGACACTTTCGACGGGTAATAGCACATCTGCTGAACCCGTTGTAGCTGGTAGCGACTCAGCGGGGACAACAGGTATCGTTTGTCCGAATGCGGGCCACGGCACGATACCGAATGCTAAGGCAACGAGTGCCGCTCGTTTAATCAGTCGGAACGCATTCACGAGAAATTCCCCCAATAGTAAAACCCCCGACGGTTGGTACCGTCGAGGGTCGGAGGAATCAAGATCAGTTTCGCGATCAAATCGTGTGGACGGGTTCGTGCGGAACCGAGTTGTTCGCACCGCTTTTCCGTGCGGCCAGTGGGTGATTCGACAGCGGCTTGTGATCGTCGAGGCCGATCAGATGAAGGCGTTTGCCTTGCGTTGCAAATTCATTTTCCAGTTCGTGCAACTTCTCCATGACGCTGTGATCGACCAAGCGAGTTTGCGAAAGATCGACCTTCACATTCGTGTAGCCTTTCGCCGCTTGGATGATCGATTCGCGTAAGCCCAGCCAGTTCGTGAACATCGCCGCCTTGCGAACGATGACCGTCACGCCATCCGGGTTGACTACGGTGCTGACATCCGACGAGAACATGCCACGGATCGGCGCACCGTGCCAGAGATGGAAGAGAATTTCCATGCCGATGCCGACACTAATGCCGATGAGCAAGTCGGTCGCCAGTGTAGCGATGATGGTGCCGATGAACACGAGGAACTGCTCGCTGCCGACTCGGAATGTCCGCACGAATTCACTCGGCGAGGCGAGGCGGAAACCGGTGTACACGAGCATCGCACCGAGTGCAGCCAGGGGTATCTGATGGATGAGATCCGGGAACAACAACACGAAGCTCAGGAGGAAGACGCCGTGCCAGGCGTTCGCCCATTTGGTGCGGGCACCGTTGTCGATATTCGCTTTACTACGGACGATTTCGGAAATCATCGGCAGGCCACCGATGGCGGACGCAATCGCGTTAGCGAGACCGACGGCGAGCAAGTCGCGGTCGAAGTTGGTCTTGCGTTTCCACGGGTCGAGCAGTTCGATCGCCTTCGCGCTCAACAGCGATTCGAGGCTACCGATTAAGGTGAATAGCAAGAGATATTGCAAACCCGTTGCCGTTGCCAAGCCGCGGAAGTCGGGAAATGCGAACGCCGAGGAAGGGTCTTTTAGCACGTTGGGCATGTCGACGAGGAAGCGCGGGCCGACTTCGTAAACCGCAGCGTGATCCGAGTCGAAGAAGCTATCGGGGAACAGGTACGTATGTTTGTGATCGAGTTGAAACAGCGTGCCTAAGCCGATGGCCACAACCAGTACGATGAGTTGCGATGGCACTTTCTTAACCCATTTGATTCGCTTACCGATGAGTGGCAAGCCGAACAAAATCATCAACCCGACGAAGCCGATGATTGCAATCTCCGGATTGATGCTGCGAAGTTTACCGGGGAACTCGGCGATCAGTTCGAGCGGTCCGGCCCCTTTCGTTGGGGCCGCACCGATCACCTCGTAGGCTTGCTTGGCGATGATGATGATGCCGATGCTGGCGAGCATTCCGTGAACGGGCGTCAGTGGGAAAAAGTCCGCGAGCCGCCCGGCCCGCATCAATCCGAAGAGGATTTGAATGACCCCCGCGACGACGCCGATGCCGAGTGAGAGCTTGTAGCCGAGGTATAATCGATCCGTTTCGGACATCCCTTCGGTGCCGAACTCTTTACCCAACTCGGTGACGGCACCGTAAACGATCACGATCAATCCGGCGGCGGGGCCTTTGATCGTCAGTTGCGCGTTGCTGAGGAACGTCGTGAGGATGCCACCGATGACGGCCGTCCAGATACCCGCAATCGGCGGGTACCCGCTGGCCCGTGCAATCGCCAAGCAGAGCGGCATCGCGATGAGGAACACCAGGAATCCCGCAATCGCGTCGAACCGGACGTTCCCGAACGGCTTCGTCTCGATCGGCGGAACGGACGGTGCGTTAGGAGTTGCGGCCATTGGTGTTTCCCTTTCACGGCGAATTTCGTCTCACAGTTCAACCACCGGACGCAACTGCCATGCCGCGGTTTGAATGTGCGATTTCCAGCGGTTTTCGTCGAATTAAGGAACGTCGCGCCGAGGTGGTGGCGGGTTACGAATCAGCGTGGTCGTCGTCCGACCAGACGTCCCGACCGATGTTGATGCCGTGCGTGCGGATTTTGTTTCGCAGGCTGCCGCGTGTAATCCCGAGGAGTTTCGCGGCCTGTAGCTGGTTGCCCGCGGTGTGCTGCAATACGCGCATCAGGACTTCGCGTTCCATTCGCGCCAGCCCCTCCGCGTAAAGCGTTTCGGAGCCGGTCGCGAGTCTCTCCTGCACGAAGGCATCCCAGTCGAACAGGCCCGATGGCGCACTGGTTGTTTGTAAGGCACCGTGACGTTGGAAGACTTGCGCGGGCAGGAAATCGGCCAACAGCACTTCGCCGCGCGACTGCAACATCGCTTGTTTCAGAATACTTTGCAATTCGCGAACGTTCCCCGGCCACGGATACGCGGTGAGCGCGGCCATCGCCTCATCGGAGACGACGAGCACGGGCCGACTGAGTTCGATCGCGAAAGAGCGTACGTAATGCTCGACGAGTCGAGGCAAGTCGCTGCCTCGCGCGGAAAGCGGCGGTAACGTGATGTTAAACACGTTCAGTCGGAAGTAGAGATCCTTGCGGAATTGGCCGTCGGCCACGGCTCGGTTGAGATCCTGATTCGTGGCCGCCAAGATGCGAACGTCGGTGAGGACGGTTTCGTTTCCACCGACGCGCTCGAAGCGTTGTTCCTGGAGCACACGCAACATCTTGACTTGCGCCGACAGTGGCAATTCGCCGACTTCATCGAGGAAGATCGTGCCGCCGGCAGCCTGTTCGAACTTGCCGATGCGCTTGCGCTCGGCCCCCGTGAACGCGCCTTTTTCGTGGCCGAACAGTTCGCTTTCGATCAACGACTCCGGAATCGCACCGCAGTTAATCGCCACGAACGACCGATTCACTCGCAGGCTGTGATGATAGATCGCTCGCGCTACGAGTTCCTTGCCAGTGCCGCTTTCGCCGAGGATTAACACCGTCGTATCGGTGGCCGCCACCCGCCCGATCGCCTTATAGACTTCCTGCATCGCGGGGCAGCGCCCGACCAGCAAGTCGCCATCGACGGGGGTCGGCTCGACTTCGGGCATCGTTGCCGGTCGCCGCATGAACGCGTTCGAACGCACCGCCTTGTCGATCGCATCGCGGACGTCGTTCAATTCCAACGGCTTCAGCAGGAAGTCGAACGCACCCGCTTTCATCGCCTCGATTGCGAGGTCGGTCGTACCGTGGCCGGTAATCATGATGACGGGCACGCGGGCATCGATTTGGCGAATCCGCTCGTACGTTTCCAGGCCACTCGCATCGGGCAAATGCACGTCGAGCAAGATCGCGTCCGGGGGTTCGCGGCGGATCGCTTCGATCGCCTCGGCAGCGGTACTCGCCGTGCGGATGGTGATATCCGCCGAGCGAAACGCACGTTGAAATGCGTGTTGAATCGGCGCTTCATCATCGACCAGGAGCACGATCGACATCGGATGCCTCGGTGGGCAGAGAGAGGAAAAAACTCGCACCGCCACCGACCCGGTTGACGGCGTTAATTCGACCGCGATGATCCTGGACGATGCGCTGGCAGATCACGAGACCCAGGCCCAGGCCCGTATCCTTGTTGCTCGCAAACGGCTGGAATAACCGGGCGAACATCTCCTTGGCGATCCCCGGCCCCGTGTCGGCAATTTCGACTTCGACCGACTGATTCACCTGGCGAATCGTCACGCAGAGCGTGCCACCCGTCGGCATGGCATCGAGTGCATTGAGGCCGAGATTCAACACGACTTGCCGGAGTTGTTCCCGATCTCCGGAGAGTGTCACACCGCCCGTAGGGAGGATTCGTTGCAACACGACTCGTTGCTGATCCGCACGGGTTCGCAACAAACCGAATGTATCGTCCAGAAGCATATCGAGCGAGACCATCACTCGACGCATTTTGGGCGGGCGGGCGAAGTCGAGGAACGTATTCAGCGAGCGTTCCATCCGCCGAACTTCGCTCTCGATGATGCGGAGATCCTCGGCAGGCAGCAACCCGCCATCGACTTGCCCGGCTTGTACGAGCAGCTTAATCGACGTCAGCGGGTTGCGGATTTCGTGCGCCATACCCGCCGCGAGTTGGCCGAGGGCGGCCAGTTGTTCCGCACGCAGCACTTCTTGTTCTCGCTGTTGCAATTCTCGGACCACTCGCTCGATCTGCTCGGTGAGACGATCCGCTTCGATGTGCAAATCGTGGAATCGCCCTTCTTCGGTGACGATGAACTCGGGCGCGCCCGGTGCGATCTTTCCGGCGGCATCGCGGAGTTGCACGCGGAGTTTCCGAATCGAGCGATTCAGGCCGCGCGACACCGCAAATCCGAGGACGATTCCAGAGATGCCACCGAGGCCGCCGATGCCCGCCATCCCCCACGCGAGTTGGCGCAATACGCGATCGTGCTGGTCGGCGGAATCCTCGACGCGGCGTGCGTTAAAGTGCTCGAATTCCTGGCACGGTCGCAGCACTTCCATCTCGACGAACTTCGTGGCCACGACTCGTTTCGCTTCGTGTGTCGGCGAACCGAACTGAGGTAGATTCTGCCATTTCACGAGATAACTGTCGTACGCGCGGCTCAGACGCTCGAACAACGCGCGTTCGCTCGGCTGATCGGCGGATTCCCCTAGCTTGACCACTCGCTGTTGAATTCGCTCGTGTAAAACCGCGACACTTTCGACGTGCGCATCTTCGAGTGCGATCAGATCTTGCAAGCCTTCTTCCAACTCGATCGCCGCCCGTTGACTCTGCACATTTTCCCGTAACACACTCGTAAGCGCCGCTTGCTGGCTGAACAACGACACCGCCGTAAACGTGCAAAGAGCCACGAAACATAAGGCGATCAGCAACATGGGCAACAGGTAACGCCAACTGGACATTGCAACATCTCGTTTTACCGAACGCGTATCTCGCACATTCAATCTAGTAAAATTCTTCTGTGTACTCGTTGTGGTCAGGCTTCGACCACACTGGTGCGACGACGACCAGTACGACGCGATTTTTGCCCCGCACGACCGAATAACGTGCGGTTTTCCAGCGAACGACGAGTCGGGCATGCGATGTGCTTCGATAGAAACATTCGATTCACGAGATTGGGGTCTTCCGTGTCACTCAAAGTCAGCACCGCCGACGAAGCCCACCCGACCTCCTCCGACTCCGAAGATGTACGCGCGAAATTGCTTCACGCCATCGACCATTCTTCGCACCTGCTTCCGGCGCAGGGGCCGATCACGGTTTTCATCCACCACAACACGCTCCATGCGTTCGAAGATCTCGCGTTCGACGAAGCCGTCCAACGCGGTGCGGAGGTGTTCGGCTGTCATCCGTACCTCACGGAAACGCGCTACCGCAATGAACTCACCAAGGGTCGCATTGCGTTCGACGACCTCCGTGCGGACCTGCACAAAGACTTGCGAAACACCGCCAACGATACCGTCACGAACTCGACTTCGCGGCTCGATCTTCGGCTGGCGATGCTTCAGTACCCCTTCTGGACGGGCACAGCAGCCGAGTTGGAATACGTTCTGGCCGAATCGGATGCCCTGAAGCGCGTGCGGTCCGATGTCTCGTCGGCGACGCGGGCACGGATGATCGCCGAAACGCGGCGATGGGTCATTCGCGAACTTCGCGGTACCGGCGATACCATCGCACCGGGTTGGGTCGGCGAGTTGTTCCAACGCTTCGGCATCGACTGCGTCGAAACGTGGGAAGACGCGAAATGGGAGGCATTCTCGCTCGAGAGCCTCTGGCAAGTTTGCAGCGCGGGCGTGCAATCGATTCCCATCGAAATGCAACCGGAGACATCCGCGATCCGGCACCGCGACTGGCTGATGGCGGCGGGGGCCGACGATACCGATTTGCTCGTCAACGAGTTTCTCGTTCGCTTCTGTGCGGCGTATCTCGATCAAGGCATTTCGCTCTGGCCGTTGCCCGATCAGAACCTCGGCTTTTATCTCTCGTTCCTACGGCTACACGCGTCGTGGTATACGCCCGAGCTTTGGCTGAAGGATCTCCGCAGCGAATCGAAACGATTGTTGAGCGGCAACGTCACCGCCATCGAGTCGATCCGCGAATCGCTCGAAATGCTCGGCGTCATGCCCGGCGAATGGGACAAATTTCTCGACGCCACGTTACTCGCACTTCGCGGCTGGGGCGGCATGATCCGCCAAGTCGAAGTGCGGGGCGACAGCGTCGCACATCCGATCCCCGGCGGTACGCTGGTCGAGTTCGTGGCGGTACGGTTGTTACTCGACCGGTTCGCGGTGGCGTCGGTTGCGAACGAAATTCCACTCGCCGAGGTTCGCGAGTTTTTACGCAAACGGGTTCCGAAGGCGGAAGCGGTGCCGTTGCCGTTGCGCGTGTTCCCGATCTTCCAACTCAGCCAACTCCTCGGATGGTCGGCGAGCGAGTTGCACGACCTTTCGCCTGCCGACTGGAAGCAGTTGTCGGACGAAATCTCGCAGTTCGGCCCGATCGAGCGTCGTCGCGTGTTCCATCAAGCGTACGAGCGACGGTTCCGCAACCGCACGCTCGATGCCGTCTCGCTGCACTACAGCAAGGCCACCCGCGTACCGGCGCGACCGCGATTTCAGGTCATTACGTGTTTGGACGAACGCGAAGAATCGTTCCGCAGGCACATCGAAGAAATCGCACCGGACTGCGAAACCTTCGGTGCCGCTGGATTTTTCGGCGTGGCGATGTACTTCCGCAGCGCCGCCGGCGCTCACTTCACCCCGCTCTGCCCGATCATCATTCGGCCGGGACATTGGGTCTCCGAAGCGGTTTGCGAGGAGCAAGAACAGACCCACCGATGGCGGGCGAAGGTGCGGAAGGTGCTGGGCGGCGCTTCGCACCGGTTCCACATCGGCTCGCGGTCGTTCGCGACCGGGGCGGTACTCACCGCTGGGGTCGGGGTGCTGGCTTCGGTGCCACTCGTCGCCAGCGTGCTCTTTCCCCGTCTTGCGGCGATGGCGCGCGGTTATTTCGGTCGATTCGTACAGACGCCACTCGCGACCCGCCTGAAACTCGAACGCGGCTCGACGACGCCCGGCCCAGAGATCACCCACCACGGCTACACGCTCGACGAGATGGCTACCGTCGCCGAACGACTCCTCCGAGACATCGGCATGACGGTCGACTTCGCCCCACTCGTTTTCATCCTCGGGCACGGCTCGCACAGCATGAACAACCCGCACGAATCGGCGCACGATTGCGGTGCCTGCGGCGGCGGGGTCGGCGGGCCGAACGGCCGCGCCATCGCCCAGATGTTGAACGACCCGCGGGTGCGAGAGGCGATGGCTCGCCGCGGCGTGGTGGTGCCGAACGACACCGCGTTCGTCGGTGGGTTGCACAACACCTGCAACGAGTACGTCGAGTTCCCCGACGCCGACCTGGTGCCGGAATCCCACCGCGACCGCTTCGCCGCCGCGGAAGCCGACATCGAACGGGCGCTCGACCGCAACTCCCACGAACGGGCCAGGCGGTTCGATTCGGCCCCGCTGGCGATCGCCCCCGCAGCCGCCCGCCGACACATGGCCGCCCGCGCCGAGGATCTGGCGCAGGTGCGGCCCGAGTGGGGGCACGCCACCAACGCGATTTGCATCGTCGGCCGTCGCGAACGAACTCGCGGACTCTTCCTCGATCGCCGTGCGTTTCTGATGTCGTACAACCCCGCCCAAGACGATGAAAATGGTAGCACCCTCGGGCGACTCCTCGGCGCGGCAGTGCCCGTTTGTGCGGGTATCAACCTCGAGTATTATTTCTGTCACGTCGATTCGCAGGGCTACGGCTGCGGAACGAAGTTACCCCACAACATAACGGGTCTGCTCGGTGTCATGGACGGCGCGGCCAGCGATTTACGCACCGGCCTGCCCTGGCAGATGGTCGAAATTCACGAACCGGTGCGACTGTTATTCATCGTGGAAACGACGCCGGAAATTTTGCGGAAAGTGATGTCGCGGAATGCGGTCGTCGATACGACGATTCGCAAGGGTTGGGTGCAGATGTGTACGATGGACCCGGACACGGGCAAAATCCTCGTGTTCCAGGATGGCGAATTCCTACCGCACACGTTGACGACGAGCCAACTGCCGACGGCGAAGTCGTCGGCCGATTGGTATCGCGGATGGCGAGAGCACCTCGATTTCGCGGCAATCCGAACTGGAGCGACCTCCTGACATGCCAGACTATGCCACACTCGCTGCGTACCTCGGCACCGTAGTCATCAGCGTGCCTTTCGCGCTGATGTTCTATCTCGGCGGAACGACGCTCATCGGCCGCAAGCGGAGCGAATCCGCAACGGCGAGTGCCGTCGCGGCAACGACGGGGGTCGGGTTGATCGCCGGACTCATCGTGCTCGGCCTCATGCTGTTAAACGATACGCAACACGTCGTCGTGTCGTTCGGCGACTGGGTCCACGTTGAAACTCCGGCCTCCGAGAAGCCGTTCCACTTTGCCATCAAGTTCGTGTTCGACCGGCTTTCGGTTCCGTTCACGGCACTCACGTACTTGTTATTCGGCACGATCGGCGTGTTCGCCACGAAGTACATGCACCGCGAAGAAGGCTACAACCGCTTCTTCACGCTCTACTCGTTGTTCCTCGCGGGCATGGTCACGGCGGCACTGGCCGGCACGATCGAAACGCTATTCTTCGGTTGGGAACTCGTCGGGCTATCGTCCGCGTTGCTCGTCGGCTTTTTCCACAATCGGCCCGCTCCAGTGCGGAATGCGTTTCGCGTCTGGGTGGTCTACCGCATCTCGGATGCGGCGTTGTTGTTAGCCGCCGTGGTGTTGCACCACATGAGTAGCGGCGGCGATTTCGACAAACTCACCGGCTATCAGCAAATCGATGGCCTCGATGTGGCCGCGTGGCCGTACGGTGTCTGTCGCTTACCTGCCAATCAAGTGTTTATCGTCGGGTTGTTGCTCATCATCGCGGCGGCGGGGAAGTCCGCGCTGATCCCGTTTAGCGGGTGGTTGCCGCGAGCGATGGAAGGGCCGACGCCATCGAGCGCGGTGTTCTACGGGGCGTTATCCGTTCACCTCGGTGCGTACCTGCTTTTGCGGCTCGACCCGCTTCTGGATGCGTCGCCCGCGCTGTCTGCGATTATCGTCGTACTCGGGTTGGCCACTGCGATTTTTGCCGCACTCACCGCCCGCGTTCAGACCGATATTAAATCCGCACTCGCGTTTGCCTCGCTCACGCAAGTCGGGCTGATCGTCGCCGAGATCGGTCTCGGCTGGCGGTACATTCCGCTCGTTCACATCCTCGGGCACGCCTGTTTGCGAACGATGCAATTCGTGCGGGCACCGAGTGTCATCCGCGACCATATCGCCATCGAGTACGCGCTCGGCGACCGCTTGCCACGCGGCAGTGGCTTCCTCGGGAAGTTCGGCGTGCGGGTCTATCGCTTCGCACTCGAACGCGGTCACCTCGATGCGATCCTCGATCGCGTCTTTTGCGCGCCGTTCTTGGGATTGTTTCGCGGGATCGACCGCTTCGAGCGACGGATCGCCATCGCGGTCAACGACGACCGGCCGAAGGTCGAAGCCCCGGTCGCGACGCCGTCGTCGTCGCCCGTTGAGGAACATGCGATATGAATCTGCTCTCGCTACCGTGGGCCGAAGTGGCCATCGGCATTCCGCTAATCGGTGCCATTCTGGTGAGAACCGTTCGCGATCCGGCTCGAGCGGATCGCGTGGCAATCGTCTCGACGATACTCGTACTCGTTGCGTCGTTATTCGCGTGGGCGTCGGTCGGTACCGAGACGGCACTCTGCCCGTGGGGCGCGTGCCTGACGTTCTTTGGCCGGCCGATCTTCACCGTAGATCGGCTCAGCGGGCCGCTACTGCCACTCGTCGCGCTGCTGCACGTTTTGACGGTCCTGAGTACCTCGCGAGTGAAGCGAAATCGCACGTCGTACACCGGGCATCTGATCGGCGAAGCCGCACGTCTGGCAACGTTTTCGTGCATCGAACCGTGGCCGTTGATCGCCCTGCTGGCGTTCAGCACGATTCCGCCTTACATCGAAATGGCACAACGCGGCCTTCGTAGCCGGTTGTACGTCTGGCATATGCTCGCCTTCGTGGTCCTACTCGTCAGCGGCTGGTTCGCGGTCGAATCGAAGTGGACGGTCGGACCGATACTCATACTCGCGGCGGTACTCGTTCGCTGCGGCACGTTCCCCGCGCACCTTTGGGTCGTCGATCTCTTCGAGCGCGCAACCTTCGGCACGGCGTTACTTTTCGCCACGCCGATTGCGGGTGTTTACGTGGCCTTGCGGCTCGTCATTCCCAACGCGCCCGATGTGGTGTTGCAAACGATCGGCATTGCTTCATTAGTGACCGCGATCTACGCGGCGGGCCTTGCGGTCGTTCAAACCGACGTTCGCCGCTTCTTCGCGTATACGTTCCTCAGCCATGCCTCGATTGTCCTCGTCGGGCTAGAACTTCACACGTCGCTCAGCCTCACGGGCGCACTCGGCATGTGGGTTTCGGTGGCGTTGTCGCTAGGCGGTCTGGGTTTGTGCCTGCGAGCGGTCGAGGCGCGGTACGGGCGACTGTCGCTCACACGTCACTTGGGACTTTACGAGAAATCGCCGCTGCTCGCGATCGGCTTTCTACTCACTGGCTTCGGCTGTATCGGCTTCCCCGGGACAGCCGGTTTCATCGCGAATGAATTGCTCGTCGATGGGGCCATCGAAGCCAACCCCATCGTCGGCGTCTCGCTCGTTTTCGCGGCCATGCTCAACAGTATCGCGATCGTCCGCGTGTACTTACTCTTGTTCACAGGAACGCAAAATACGTCGTCGGTGCCGCTCGATGTCACCTGGCGCGAACGGGTGGCGATGCTGACGCTATTCGCGCTCATTCTCAGCGGCGGCCTCGTGCCGAATATCTGGATTCACGAACGCTACGAAGCCGCACGTTCGCTGAAGTTGTTCCCCGAGGGAACGGCGGATGCACCTTAGCGACCTTCGGCAGCCAAACCGGCGGCTTCGGTGATGCGGTTAAACGACGAGCGGATGTTGGTGTAATTGATGAGCTGCACCACATCGCGGTTGCCGCCGCACTGTTTCACGGCTTCGGCGGCCTCGGCTTCGGTCAGCACGATCGGCGATGCGGCCAATTGCCGTGCGACCGCGAACATCGCTTTTTCCTTCGGCGTGAACTGCGACCAATCGCCATCGAGCGCGTAGATTCGGTCGTCGGTTTGCCCGAGTGCCGTCAGCCGGCGTTTCGCGTCGGCGGTGGCGTACCACGCGCGATCTTGCCGTGCGACGATCCAACTGACTTGCGCTTTCAGCAGTGGCGTCAAGTCGCCTTTGTCCTCGACCACACGCTGGCTGGCGAGGCGGCTCTTACCCGATACGGGGAAGTTCGCGAGCAGTTGTGCGAACGGCGCGATCGGCTCATCGCCGAGGATTTCCTTCGCTTTCGCCTTGTCCACAAGTGGCAAACGTGCGGTTCGCGTTCGGGCCGCTATCAGCGCCTTCTCGACGATCGCGCGCGATTCGAGTGGCGGCCGCACCGCGTCGTTCTGCAACGGCGTCACCTTCGTCACGGTCTTGCGGTTCTTTTCCGACGTCGGCGTTAGGTAGGTTTCGATCGGCAGAATCCGGTCCGTCGGCAATGGCTTGTCGGCGGACTTCGCGAAGTGGCTGCTCTCCTTCGATTGCGGAATCCCCGCACCTTCCTTCCAGCGGTTCGTCGCGTTGTTCTGCGCCACCGATAGCAGCATCTCTAAAATTTGTAGCTCGGTGAAGTGCGTTTTGAGTTCCGCAATGTCGGCATCGTCGAACCGGTGCGGCTCGAAGCTGATCTTGCGTGCGAAGGCGTAGGCGGCCCGTTCTTTCGGCGTCGATGTGGACCAATCGCCATCGAGTGCTGCGACTTCGTCTTCCGTCATGCCCGCGACCGCGAGCTTCGTTTCTTGGTGACCGAGTCAGTAGAGGCAGTTGTTCGTACGGCTGACGACCCAGAAGAGTTGCGTTTTGAATGCATACGTCAACGTCATGTTCGGCTCGTTCTCACGACCGAAACCGGTGCGCGCTTCGCCGGTGTGGATGTACAGCGAACGCAAACGACCCTCGTAGCTGAGGCCGCGCTCGCCCGCACTCGCAATCTCTTCCTCCGTCGGCACGGGCAGATCGAACCGCGGCTTCCGCGCTTTCAGATCTTCGAGTGCCTGTTTCATTTCGGGTCGCGTCAGCGGCACCGGCAGCGGTTTCACTGCGGGCATCTGCGCAAACCCGCGCTCGGCCACCAGCGCACCGAGTATCACTGCAACGAATCGCTTCATAGGGGAATCTCCTGAGACGTGGGAATATTCGTGCCGTCACTCCATCGCGCGGAACACCGTCAGCTTGATGTCCGTGCCGACGAGATAACTCACACTTTTGAGGCCTTTATCTTTCAACTTCAATCGCACGGGTACGCGGAGGTTCGCATCTTGCGGTACACCTTCGTTCACGAATTCGTAGCTCTCGAGTTTGGCACCGGCCATCCAGTCGAAGTCTTGCGCGACGATCGATGGCGATTGGCTAACGAGGGTGCCAATCGCGCGGCCCTCCTTCCAGGCATCGAGCGTCGTCCGCAACGTTTCGCGGGCCAGATCGGCATTCACGGGGCCAGCAACCGGCCCGCCACCGCAACCCGTTGACGCGATCAGACACCCGAGGCCAACGACCGTAAACACGTGTCTAATAGTCACCGATCACCTCCCCGCCGCTGCGCGTGCCGACGGCTCGCCACGTGGCAGCATCGATCGTGTCGCGGACGAACCGCACGCTGCCATCGCCGAGGCCGGTGTTCACGCCGCCGGTGTGCCGGCTGCTTGCGGGCATGGTCGATTTGCCGACCACGAAGAAGCCGCACGACCGGCTGTTCGGCGGGCTGATGTGCTGATAGCGGTGCTGATGGTGCATCCAGGGGGAACCCATGAACAGAGGGAACTGATTCGCAAGATCGGTGATGTCCACGGCCGCACACAACGTCACGGCATCGTCGGCCGTCGCAGGGTTGGCAGGGCTGAAAAAGACATCTTCGATCTTGCTCACGACCGCATTACTGCCGTCGGCCAACATGCGTTCGCTGAAGATCGCGGTGTTGCTCAGGCCATCGGTCACGTCGGCCATGCGCGTCGTGGCGTTCACGTAAAACACGCCGTTGAAGTTCGACGGGCCGGGGATCACGAAGAACGGGTTCGTCCCCGTGTTCGCGAGATAATTCGTGGCTGCGCCGGTGGCAGGAGTCGGGTTCTCTTTGTCCGACGGGCAACGGAACCCCGTCAGAATCGTGTTCCGCGCGACGTCGTTGTTCGCATTTTGCGGTGGCACCGTCAGGTCGATGAGGCGGTAGACGTTGTCTTGTTCCATGTACGGCAGAATCTGCGCGAGTGCCGAGAACTGCGAGCCGGGCGTCACTGTGGGGGCCAGCCCACCGGACGGGAACGCATTCCGGGAGTCGTGAAAATTATGCACTGCCAACCCGATCTGTTTCAGGTTGTTGGTGCATTTCATCCGGGCCGCCGCCTCGCGGACCTTTTGCACGGCGGGTAACAGCAACCCGATCAGAATCGCAATGATGGCAATCACCACCAGCAGTTCGATCAGGGTAAACGCAGACCGTTTGCGACGCATGGCAGCAACTCCGACTCGTACGAAAAGTATAAAATTGACGCGGGGAGAGATCAAACGAGGATCTCGATCGGAAGGTCGTAGTCTTGAGATTCGTCGGCAGCATTGCGAACGCCGATCTCTTCGCAGATTGTGCGATCGATCTGCGGTTGGCCGAAGCCGTCGACGTAGCGGTTGAACATGCAGAGCATCGCGGCGATCAAAACCGTGTCGTGAATGGCGCGATCGTCGGCACCCGCCGCACGCGCGCACTCCATATCGTCGGCGCTCGCCGACTGCCCCAAGCGAACCCGTTCCGCGATCGCTAGTAACGCACGCATCTTCGGTTCGAGTGCCGCCGTATCGATGTCTTCGAGGATATCATCGACCAGAGCAGCACTCTCGCCGAGCAGATGGCGGGCCGTTGCCGCGTGAACGTTCGAGCAAAAATGGCACTCGTTCCGCGCCGAGACGACGGTCGCAATCAGTTCGCGTTCCGCCAGCGTCAACGACGACGGACCGCGCAGAATCGCCTGCCCGAAGTCGTTGATGGCGTTCTCCGATTCCGGATAGGCGAACAACAGCCTCCCGTCGATCTCACGAGTGCGCACCATGATTAATCGTCCTCGCGGGAAATACTGGTGACGGGTTCGGTGACGACGCGATACGCCAACTTTTTCGGCTTCGCGGTCTTGCCCGGTTGTTCGGTCGTGATCGTGACATCGAAGCGGTAACCCGTACCGCTCGGCGTGCCATCGCTTTCGATTTTGAAATCGACGAGCTTGGCACCGCGGCTGAAGTCGGCATCGTTGAAGTAAGCCTGCGGAGACTGCGCTTTTAGGTCGGCAGCCGTCTTGCCCGCCTTCCATGCGGCCAGCACATTTTCCATCGCCGGCCGCGCCTTCTCCGCCGTGGTCGCCATCGCGAGCGGGGCCGGATTCGACGAACAACCGACGCTGACCATCGCAATCAGAACGAGCCAGAGGTAACGCAGAGCCATAGGTGAAATCCAATAAGGGGCCAAACCCCCTGCCGAGCAGGGGGCGAAGTCGTGCGTCGATCGTTGGGATGTTCGATTAGTCGATGACGGTTTCGCCGCCGTCGCGGGAACCCATCGCACGCCAGGAAATGAGGCTGATGCTCGTCGGCACGAACCGCACCGAGCCGTCCATCATGCCGACCATCACGCCACCGGTGTGGGCGCTGGTCGCCGTCGTCGCGATGCGACCGGGAGGGTACATGCACGACCGCGTGTTCGGCCCGGAGACGTGGTAGTACTTCGTGGTCGAGTGGTAGCCTTGCAGCCACGGCGCACCGACATCCGAGCGGCCTTGTTTCGAGAGGTCGGTCACAACGGTGGCCGCACACATCGCCACCGATTCATCGGGCGTGTTCGGGTAGGTACCGGGTTGGAAGGTGTCGGTCGGGGACGAAATGGCTTGGTTGAAATCGCCCTTCAAGTGTTCGCTGAAGCCGGCGGTGTTGCTCAAGCCATCGGTGATCGATGCGAATGTCGTCGTCAGTTGTGGCACGAATGGGCCGTTCGGTTTCGGTAACAGCGAGTTCGGACCGCTCGTCGAAGGCTGACTGTTCAACAGCCCGTTACCCGAGTTCGTACGGTAGTTGATCCCCGCCCAACCGGCCGGCACCGAATTCACGGGGTCCGAAGGGCAGAGGAACGTCTTGATGGCGACCGCACGTGCATTTGCGTTGTTGGCCGTGTCCCATTTTGCGGTCAGGTCGATGAGCCGATACGCATTTTCTTGCTCGATTTGCGGCAACATGTACGCGAATGCGGACAGGCCCGTATTGATCGTCCCTCCCGGAGGAATGCCTGCATCGGACGCGGGCAGGTAGCCGTTGGCGTCGTGGTAATTGTGTGCCGAGAGGCCGAGTTGTTTGATGTTGTTCGTGCATTGGCTGCGGGCCGCAGCCTCGCGAACCTTTTGCACAGCCGGTAACAGCAGCCCGATCAAGATCGCGATAATCGCGATGACGACGAGCAATTCGATGAGCGTGAACGCAGAGCGCGTGCGACGAATCATGAGAGCACCTGAAATAAGGGAGAGTAACGAAATAATGGAGAAACACCGATCCGCAAACGCGGACCATCGCAAGGAATCACTGCAAAAGCAGTGCATATCGAGTGTTTGCGAGAAAATCAAAGACGACCAGTGTCGCTTGTTTTCCGATGTAGCTGGCCTCTGTGAGGCCGGTGGAGAGGCAGCCTCTCCCCGATTGTCAGGCTTCCGAGGTCATAAACCTCAGCTACAATCCGGGGTCATAGACCCCAGCTACAAAAAGAAAAACAAGTTCAATTGGACAGACGCATCGACCGCGTGAAATGCCATCGCCGTTACGGCGATTCGCACGACGAGACGCCACGAGGGCGCGAGGTCAGATCGCGGAGCGATGGTCGTAGAATTAGATCGAACGGGGCGGGCGATAGGTGATCGAGGAGCAGTGGATCGGCGTACCGACAGAAACGATAGCGATGGAAGTTCCCGACAACGATTGTTGAGTTACGAGCGATTGTACTTTCGCAACCCATTCGTCGATCGGCGGGGCGAGCTTCGTGTGATTGACGGGTGGGATCAGCGGCAAGGGGTTCGGCTTCGCCGAGCAGTTCGGCCCGTGGCACTTCGGCACGAGTGGTGTAGCGGGTTCGCCAGAGACATTGTGCCCGGCCATCGGAAGATCGAAAGTCACGCCACCAACCGTCACATAATCGCCGCAACCGGCCTCTGCCTTACCGCCAAACGCAATCAGCGCCACTAGCGTTGCCGCTAGAGCGAAGAGCCGTTTCGCAGAGAGTAAGAGTGAGAGTTTCATAATCGTGCCGGTGTCAGTCTACTCGACTTGTTTACGATTAGACTCAAGACCGAGTTCGATGTCAACAACAATTTGCACAATTTTTCCAGAAAGACATCGTCGCCCGGTTTACGGTATGCTGAAAGTATCTTTCCACGGAGGTTCGTCATGCGCATCGCAATCGGCAGTTGGATCGTTGTATTCGGGCTTTTCGCCGCTCGCGCCGAGGAGCCGAAGAAGCCGCGCTACGAAACGCGAAAGCTCCACGACCCCGACGGCATCGGCAAGTTCTACGTCGGTCGCGAGATCGCGCACGTGATGGGACACCAAGGCGCAGGTTGGCTCGAACGCCCCGAGCGCGAGAAGGAAGAAGACCCCGCAAAACTGCTGAAAGCACTGGAAATTAAGCCCGGAATGACCGTCGCCGACATCGGCGCAGGTAGCGGCTACCACTGCTTCCGCATGTCGCCGCTCGTCGGCGACATGGGCAAAATCCTCGCCGTAGACATCCAACCCGAGATGCTCGCGATAATCAAAGCGCGTGCGAAAAAAGAGAACGTGACGAACATCGACCTCATCGAAGGTACCGAGACCGACCCGAAGTTACCTGCGGGGAAAGTCGACCTGATCATCCTCGTCGACGTCTACCACGAGTTCTCGCAGCCGTACGAAATGACGGAGAAAATGATTGCCGCACTGAAGCCGGGTGGCCGCATCGCCTTCGTCGAGTTCCGCCTCGAAGACCCGAAAGTGCCGATCAAGTTGGTCCACAAAATGACCGAACGCCAAGTGACGATCGAGATGGAACAGTTTCCAGAACTCGAACACCTAAAAACCGATAAAAGCCTACCCTGGCAGCACATCGTGCTGTTCAAGAAGAAGGAAGCCGGGAAGTAGAATACTGGCGATGTGGACGAATCTTTCGCTCGTTTTGTTTCCGTGGTTTCCGTGAATTCCGTGGTTCTCTTCAATTCTGTAGACCAGACGGACAGAAAACCTCAATCAACCACGGAAACCACGGATGACACGGAAAACGCCAAAGTAAGAAGACCCGAAAGTGCCGATCAAGTTGGTCCACAAAATGACCGAACGCCAAGTGACGATCGAGATGGAACAGTTCCCAGAACTCGAACACCTAAGTACCTGTCCAAGAATTACTCCGTGAGCTTCGGATGTGGGCGGATCGTGTAGTTCCATTGCGGGCAGATCGCGTGGCGAGTGAGCTGTATCGTCGCG
>JAYVQG010000301.1:0-4958 GCA_043757025.1 Limnoglobus sp.
CGACTTACGTCCGATTTCGCCCAATTCCAATCACGCCAGAACCAAATTTTTAGTGGTCTTATTTGGCAAAACTGCAACCGGGTTTTGAACCGTGCCCGAATTTTCGTTCCAAAAAACACCCGCCTTCGCTTCGTAGTGGGGTTTCGACGCAGTTTCATTGCGGCTTTCCCGCTACCAGACTTGCATTCTCGAACCGGACTCCGAACAATGTTACTTAGCGAACCCGAAAAACGCGACATTGTCTACTTTGATGACTGACGAAAGGAACCGTCGATGAGCAACTCGTACAGCACCCTCTGCGATGATTTCGGCACCTCGACTTACCTAATGTCGAAGATCGAAATGCCGACGAGTCGCGAGACGGTCTTGCACTTCTTCGAAGCGATGCAGAAGACGTATCCGTCGATGACCGACTTCGAGAAGCGCGACAACGGCGAGTTTGCACTCGAAGAAGACCGCGAAACCGGTGCATACCGCTGGTCGTCGCTCGATACTCGCCGGTTGTGTGCCGGTTATGTGAACCCGCCTGCGATGGACGATGCCGACGAACACAACGAAAAAGTCCTCGAGATGGCAGCGTATCACCTCGACCTCGGGAACTTGCAAACCGAAGCGATGGACGTGCTGTATTACTTCGATTTCCTGTACCAAGGCAACCACGATGAAGTCGTAGCCGAGGCACTCGCGGCGAACACGCCGTTCGAGAACCTGACGCAGATCCCCGGCGGCCGCGTGCTATCGTTCCAGCCGACGATGCTGATGGCGCTCGACGAAGCCTGCCAGTTGCAAGGCCGCCTCAGCATCGAAACCCGCACCAGTGCGTATCAGGTTCGCACGGGTAATTACCCCGAAGCACCGATCTCAGTGTACTTCACGGTGCGGCAGTTCTGGGGCAAACAGCCATTTAAGTCGTTCGTCGATTCGTACCGCAATCAGCGCCGCGTGCTCGATGAAATCGTCGGTCAGTACGTCGTGCCGAACGTGATTCAACCGCTGCAAAAGGTCATCGGCGCGAAGCAGTGATGGAGACGATCAAATCAAAGCCTAACTCGGTGGTGGTGAAAGCACACTCCGAAGTGGGTGTGCTGCCTGAAATCCAACGGTTGGTAGCTGGTAATGGACTCAAGAACTCTCAATTTCGTGTCCAAAATGATATTCAGGCAAAAATCTAAACAATTTTGGAACGCACCATTCGCACCGTGCCGATCGCCTCTCCGACTTCCGACGCGAACTCTTCCGCGAAGCCGAAGGACCGCTCGGCAAGAAAGTCCTCGCTGCCCCATTTCGACTGGTCCGCTCGAGGGTCTGAACAACAAGGTCAAGACGCTTCAGCGGCAAGCCTACGGCTACCGCGACCAAGAGTTCTTCGAGCTACGCATTTACGCAATCCACCTGGCCAAGTACGCACTTGTCGGATGAGCCTAATTTTTTTAATTTTTTATCAAAGCGTATTGCCTATCGTTAAAATGTTCCTAGTTTGACATCACGGCAACTAATTACACGAATTGTTTTTGTGTCATGCCGTACCAAGCCACTTTTCTGGAGCAAAAATCTGCCCGCCGCATTGTTGCTTTTCTCTGCGCTGTCAGGGATGGCAACTATCCAAGTGGGCCGTGTGCAGGCCGCAATAAACATCGCAGATGCTATCTGCAAAGCAGAAAATTGCGACGCGCTCACCTGGGGTGAAGGTCCTGTTGATGCCCAAGGGGTGCCTCTTCAGGGGATTACATGCAGAATGAACATTTTTGGCGCGATACTTTGCGTACAAAGCGAAGGCTTCTGTAGAACTACCGGTGTCGACACCACGGGCTGCGCTGGCACGTATGTGATCATGAACCAAGTTCGCCCATGTTATCAACGCACTAATAAGTGCTAGTGACATTGCTCGCCAAGTATCCGACGTTTTCCACTGTCGGATACTTACTCTTTCGAAAGTGAATTCATTATGCGCACCCTTGTGTTTCTTGGCTTTTCGATATCGTTGCTGGGAAATTTAGCGCGCGCAGAAAACCTCGACTCCATACTCGCTGCCCATGAAACTGCGGTTTCATCCGTTCAGTTTCTGCAGTGCAAGTACACGAAAACAAACGAATTCCCATTGCCAGGTCGACCGAAAACCTTATCGGGTGAAATCAAGCGCTCTCCCAATTTAATTCTAGTCACAGCCAAGGGCATTGGTTATCAGTCTGTCTTTTTCGCTCGTTCAGGTCGGTTTCAAAATCTCACTTATTGCAAAAACCCGCACACTGGAAAAATGGAGTCACATAGCATCATTACTGCGACGAAACGGATTGGTATTGATGTCGATCCACTTCGAGACATTATGGTATTCTTCGATTTGGAATCTATGCTTTCGGGTCGAGGTGGCCTCAGGGAGTATGTGAAATTATGCTGCAAAAATGAAGCGATTGATCGCGGGAATGAGGTCTTCATTCCCTACGCGACGACATTCGGAGGTATCCGGCTTTCACGACGATATAATTGTTTTGCGATTGAGTCCGTTGCATCGGGGCCGCTCAATGGAGTACAGAATGTCACAACGATGTCGGCTGGAGAATTTCTGAAGATTGCCGACGGGATAAGCTTGCCAACTCTTGGCAGCCTGGTGGTTGAATCGAATGGAACTACTGTTATGTCACATAAAACAAAACTGGCAGATATAAACATCAGACCTTTTGCCGATCAAGACATCAATATGCAGTACCCGGAACGAACCCGTGTCATCAACCAAATCGACGGAACGGAATATACAGTTGACAAGGCGGGCGCAATCCAGGGAGAAGTTGCACCATTTGTTCCGTTAATCGCAGGATCTGGTGGAAATTCTTCCGACTCCCGGCTTCCAAGCACCAGTGAAGAATCGCGATTCATTTGGTGGTTATTGCCAGCCTGCTGTACGGCCATCTCTCTGATTGCTGCAATTGTATTCTACTTTCGTGGTAGACGCACACTTAACTGATTCGGGAGTCAACAGCCTAAAAACACATCCCTAAGATATGGAAAAACCTGTGAGAAACGTAAAGATTGCTCTGTGTTCTGTTTTTATGCTCGTTGCAATTTGGTCCGTATCTTGGCTGTTTCAACCAAAGTCTACGAATTCGACAAACCCGATACTCCGAACGATCAAGACAATTGAGCTTGGAGAAATTGAGACTGGGCAAATCGTAAACGCAGATTTCGACATTACAAATGACGGGAATGCTCCACTGATGATTGATGGTGTACGTACATCGTGTGCATGTGCAGGCGTGGAAGCAAAGAACCCGGATGGCACTTTCACGCAACTCACCACTCTGACCGTACCCCCCGCCAGCAGCGTGCCAGCCAGAATGCGGCTGGTTGTCAATGGCCCTGTCGGTGCAGAACTCAAAACGGTAATTTATCTCACCACGAACGATCCCTTGCAGCCAGAAGTTCAGGTATTGATCACACTCAAAAAAATGATTCATGGTTCCAAAGCGGTTCCCGAGGTGCTTGCATTGGGCACTGTGTCTATTGGCGAGCCGATCCGTAGAATTGTTGACATCGTCGATCGCTCACCTATGCCTCGAACAATCCAGCGTATTGAAACAACAGATGGATCCACAATTCGTGCAACACAACTTCCCGTACCAGAGAACGAAGCCGCAGCTCACGGGGGTCGTATCATTGCTCGGATTCAAGTGGAAATTTCATCTCTCGCAATCTCCGATATCGATGGTCGGGTTAACGTATGGCTAACCACAGAAAAATTGGCTAGCCCTGTTTCAATACGAATCATTGGACGAATTGCCCCCGCAGCCGAAATAGCTCCCACAACTCTGGTCTTGCCTTTGCGATCTGATGATGGGCCGATTTTTCGCGGCACGGTATTGTGCCGCAGCCAAAGTCCGATCACAGGGATACGCGTGATTGAGTGCCCCGCGTACTACACGGTCTCACTCCCAGAGTTAAAGTCACCAGTCAATTCCGTACAAATTATGATTGAAAAAGTCGCCGACAGCGATCCGCCATCACAAACAGTTATCAAAGTCGGCATTACCAGCAATGGGATGGAAACCGTTTGCCAGCTTTTGGTATTAAATCACTCCAGGTCGCCATGAGGGTATTGCAATGAGAAAAGGATTTACTCTTGTAGAATTGCTGACCGTGATTGGCATTCTATCGTTGTTGATCGGGCTCACGCTGCCTGCCGTACAAAGTGCACGTGACTCTGCTGCGAAAGTTTCATGTCAAAGCCGCATGAGACAAATTGGTTTGGCTCTTCACAATTTCCATTCTGCACAAGGCAGGTTTCCTCAAGATGGTGGAGCATCCAATTCGCCAAATGGCTCAGCTCATCCTGAAGAAATCCTGTCCTGGATGGCGACGATCTTACCTTACATCGAACAAAGCAATTTGTATTCACTTGCTTCAGATTCTTGTCGGGTTGAAACCAGAGCATACCTGGATCCGCCCCACACGGGCATAGCCATTCCTGTCGCAACCTATGCCTGCCCTGCGGATTCAAGATTGCTTCAGCCTTTGATCACTCCGAAATCGCGCACGGTTGCCTTCGGCTCGTTCATTGGCGTTGCAGGCTCGTCCATCGGACCTGCACTCGTAACGATTCCAGGCGGTTTCCGAAACGCGAAAGGAATGTTCGATCCTCTGGGATTCGTGCGAGTGAGAGACGTAACGGATGGTGTTTCCAACACCCTGATGGTGGCGGAAAGGCCACCGCCGGATTCACTTCAGGCTGGCGAATGGTATCAGAGTGGTTGGATCATGGAACGATTCGGTGGCCCAAATGGAATTATGGCCTACGGCACACCTCGCTTTGTGTTGGAAGACCCTTGTTCGACAGCGCTATATGGGCCAGGAAGACGTGACAACCCCTGCGATCGGTATCACTTTTGGAGCCTTCATCGAGGAGGGGCAAACTTTCTGTTCGCCGATGGCAGCGTGAAGTTTCTGGCGTATTCTGCGAAAGACATCAT
>JAYVQG010000302.1:0-4955 GCA_043757025.1 Limnoglobus sp.
TTCATTTTCCAGATCATGTGCGAAGTTACTTTCAGGCCCCATTCGTGCAATATGCCGCGGCAAATAACATGTGATGTTGTTCAAAGCCGAGGTAATACAGGCCGAACGGCGAGTTCTCGATCAGGTTGTAGAACGTGTCGTGATTCTGCTGCAACAGCACTTCGGCCCGCTTGCGTTCGGTGATGTCGCGGATGGCAGCGGTGACGAGGATGCCCGCTTCGGTTTCCAGGGGGCTCAAACTGATTTCCACTGGGAACTCGCTCCCGTCCTGGCGAGCGGCCCATAGTTCCCGACCGGCCCCCATCGGCCGCAACTTGGGATCTTCGAGAAAGCTAACGCGATGGCCGGGGTGACGGTCGCGGAACCGCTGCGGGATGAGAACCTCGACGGACTGCCCGATGAGTTCGTGTCGAGCATAGCCGAACAGTTTTTCCGTTTGGGCGTTGATCACTGCAATGCGCCCGTCGCCTTCGATAATCACCATCGCATCCGGCGCGGATTCCAACAGGCCGCGAAACTTTTCCTCGGCGCGTTTGCGGTCGGTAATGTCGAGGTTGATCGCGAAGGTCTTGAGGGGTTTGCCATCTGCGTCGCGCTCAAGTAACCAACGGCTCTCGATCCAGCGTTCGATCCGATCGTCTCCGAGAACGCGGTACTCGATCTTGCCGACGGGCTTGCCGGTCAGGAAATCCTCGAGCGCACGCTCGACGTTCGCCCGGTCATCGGGCACGATATGTTCGAGGAGCAACCGGGTATCTTCGAACACTTCGGTCACTGGCTCGTTCGGTACGGTGTAGCCCATTACGGTCCCGAAGTTTTCGGCCTTCCGCGCCTGTCCGTCGGCGAATTCGACTTCGACGTACGTCAAGCCTGCGGCATTGGCGGCGTAACGCAACCGCGACTGGCTCTCACGCAGTGCATCCACGTCTTTCGTACGCTGCGTCACATCGCGCGACACAGCAAGCAATTGTGACGGCTTGCCACGCGCATCCAGAATCGGCGAAATCGACACGTCCCACCACTTCGGTTCGCCGCGAAGCGTGCGGAAATAGCCGACGAAGTTCGCCGCCTTGCCACCCGTCGCTTTGCACGCCTGTTCCACGGCCGCACGCGCCGAAACCCGATCGTCGCCGTGCCAAAACTCGATCCACGATGTGTTCAGGTACGGCCCGATGTCTTCAATGCCGAGCAGATTGTGCCCGCACTGCATCGAGAGTAAATTGCCTTCGAGGTCCAGAACCTTGATGCAATCGGGGCTGCTCTCGATCATGCTGCGATTGAGTTCTTCGCTTTCGCGCAAAGCATCTTCTACCCGCTTGCGCTCGGTGATGTCGTAAAAGCAATTGATTGCACCCGTAACTTCGCCGCTTCCGTTCTTCAGCGGACGGATATTCACCACGACGGTCATCCGCGAGCCATCGGGCCGCTCGACGAGCACTTCCGCGTCGCACATCTCCGTGATTTTGCCGCTCAGTACCTCGGCCATGGGGCACTGCGAATGGGCCATAAAACTGCCGTCCGGCCGGAACAACTTGAACGAGCCACAAAACCGCTCTTCGGTATCCCCCAATACCGGTTCGCGGCCCCACAACTCTGCGGCGCGGCGATTGAAATTCTCAATTACACCAGAGGTCGCACAGGTGTAGACCGCCACGGGAACCAAGTCGAATAAAGTGTGATAGCGTTGTTCGCTCTCTTGCGCCACCGCACACGCCCGCTCCGCCTGCTCGGCCAGTTCGTGCTGGCGAATCGAGGATTGTAGTAGCGCCTCGTTCATCTCACGCAGTTGCCGCTCGAGCGCGCGATCGCTCGTTGCGAGTGTACTGTTCATGGGGATTGATCTCCTTCGCCTTTGGGGCGCGGTTGCGGAGTAGATCGCGGGCCGCTGCGGGGTCGCGTTAGCGAACATAATTTGGTGCGCCAGCGTGGTCTTCCCGGACCCCGGCGCGCCGGCGAGGATGTTGAAGGAGTACTCGGGCAGGCCGCCGCCGAGAATCTCATCGAGGCCCAATACGCCGGCGGACAGTTTCCGAATGGGCACGCGATTCTGGCTTTGAACTTTTCCGTCGCTACTCATCGATCTGCCTCAATTGATGAATGGAGTTCGTCTAACGCGATGTCGGGCCAAGCCTCGCGCAGCAGACTCCGCGTGAGGGGTTCGCCGATAAAGCAGCCTAACAGTCCGAGAAGTTGTGCCGTGATCGCGACCGCCTCCTCAATCCCAGCATTCGGAGAAACCGCGATTTGTTTGAATCCTTCTAAATGACCGTCCGGGCCGACCTTGACACTTTCCAGCGACGGCACCTCCGCGCGGGCCAACGTCAGCGCCCGCCGCAACAGCGATACGAAGCCATCGGCACCGGCAAATCGCGTCAGGGAAATCCGCAGTTTCTCAATCGCCATCACCACTTCAGGGATGTGTGGCTCCGAGGGATTCTGGCTCGAAGCCAGCAATCGCCGGGCCAAGTCCCTCATCGTTGAAGTGGGTGCAGCCATAGGGTTCAAAGTCGATCGCAATTCGCCGTTTACTCGGCGCAAATCATTTGCGAACGCTATTGTATCTCGATTCGCAAGTAATCCAAAAAAATGGCGAAGATTTGCGACGTCGCGATCAAATGTGTCGATACCAGGTACTTCGCTACCTGTTAAATGGGGGATAGGGTGCGTGCGCGTCAGTCCACACGATTTCGCAAAGTCAAACAATCGCAGGCGATGCGACGTAAGTCGGAATTCGCGACGCGCACGAACGGACGCAAAATGGTCGTGTCCGGTCGATTTTAGGTCGTGTCTGGTCGATTTTAGGTCGCATCCGGTCGATTTTAGGTCGTGTCCGGTCGATTTTCAGACGGTACTTTCAGCGAGTGTCAATAGAATGACCATTGACGCAACCCACATATCGACTTCGATTTACGGCAAGAAACATCGACTCGTATCAGCGATTTGCGATCGAAAAGTGGCATTTTGAGACACAGAAACACCCGAAAACACGGTTTTGGAGCATCCGCAATTGTGACTTAGGACACGAGATTTATGAATTGTCCCATTTGGGCAGCAATCGATCGCCGCAATTGGAGCCATGTTTTAAATTGATTCTGTTCTATAGTAACGTGTGTCGCGGTGGTCACGGTTTCGCGTTTAGTATTGCAGCGGCCCACTGAGGAACCGGCAGACCATGCCCGAGCGAACGCAACCTGCGATACCTCCCCCATTTCTCGGCGAACCGCCGGAGGATGTCGGGATCGCGCCGACGATGGTCCAACAGGGAAGCGTGCCGCTTCATACGACGCCGCGCCCCGCATGGCGATTTTCGGCTGGCGTCGGCCAACGTATCGGCCAGTACGAAACCCAAAAGAAGCTCGGCGAAGGTGGCATGGGCATGGTCTTTCAGGGTTGGGACACCCTGCTGCAACGCAAAGTGGCGATCAAAGTCCTGCTGCCGCAATACGCATCCGACCGCGAAGCGTGCGATCGCTTCCATCGCGAAGCCCGTTCGGCGGCGGCGATCACGCACGATAATGTCGTGAGCATTTATCACGTCGGCGATCACAACGGTTCGGCGTATCTGGTGATGCCGCTTCTGAAGGGCTACTCGCTCGAAAACTATCTGTTCCGCAAAGGGTCGCCGACCGGCTCGCAGACGATTCGCATCGTTCGCGAGATTGCGGCCGGATTGTCTGCGGCCCACGCGCGCGGCCTCATTCATCGCGACATCAAACCGGCGAACATCTGGCTCGAAGCGCCGAATGGCCGCGTCAAAATCCTCGATTTCGGCATCGCGAAACCGATCGGGGCGACCGAATGGACCGCCATTTCCGAAGCCGGTGTCGTCATGGGCACCCCCGCGTTCATGAGTCCCGAACAAGCCCGCGGCGCAACCGTCGACTCGCGGAGCGACTTGTTCAGCCTCGGGGCGCTCGCGTACCGCATGTATGCAGGCGTGGCACCGTTCGCACGCCCCACGCCGATCGATACCATATCGGCACTCGTGACCGACGACCCCACCCCGCTTTGCGATTTGAACCCGAATGTCCCGACTCGGTTAGCCGCGCTAATCCATCGTCTGCTCGGCCGCAATCCCGACGATCGCCCCGCCACCTGCGAGGACGTCATTCGCGAGCTGCGCCACATCGAGCGCGACCAAGCCGACGACCGCACGACGACGACCATCCTTTCCGCGCAAGCAGATATTCGCGTCACGAGCGATGCCACGCCGCAACTGGAACCCGCAAATGCAGACCTGGGTTACGAGGTGATGGACGACTTCGACGACGATTCGGAGTCGACGGAAGTCATCCCGCAAGCGACTGGGAAACCGAAGCGAAAGAAGGCGAGTGTCAGCAGCCGGAAAATGATACTGGCATTTTCGGTCGGTGCCGCACTCGCCGCCGCATCGGTCTACGGGCTGACGTCGGGCACGACGAAAACCGACACCCCGGCCCCGACACTGCCATCCACTCCATCGCAACCGAAAGACGAGAACGAACGACGGCCCGGCGGCCCGGAATTCCATCGCCCCGGCGAACCGTGGCTCGACGCCGAAGGTCGGCCCATCCCTCCACCGCGCCCACCCTTCCCGAAGCATCCACCCGGCAAGGGGAGACCACCACCGCCGCGACCGTAGGCCAATAGCACTTACTTTCTGATATAGTCGTCGCAATACGATTTCTTCCGGCGTTTCACCGCCGAGAAATCGTCGCAGTACGGTAGCCAACGACACTCGCGTACCCGATACGCGGATGTTCCCGTGAGGATCGGTAAGTAACGAGCGGCAGTTGGCGAATCGCGAGTGGAATGTCCATGTTGAGATTGTACACCGATGAGATTGGAAAGCCTCGTTTTGATTCGTATGCCGCAAAAGGCACGGTTCAAAACCCGGTTGCAGTTTTGCCAAATAAGACCACTAAGAATTTGGTTCTGGCGTGATTGGAATTGGGCGAAATCGGACGTAAGTCGTT
>JAYVQG010000303.1:0-19281 GCA_043757025.1 Limnoglobus sp.
CTCACCCTGAGCGAGCGCAGACCCGAACCCAACCCTCGTGTTTTCATGCGTGGCCGGGCCTCGCGCCTGGGCGAGGAGGTGCCGCGCCAGTTCATCCAAGCAATCTCCGCCCACGATCGCGAACCCTTCCGCCAAGGCAGCGGCCGCCTTGAACTGGCCAGAGCCATTGCCAGCGCCGACAACCCGCTCACTGCGCGCGTCATGGTCAATCGCATCTGGCAGCATCACTTCGGTACGGGCCTCGTCGACACGTCGAGCGACTACGGTATCAACGGCAGTTCGCCCTCGCACCCCGAACTGCTCGACTGGCTGGCCACCGAACTCATTCGCCAAAAATGGTCGCTGAAAGCGATCCACCGCACCATCGTGAAATCGGCAACGTATCGCCAGCAATCGGCGAATCGCGCGGAGGCGATCGCGAAAGATGCGCAGTCGCGGCTACTCTGGCGGTACCCGCCGCAACGCCTCGAAGCAGAAAGCTTGCGCGATAGCATCCTCGCCGTCAGCGGGAAACTCGATGCGAAAATGTACGGCCCCGGCTTCGACTTGTTTCAACCCGACAGCAACTACGTGCGTGTCTACACGCCGAAAAGCGAGTTCGGGCCGGAGACGTTTCGACGCATGATTTACCAGATCAAACCGCGGATGCAACTCGACGACACCTTCGGCGCGTTCGACTGCCCCGACGGTGGGCAGATCGCGCCGAAACGCTCGCAATCGACGACGCCGTTACAGGCGCTGAACTTGTTGAACAGCCCGTTCGTGCTGCAACAATCGGCATTTTTCGCGGATCATCTGAAGAAACAACACGCCGACGAACCCGCGCGGGTGGCACTTGCGTTCTCGCTCGCTTTTGGCCGCGCGCCCACAAAAGTCGAGACTGACGCCGCACTGTCACTGATTCAATCGCACGGCCGGCCCGCGTTTTGCCGGGCACTCTTTAACGCGAACGAATTCGCCTTCATTCGATAATCTGGAGCCGAAACGTGAAAGCTGTTTTATCGCACGCCGGGCGAAATCTCCTCGATCGGCGCTCGTTTTTGCAACATGGTGGCACCGGGTTAGCGGGCGTGGCACTGGCCGCACTTCTCGCGAACGATGCCACTGGAAGCACCCCGCTGCGGCCCGCTATCGACCCATCAAAGCCGTTCGCGCCGCGCAAGCCACACTTCCCCGCGAAGGCGACACGCGTACTCATGGTCTTCTGCTCGGGGGCGATCAGCCACCTCGATACGTTCGACTACAAACCGGAGTTGGTGAAGCGCGATGGGCAACCCATGCCGGGCGGAACGCTCGTGACGTTTCAGGGCGAACAAGGCAACCTCGCGAAGCCACTGTGGAAATTTCAACCGCGTGGAAAATCGGGCAAGATGGTGTCGGACTTATTGCCGAATCTCGCGGAACTGGCGGACGAAATGTGCTTCGTCCATTCGATGACCGCGAAGAGCAACACGCACGGCCCCGCCGAAAATCAAATGAGCACGGGGTTCACGCTCGACGGCTTTCCCGGCATCGGTTGTTGGGCGAGTTACGCGCTCGGGAGCCAGTCGCAAGAACTGCCGTCGTTCGTCGCGATTCCGGACCCGCGCGGCAAGCCGCAGGTCGGGCCGAATCACTGGAATAGTGCTTTCCTGCCTGCGGTATTTCAAGGAACGGCATTCACGGCTGACAAGCCGATCCCGCACCTGCAACGCCCCGCGAAGATCGCCTCCGCGACCGATGTCGCAACGCGCAACTTCTTGCGAATGCTGAACGAGACGCACCTCGAACGACACCCCGATGACAGCGACCTCGCGGCACGAATTGCCAGTTACGAGATGGCCGCGAAGATGCAGTTACGCGCCGCCGAAGTGGCCGACCTGTCGAAGGAAACGAAACGGGACCACACCGCCTACGGCACCGACTCGCCGAACAGAGTGCAAGCCGGTTTCGCACGGAACTGCTTGCTCGCGCGCAGGCTGTTAGAGCAAGGCGTGCGCTTCGTGCAACTGTTTAACGGCTCGTATGCGATGGGCGAAGGCGTCGGGAATTGGGACGGCCACAAGTCGCTGAAAACGCAGTACGACATTCACGCGCCGATCCTCGACCAGCCGTGTGCGGCACTCTTGAAAGACCTCAAAGCCCGCGGGTTGCTTGCGGATACGCTTGTCGTGTTCGTGACGGAATTTGGGCGAATGCCGACGTTCCAAAAAGGGGCGAGTGGCCGCGACCACAACCCGAAAGGCTTCACCGTGTGGCTGGCCGGGGCGGGCGTGAAGGCACCCTATTCGTACGGAGCCACCGACGAATTCGGCTACCACGCCATCGAGAAACCGACGACGATCTACGACTTGCACGCGACGATTCTGCACGTGCTCGGGCTGGATCACGAGCGATTATCGATCTACCACAACGGCATCGAACGGCGGCTCACGGACGTTCACGGCCACGTGATTCACGACATCTTGTGTTAAGATTTCGGGCGAAATGCTTTCACAAACGCTTCGTGCGTAGTCAGAAATGGTCCGCCAATCAGATCGATGCAGTACGGCACGGCGGGCATGACCGCCTGAAGACAGTCTCGGATCGCGCTCGGTTTCCCCGGCAGATTCACGATCAGCGATTGCCCGCGAACGCCAGCCGTTTGCCGCGACAAAATGGCGGTCGGGACGATTTTCAACGACACCGCACGCATCATTTCGCCGAACCCGGGCAGCATTTTTTCGCACGTGGCTTCCGTCGCCTCCGGTGTCACATCGCGGAGTGCCGGACCCGTGCCGCCGGTGGTGACGATGAAACAGCATTTGTCCTCATCGCACATCAATCGCAAGTGTTGCTCGATGAGATGGCGTTCGTCGGGGACGATCCGCGCGACGACTTCCCATTCGCACGAAAGTACCTCGCTCAGATACTCGCGGATCGCAGGGCCGCCTTTGTCTTCGTAAATACCCTGGCTCGCGCGATCCGAGATCGTGAGTATGCCGATTTTAATTGACGCAATCACGGGTAAGTCTCTGGGATTGATGGTTTTTCGCGGTTGTCGCCGTTCCGGAAAGTATACCAAACTCATCGTTCGTTCTGCCCACCCTTCGGGAGGCGATCATGGTTTGGTCGTTCCATTCTGCGACATCGCTGATCTTCGGTCGCGATGCTGTGCGCCAAGTTGGCGACATCGCCAAGCGATACCGCGCGACGCGGGCGTTCGTCGTTACCGATGCGGTTTTGGTGAAGGCGGGCATCGTCGATCGAGTCCATCGCCCACTGTTGGCCGCGGGCCTGAAGGTAGATATTTTCGACGCGGTCCAACCGGAACCGACACTCGAAATTATCCGCACGGCCATCGACGCGGCACGGCGCTTCCAGCCCGATCTCATCGTCGGCCTCGGTGGTGGTAGCAACATCGACGCGGCGAAACTCGTTGCGATCGTCCTCGCACATGGAAACGACCCCACCGATTACACCGGCGATTGCCGCGTTCCTGGCCCCGTTACACCGCTGATTTGCATTCCCACCACCGCCGGCACCGGTTCGGAAGTCTCTGCCGCCGCCGTGTTCACCGACACCGAACGCAAAATAAAGGTCAGCTGCCTCAGCAACTATCTGCGTCCGCTGGTGGCGATTGTCGACCCGATGTTGACCGTGAGTTGCCCGCCGAAAGTGACGGCCGATTCGGGCATCGACGCGCTCACTCACGCCATCGAAGCGCTGACCGCCGTCGATCAAGCCGAGTTCGAATCGCGCCCGCCTGGCGGCGAAACGGTCTATCAGGGGAACAACCCGATGGCCGACGCGATGGCGAAAGAGTGCATCGCACTCGTCGGAAAATTTCTGCGCCGTGCCGTTCGCGATGGCAACGATCTCGAAGCGCGCGATGGCATGGCACTCGCCGCCACGCTTGGCGGGCTGGCATTTTCGAATGCGGGCGTGGCACTCGTTCACGCGATGGAGTACCCCGTCGGCGGTGCGGTTCACGTTTCGCACGGCGCGGGAAATGGCCTGCTGTTGCCGTACGTGATGCGGTTCAACCGCATCGACCGCGAACGACAGTTTGCGGAAATCGGCCAGCTACTCGGAAGTGACGATGCGATCGGCACCATCGAACAACTGCGAATCGACATCGGCATCCCGACGCGGTTGCGCGATCTCGGCGTGACGTCCGAGATGCTACCCGACCTTGCGGACAAGGCGTTTGCGATCGAGCGGTTGTTGCGAGTCAACCCGCGAATGCCGACGCGAGACGACATCCTCGACATCTACCGCAACGCCTGGTGAGGCCTTTTATGAGCGAAACTCGCAATCAACCGCGTTCGTGGATTGTCCTCGCCGGTATCCCTGCGGTCGTGGTCGCCCTCGTCGTTCTCGGCATCTCATGGGCGAAATCGCCGAACCAGATACCGATGCGCGACTTCGTCGAATACTGGTCGGCGGGCGCGGTGAATCTTCGTCAAGGCAACCCGTACGATTCGGACGAACTGCTTCCCATCCAGCGTGAAATCGCCCGTGACCCGGATTTAACGCAAGCGACGATGATGTGGAATCCGCCGTGGGCACTCGCGATTTTCACGCCACTCGCACTGTTGCCCGCAAACGTCGCGCACCTCGTTTGGTTAATCGTGCAACTCACTGCCAGCCTGGTGTCAGCGGAGTGGCTGTGGCGAACGTACGGTGGGCGCCCGGACAAAAAAATCCTCGCGCACCTGCTCGCAATTTCGCTCGCGCCGTTCCTGGTGCTGATGTGGTATGGGCAAGTCGGGGCACTCTGTTTACTCGGGCTTTCGGGGTTTCTGTTCTATCAATCGCGTACAAGGCCGATCCTTGCGGGCGCGTTCGTCGCGTTGACGGCGCTCAAGCCGCACTTGCTGTTCGCGGTGGGGTTGTTGCTAGTACTCGATGGCTTCGTCTCGCGTCGCGCCCGCATCGTGCTGGTGTCCGGTGCCGCTACTGTGGGGCTGGCCGCATTCGCCGCGTGGCTATGTAACCCGCACGTTTACGAGCATTATCGCAGTGCCGGCTGGGAAACTTCGAGCCACTCGCACACGTCGCCGAAGGATTGGTACTCGCCGGTGCTCGCGGATTTCTTGCGCCGTGCGATTGCCCCGGATCGATTCTCGCTCCAGTTTTTGCCGACGATTTTCGTGTCGCTGTTCGCGATCGTCTACTGGTACGTGCGGCGAAATCATTGGGATTGGCGGATCGAAATGCCGCGGGCGATACTCGCTTCGACGATTGCGACAGCCTACGGCGCGTGGGTTTTTGACCTCGTCGTCTTACTCGTGCCGATCGTGCAAGCCGCCGTTTGGCTGACGTCCGTGCCCATCACCATGCGGATTCGCATACTCGCCACAGTGTATGTTGTGCTAAATTTTATCACCGCGATTGGCCCGATCATCGCCGGGCACTTCGATTCGGCTATCTCGATCCCACTACACTGGTTCGTGTATTATTCCCCCGCGATTCTGCTGCTGTACCTCTCCGCAGCACGCGAACGCAATCGCACGAACGGCGCATTCGTACAACGATAACGCTGCCTTTTCACACGCGACTCAGGAGACGATTCGACATGGCGAACGAAACGGCACCCGCGAATCGACACCGCGTTGTCATCATCGGCGGCGGCTTTGGCGGCCTCTATTGTGCGCAAGCACTGCGGAAGTCGCCGGTCGATGTCACGCTCATCGACCGGCGCAATTTCCACCTCTTCCAACCGCTGCTGTACCAAGTCGCGACTGGCGCACTCTCGCCCGCGAATATCGCCTCTCCGTTGCGAACGATCCTGAAATATCAGCCGAATGCGCGGGTTCTGCTCGTCGAAGTCGCATCGTTCGACTTCGCGAAAAAGGAAATTACCTTCACCGATGGCGTGCAGCAGCCGTTCGACACGCTCGTTCTCGCGGCCGGTTCCACGCACCATTATTTCGGCAAAGATGAGGCGTGGGAGCCGCTCGCACCGGGTTTGAAAACTATCGAGGATGCCACCGAAATTCGCCGCAACGTTCTGACGGCATTCGAGAGAGCCGAACGCGAAGTCGATCCGGTCGTCCGTGCGAGGTTGTTGACATTCGTCGTCGTGGGCGGCGGCCCGACCGGCGTCGAGATGGCTGGTGCCATCTCCGAACTCGCACGTATTACGATGCGACGCGATTTCCGCGCGATCGATCCGGCCTCGTGCCGCGTCATTCTCGTCGAAGGGCAACAGCGAATTTTGCCGACATTCCACGAAAAATCCTCGCGTCGTGCCGCCATCGCACTTACGTCACTGCACGTGGAAATTCTGTTCGATTGCCATGTGACGAACATCGCAAACGATCACGTGGTCGTTTCCGTTGACGGCAGCAAAGAGGTTCGCCGGATCGACGCGGAAACTGTGATTTGGGCCGCAGGAGTGAAGGCATCGCCACTCGGTAAAAAGCTCGCCGAGGCGATTGGCGCGGGCGTGGAAATCGATCGCGGTGGCCGCGTCACCGTGAGTGGCGATTGCTCGGTTCCAGGCCGTCCGGACGTTTTCGTGCTCGGCGATATGGCCGCAATGAAGTCCGCCGATGGGAAATTCCTGCCCGGCGTCGCCCCCGTTGCCATGCAACAAGGCCGCTACGCTGCCGACGTAATCGACCGGCGAATTCGCGGCATCGCCCCGGCAGCGCCCTTCAAATACTGGGATAAAGGCAGCATGGCGACCATCGGTCGATCCCGTGCCGTCGCCGAAACCAAGGGCTTTCTGCTCAGCGGATTCATCGCCTGGCTGGCCTGGTTGTTCATCCACATCTTGTATCTCGCCCGCTTCGAGAACCGCATGCTCGTGGTGTTCCAATGGTTCTGGAATTTCGTCACACGCAACCGCGCGGCACGGCTCATCACCGGCTCGCCCGGCGAACATCACGTAACGAAAGTGAACTGACATGGCACCGTCACCCCGTCCCGTCGCCCTCGTGACGGGAGCCTCCGCAGGCATCGGTAAAGAACTCGCGGAGCGGCTTGCGAAGAACGGCTGCGATCTGATTCTCGTCGCACGCCGAACCGACGAACTGAATGCGCTGGCGTCGCGCTTGACCGAGGCACACGGAGCCAACGTTCACGTGATCACGGCAGATCTCGGCGATGCAGCCGCCCCGCGAAAGCTGTTTAACGAAGTGGTGGCGAAAGGGCTGAACGTCGAAATCCTCATCAACAACGCCGGTTTCGGTGCGCTCGGCGAGTTCGCCACGGCGGATCTTGCACGCATGATCTCGATGATTCGACTCAACGTCGCGGCATTGACTGAACTTGCGGGGTTATTTTTGCCCGCGATGGTGAAGAATCGCCGAGGGAAAATCCTGAACGTCGCCAGCACGGCGGCGTTTCAACCGGGTCCGTTAATGGCCGTGTATTACGCCACGAAAGCCTACGTGCTTTCGTTCTCCGAAGCTCTGCACGAAGAACTCCGCGACACCGGGGTGACAGTGACATGCCTATGTCCCGGACCGACGAAAACCGAATTCGGCGACGTGGCCGATATGTCTGGCACATCGTTATTCAGCGGGCCGAACGTCATGGATGTCGGCCCCGTCGCCGATGCCGCATTCCACGGCCTCATGGCCGGAAAGCGCCTCGTCGTACCCGGCTTTCGCAATCGCCTATTGATCTTCGCGGTACGCTTTGCGCCGCGCTCGGTTATTCTGAAGTTAGTGAAAGGCTTTCAGAGCAAGCGAAAAGGCTAATATCGATCGAGCCAATCGCGGAAATTCACCGTTTCAATTTTGAACGTGGCGAGGCGTGCGATCGTCTGAAAATAGTCGTCGACCCAGCCGTTCTTCGCGGCCACTTCCCACGATGTGTCGTTGGGTACATCGAGCGATTTTAACAAAACCAATCGCTGACAGCCATGTGTCATGGAAATGCGGGCGGCGATCGAATCGGTCGTCACTCGCCATGTATGAGGTAGTGACATCAGGTTGTCATCGTCATTTCGCGCGAACTCTAGACAGTCGATAATCTCGAGTCGTTTTGGGATTTCATACATTCCCAACATCGTTTTCAAAACGGCAGCCGATGCGGCGAGCGATGCGAGCGCGGCCCAGTGTGACGCCTCCTCGCCGAGAGCGTGAATGCGGTCCATCTCGCGCACCGCTTCTGCGAATCGACCTCCGCCGGCGACGAGAAAGACCGTCGTTTCCGGCTGAATATACAGCCATTTCGCCAGCGCTTGCCCGAGTTTCGGATGATCGAACAAACTGCCGCCGACTTTGACGACCATCATGCCGGGTTCTCCGTGGCCAAGACTGCGACCGCGTGTGCGGGGGCGCAACCGGAGACGGATGTACCGAGTTTGTGCGAGAGTGAGCAGAGCGGGTATCGCACTTTCGCGAACAGACTTTGCAGCAAAAATTCGCCACTCCCAGACAAGATCAGCGTATTGGGAGTGAACCGCGACAGGATCGCTTTCTGAAATGCCTCACGCATTCTCCGAATCTGTTCAACTCGGATTTGCATCGCAAATTGGCGGATCGCTTCGTCGCTCATCGTTTCGCGATCCGCACATCGGGCACGGGCCAATCGCGACATCGAAAACGCAATCGTAGCCGGTCGGTTGTCGGCGGTGTCTGTGTCGGTATCGTCTTCGCGAATCTCGCCTAACAACGTGTAAACATCGCGCATGGTTGCAAAATATTCTGCCGCGATATTTGGCAGCCCGAAAGCGAAGACTGGCGTGCGCGACGTGCCGAAGTACAGTAACTCTCCCGCTACGAGGCGTTGCTTATCGGTGTGGCCGACGGTGTTGGGTTTACCGTTGCGGATCGCAATCAGGTCGGTCGTCGTCGAGCCGATGTCGATGATCGCGGCATCGGCGTTCGGGCAAAATCGTGCCGCGTACGTGGCCAATGCGTGCCAGTTCGCCGCCGCGACTTTTACCGTGTCTTTACGCGCTTTCGCCACTTTCACGAACTGGCCATCGGTCGTCCAAACCCGGACTCTGCATTTGCCAGCGGCACGCTCGACCGCTTCCAGAATCGCCAGAACGCCTTCGCGTAAAGACGGAAAACAGTCGCATAACTCGCCGGTCATCGTGATGGCGAGCGTCGTCGTTTTCGGAAATTGTGCGATCAGCGCGGCGAGACTGTCGCCGAGTTTGTCCGGTTGTTTCCAGAGCGGGAACGGAACGGAAACCGCGCGGCGGTCGATCGTGGCGGCCTTCAAGTTCGCCCCGCCGATGTCGAGTCCTAGAACAGTGTGTGTCATACTTCACGAGACTATAAGGTTTCCGGATGTCCCGCTACCTCATCGGCATCGATCTCGGCACGACGAACTCCGCACTCGCTTACGTCGACTCCGACGAAAAAACGAAAACGGGCCGGCCGAAACTGCGCACGTTCGCGGTTCCTCAACTCGTCGGCAGCGGGCAGATCGGCGAGTTGCCGTTGCTCCCATCGTTCTTGTATTTACCCGGCCCGCACGAACTACCACTTGGCGCAATCGCGTTGCCTTGGAACGCGAACGCGAGCGATGCAATCGGCACATTCGCGCGCAATCACGGCGCGAAGGTGCCTGGGCGACAAGTCTCATCGGCGAAGTCGTGGCTGTGCCATCCGGGCGTCGATCGCACCGCGCCGCTGTTGCCGTGGGCATCGCCGCTGGATGTCGTTCGCATTTCCCCGCTCGAAGCCTCCGCGAAGTATCTTCGCCACCTCGTCGATGCGTGGAATCATGCGAAAGCGAAGTCGCCCAGCGATCGACTCGAAGAGCAATTCGTGGCGATCACCGTGCCCGCATCGTTCGATGATGTCGCGCGAAATTTGACAGCCGATGCCGCAAAGCACGCGGGGTTGAAGCACGTCGTTTTGCTCGAAGAACCGCAAGCGGCGTTTTATGCGTGGCTCGGTACGCATACCGCAAAGGAAGCGAATCGCGTGAAGCCGGGGATGCGTTGCCTCGTCGTCGATGTCGGTGGTGGGACGAGCGACTTCAGCCTGATTCGTGCCGGGGAAGGGCAGGGCGACTTGGCCTTTTTGCGCGATGCCGTGGGCGAGCATTTATTGCTCGGCGGCGACAACATGGACCTCGCGTTGGCGAAAGCGATCGAGGCAAAATTACCGGGCGGCAAGATCGATGCGGCGCAATTCGGCGGGCTGATTCAAGCGTGCCGGACTGCAAAAGAAGCCTTACTCGTGCCTTCACCGCCAGAATCGTACCCCGTGACGGTCGTCGGTCGCGGGCGCTCAGTGGTCGGCGGCACGGTATCGGTACCGATCTCGCAGACCGACGTGCGAAGCGTGCTGTTCGATGGCTTCTTCCCGACCGTGTCGCGCGATGCGGAACCGTCGCGAGTCGCACGTGCGGGGCTACAGGAGATGGGACTGCCGTATGTGGCCGACCCCGCAATCACGAAGCACCTCGCCGCGTTCTTGCGACAACACCGCACGACACCCGACGCGATCGATGCGATCCTTTTCAACGGTGGCGTGTTCCAACCGCCCGTGCTGCAAGAGCGATTGATCGATGTGATGCGGCCGTGGTTCGGCGACGATTGGCACCCGCTCGTGCTGACGAGTCCGTCGCTCGATCTGGCGGTCGCGTGGGGGGCGGCGTACTTCGCGTGGTTGAAGCAAACGGGCGGACAACGCATCGGTGGGGGCACGCCGCGATCGTACTACATCGGCATCGAGACGACGGAACAGAGTGAGAATCCGGAGCTGCGTTCCGTACTTTGCGTGGTACCACGACGGATGCAAGAAGGCGAAGAAATCTCGCTGCCGAAGCCCGAACTGGAGTTGGCGCTCGGCCGCCCCGTGTTGTTTCCACTGTATACCTCGACCGTGCGCGGCGACGATGCGGCGGGCGATTTAATTCAGGTCTCCGCCGACCAACTGTTGCCACTACCGCCGTTGCACACGATCTTACGCGGCGGCAAACGCAGTGGGACAAAACAAATCCCGGTCACGCTCGCGGCAAAATGCACCGAGATCGGCACGCTAGAATTGTCGTGCGTGTCGCGGGAAGGCAACCGCTGGAAGCTCGAATTTAACGTGCGGGATTTGATTCCCGAACAGCGAGGCGATGCCAAAGAGTCGGCAGTTGTGCCGCTCGATGTCTGGCCCGAAGAGAAAGTCCAGGCGGCGCGCGATGCGATTCAGGCGGCGTTCGCGGGTAGTGACACCACACTGACAGTCACGCCGCAAGAACTGCCGAAGCGCATCGAAGCGAGCCTCGAATTGACGCGGTCCGAGTGGCCGACGGGGTTGTGCCGACGGATGTGGGACTTCCTCAGCGAGGTGTCCGAACAGCGCACGCGCGGCCCCGCATTTCTCGCACGTTGGTACAACCTCACCGGCTACTGCCTGCGTCCGGGGTTCGGCGATCCACTCGACCGCTACCGCGTCGAGGCAGTGTGGAAACTCCTGATCGCGACGGCACCAGGCGTCGGTGCGAAAACCGTTTTGGTTGCCGATGGCGGCGCGGATTACTGGATCATGTGGCGTCGCATGGCAGGCGGGTTGAACACGGCACTGCAACTCGCGCTGTTCGCGAAACTGAAGCCGATATTGCTGCCCACGAAGGGCAAAGCGATCAATCGGCCGAGCAGTAACGAACTCGCTGAGATGTGGCGCACGGCGGCGAGCCTCGAACGGCTCGATGCGAAAACGAAAGAGAACCTCGGGAACGAACTGTTACGGCAAATCGCACGAACGCCGGTGCCGACGTTCGCGTTTTGGTCGCTGACGCGGCTCGGTGCCCGCGTGCCACTTTACGGGCCACTGAACGCGATCGTTCATCCGTCGACAATCGAAACGTGGCTGGAACGACTCGTCGATTTCAAGCCGACGAATGAGAGCGAAAAATCGGGTTGGGCGTTCTGCTTGGCACAACTGGCGCGGCGAAGTGGCGTGCGTGCGATCGAGGTCAGCGAAGACCATCGCGAGCGTGTGGCCGCACGATTACGCACGGTTCACGTACCGCAGAACTGGTTGCGGATGGTCGAGGAAATCGTGCAAACGGGTGGCGACGACCAATCGCAGATGTTCGGCGACTCGCTGCCGATCGGCTTACGGTTGACGCAATCGGCGGGGTGAATTGGGCTGTGATCTAAAACGAAAAACAAAACATTAACCGCGGAGGGTGCAGAGTACGCAAAGAAGAAGAATCAAATCATGTGATGGTTCACACTGGGTAGCCGTTCGCTTGAATTGGAACTGTGTGGAAATCATGCGTTTTACTCCGCGTTCTCTGCGCCCTCCGCGGTTAAATTCTGCATGCGGTCTCGCAGCCCATGTGCCATTTTAGTCAATTGGGACAGTTAATAAATTCGTAACCTTACTTCTTCTTTTTCGGCGGCTCGACGGCGGCGGTTGCCGTGGTTGTCAGCCAGATGTTCGTAGTGGCGATCTCGAAATCGGGAATTTTGAATTCGGCGACACGGTTGAGGATTTTGCCATCTTTCGAACGGCCGACGAGATGGAACGGCACCGACACGCCGGCTTTCTCCGTCGTTAGCTTCACGACGATTGGCTTTTTCCCGTCGGATGGTACGACTTCGATTTTGACTTCGGCGGGCAACCCGACTGCTGACACCTCGATGTCACCCGCGAAGCCACCGGTCTTTGCCACGGCGATCGGAATTTCTGTCGGCTTACCGGGAACGACCGTGAAGCGATCTCTCTCGAGCGCAAAGTGGAAGTCCGGTTGTTCGACTAACACCCTTAACAAGAAGGCGTGTCGCGGGCTGGCGGAGCCGTGCAGGTCGCGCACTTCTAAGGCATACACGCCATCGGCGGGGACGCCAAACCGGAGTTTGACGTCATTGCTGGGATTGTCTGGCTGTGCATTTTGCAACACTTTGCCCGCGGCATCGAGCAAGCGTAGTGAGGGGGTGATGGCTAGCCCGAGGCTCGGGCCGTAAGCGGTCATCTGAAGCGTCGTGCCCTTTTTCGCGAGGATGCGGTACTTCGCCGACTGGCCCGCTTCGCTGATTATGCTCGATACGGAGAACGGTGGCGGGATCGGAGTTTCGGCCGTCGGCGCTTCGATCACCGCGTGCGATTCGCGGCGGATCCGCAATGGATTTCTCGCGAGTGGCGTCAGCACGTTCTGCCAGACATCGTCGTTCGTCAGCACGGGAAGCACGGCTAGCGCGGCCTTCGGTACGTTCCAGCCGACTACGGAAACCGACCCTGGCTTCTCGCGATTGACCGCGAGCGGAAACGCGAAATCGGCGTAGGCTTCCGTCGTGAGTGTCAGCCGGTAGACGTAGTTGAAACCGCCCGCGAAATGGATGCTGCTATCGGGCGACGACGGGAACGCGAACAGCCGCACGTAGTACGTGCCATCGTCCGGCGCGGTGAATGCGATCAGCGGATCGAGGCCGCGGTGGTCGTGGTTTTGCTCTAATACAAAGCCCGATTTCGAGACGATTTGCAGCACGGCATCCATCGGCGAGCGGAACGGGAAGTGCGCATCGAGCGACGCGACCAGCGTTTGGCCTTTCTTTAGCGTAACCGCAAACAGGTCGACGTCGCCGTCCTTTTGCAGTTGCCCGTTGACGAGGTTCGGCAGTGCGATTGGCTGCGCATGCGCGGCATCGTCGTTCGGTTCGACTTCGCGACATTCGGGATACGTGCTGACTGCGAAGGGCCGTAATGCACTCGCGCCGGTCTCGTCGGTAAACCGGAGCCAGTAAATACCGGGCAAGGCATCGGCGGCAATGGTGATCGCAAACTGGCCTTTCGTCTTACTGGCGATGCCGGCGATCGACTTGTCGCTCGTCCACACCTTCACCGGCCATGCGTCGAATCCACCGAACACCGTGACTTCGACCGTCTGCCCGCGCGGCCCGCCCGTCGGGAAAATGTGCGTGGCAATTGGGGCCGCGTACGCCGATGCCGACCAGGCGAGCAGCCAACCGCAGAGGAAAACGCATCGTGTCATCGGTATGTCACCTCGGCGGCGGATTGTCCATTTCAGCCCATCAGTTCTTTGATCGGCATCGGGTCGCTGACGATGTGCGAGGGTCGGCCGTTCGGTGCGTACAAAAGCTTATTTGGGTCGATCCCGAGTTTCGTGTAGATCGTCGAAGCGAAGTTTTCCGGCGAAACGACGCGCTCGATCGCGGCAAACCCCTTTTTGTCGGTCGCCCCGATGACTTGCCCTCCGGGGGTGCCACCGCCCGCGAACAGCACGCTCATCGCGTTCGCCCAGTGGTCGCGGCCAGCGTCTTTGTTGATCTGCGGGGTACGGCCGAATTCACCGAGTGCGATTACGAGCGTCGTATCGAGCAACCCACGCTGATCGAGGTCGGAAATCAGTGCGGACACGACTTGATCCCAAGAGGGTAGACGCGTTTTTAATGCATCGAACAGCTTCGTGTGGTGGTCCCAGCCGCCGTCGTGGAGCGTGATGAACGGCACGCCCGCCTCGACCAATCTGCGAGCGAGCAACGCGCGTTGTCCGAACGCCGTTCGCGTGTAGGCTTGTCGCACTTTCTCCGGCTCGCGACCGATGTTAAATGCGGCCTGCGCTTCCTTCGATTTCATCAATTCGGCGGCTTGCAGGTAATGTTCGTCGAGCGCGACGGCGGGGTCGCCGGAGGTTTTATCGAGGAAGCGGCGGAAGCGATCGACCTCGACGCGGACGTCGCTGCGGTCGGCGAACCGGCCCGCAGTCAGGCCACTCGGTAGTGCGACATCGCGAACGCGGAAATTGTGTTGGTCCGGGTTCTCTTCGACGACGAACGGCGCGTACTTCGCACCGAGGAAGTTCGGCCCGCCCGACCGCGTCATGCTCGGTAAACTGAAGTACGCGGGCAGCCCGGCAGGGGCACCCACTTCGGCGGCGGTCACCGAACCCATGCTCGGGTGGAAGCTGACGAACGCACCGCAACCGACGGGGATTCGCGGCGGCGCGCCCGTCATCATGTAGTGATTGCCCGCACCGTGGTTGCCTTGGTCGTGGCGAATCGAACGCACGATCGCGAGTTTATCGGAGATCGCCGCGAGCCGTTTCATGTGCTCGGAAATCATCATCCCGTTCGTCTTCGTGGGGATCGCTTTGAAGTCGCCGCGATACTCCGAGGGGGCATCGGGCTTCGGGTCGAAGGTTTCGTAGTGCGTCGGCCCGCCATCCATCCAAATGAGAATGCACGACTTCGCCTTCGGCGCGATCTTGTTCGTTCCGGACGACGCTCGCATCGCGGTCGCCAGCCCGCCACCGAGCAAAGTCGTGAGGCCGAGTTGCAAGCAGTCGCGGCGCGTGACGCCCAGGCAGTTCGTGTTCACGTTCGTACCCTTCAATAAATCGTTGAATGTGAATTCGGGCGTGTTCAGTAACGCCCACATTAGGTCTTCGGTCGCCTCGCGGCGGATCGCGTTTTTCTTCTCGAAGCGCGCCACGCACTTCGCCGTTTCTTCGGCAATTGGCTCGCGGCAATAGATCAGCAAATAGATCTCGCGCACGATCGCAGCCGGCGTTTTATCGCTCTTCGCGAGTATCGCCGCATTACCGTTATCGTCGGTTATCTTACGTTGAATATTCGGCGAATTCATCAGGTGCAGCGCCTGCACCACGGTCGTTTCCGAACTGCGTTCGCACGGTGGATCCTGGTTCGGATCGGGTCGCCCGAAGCTGTCGAGAAACTTCGAATCGAAGCGGACCGTCCACGATTCCATCGCGCGAGATCCGGGCGACATCGCTTCAAATTTCTCGGTCACGCCCGTAATGTCCGTGACGGCATCGAGCAATACTTCCGCACGGAGTCGTTGCCGATAGTGCCGCGAATAGTTGCGGATATCGCCGATGTTGCGATCGCGCGGCGTGGAGTTCAAACCGTATGCGTGGCTCGTCGCGATTCGGCGAATGAGCGACTTCATGTTGCAGCCACCCTTGCGGAAGTCGGCCGCGAGTTCGTCGAGGAGCGGGCCGTTCGTCGGCGGGTTCGTCGCACGCAGGTCGTCCACGGGGTCGACGATGCCGCGGCCCATCAGGTCCGCCCAGACGCGGTTAGCGATCACCTTAGCGAACGTCGGATTCTCGGGAGCCGTGACCCACTTTGCCAGCACGACGCGCGGGTCGTCTTCGGGTGGAATCACGATGTCCTTGCCGAGCAGCGTATGCGGTGACATGGCCTTGTCAGTCAGCGGGTGTTTCACCGTGCCGGTGGGGTTGACGTAGAAGATTTCCTCGCCGCCGGAGATCGGGGCCGAGATGCCTTGCCCCGTGTGACCGAGGCGGGCGAAGAACGCGGCGAAGCTGTAAAAGTCGTCTTGCGAGTAGACCTCGAACGGGTGGTGGTGGCACTTCGCACAGTCGAGCCGAATGCCGAGGAACAGCTGACTGGCCATCGTCGTCAGTTCGTCGGGTTGACGACGATTGCGATAAAACACGACGGCCCCGTTACGGAACGAACTGCCTTGTGCGGTGAGTATTTCGCGAACGAACTGGTCGTACGGCTTGTTCTTGCGGAACGACTCGCGGATCCAGGCATCGTAGTTAAATGTCGCTTTAATGCCCGCGTGATACGGGTTCGGCCGCAACAAGTCCGCCCATTTGTTCGCCCAGAAATCGCCGTACTCCGGTCGCTCCAGGAGGCGATCGATCAGTGCGTCGCGCTTCTTCGGGTCGGTGTCTTTCAAGAACGCGGTCGTCTCGGAGGGCGTCGGTAATCGGCCGATGATGTCGAGAAACGCGCGGCGGTGAAACGTCGCATCGGGGCACGGGTCGGATGGCGTGATCGCGAGTTGTTTGAGCTTGTTCCAGACGTGGCCATCGATGAAGTTCTTGCGCGGCAGTGTCTCGTAATATTTCGCATCGACGGTGCCGGGAAGCGGGATCAGGATGTTACAGACGGCGAAGGTATTCTGGAACCGCGCCATCACGGCGGCCTCGCCGGGTAGCGGTCCCGCGACGATTTTACCGAACGCATCGACGGCGGCGTAGGTGCTGTCGTTCGATTGAAACTGCGACATCCGCGTCACATCTTCGGTGCTGCCATCGGAGTAGGTCGCGGTAATTTGCAGCGGGACCATCGTGCCGAAGGTCATGATCCGTTCGCGTGGACTGACCGCGATTCCGACGAGCTTTGCGGCCGTTGTCGGCGTGCGTGGCATGCCCGATGCGATCCACTGCTTCAGTGTCGCGTAGTTCGGGTCGTCCTTCGACAGTTTCTTGCCGCCGCCGTGCGGAACCTCGCCGCTCGCTTTGCGCAATAGCAAACTGAACTCGGGGTTCGCGGGGAACAACCGCCGCCCACGGGCTTCCTCGGTGATCGCCGCGAAGTCCGCATCGGGGTCGTATGCGAGTAGCGAAAGCGAGAATCCGTTCTGCCCGCGTGCCTTACCGTGACATGCGCCGGCATTGCAGCCGAACCGCGTGAGGATCGGCTGAATGTCGCGCTCGAACGTCGGTTCGCGCGCATGCGAAAGCGACGGCAGGCCAAGGAGTACGAGTAGTATCAAAATCTTTGGCATGTCTACCCGAGCTTGTAGGTAACAATCTTGTTGTGGCCGACGGCGACGATCGAATCGAAGGCGTCGGTGACGGCGAAATCGTGAACGTGCATCGGCACTTTTTCTTGCTTGATGACTTTCTTCCCCGCGACGTCGATCGCGATCAGGAACCCTTCGCCCGCGCCGCCCGCACCGAGTAGCCACGAGCCATCGGGTGCGAATGCGAGCTTGTTCACCAGCCCTTGCGACTTATCCGCGACGATTTCGGCGAGTGGCTTCTTCGTCTTCCAGTCGAAGAGTTCGACGCGAGCCTTCGCTTCGAGGTGGTCGATGTTGCCGATCTTCCCCGTGCCGCCGACCGCGAGGATGGCGTTGTCGGGCGAGAACGCCACCGAGCGTACGCCGCCGATCGAGTGCAGTCGCTGCGCTTTGTCCCACGTGTACATAATCGGTGCCTCGACCGCGGCAAGTTCCTTGCCGGTGTTCGCATCCCACACGACGACGTGGCCCACTTTGTCGCCCGTCGCGATCAGCGAACCATCCGGAGAGAACGCAACGGCGTACAGCATCGAAACGTAGTTGTTCGGCGTCTTCTCGGCATGGCCGCGCAGTTCGCGAATCATCTTCCCCGTGGTGGCATCCCAGAGCTTGCAAACCATGTCGTCCGCAATGCTCGCGACGATCTTCCCATTCGGCGACGCGATGACTTTGCGAATCCACTTCGCGTGGGCATCGTGCGTGCGAATGACCGTCTTTTTGTCGGTGTCCCACCACGTCAACTTGCCATCGTACCCACCGGAAACCAGCGTCTTTCCGGCGAGTGTCACACCCGTAACGTAACTGCCGTGCGCGTACAAATCCTTCGGCTCGAACTTCGCCGCCACTAAGTCCGCCTCGCTCACTTTGAAGTCCGACGAGCCGAGGAAGACGCGATCCGAACCGGGCACGCGAATCACGGCAAACGTGATCACAGGCCGCGAATATTCCTTAACGAGCTTCAGCGATTCGGCATTCGGTGTTTTCATGGTGAATCAGGCCACCTGGGTTTCGGGGTTTGGCTTTCCAACTCGTGGGTTCGTAGTTGCGTAAATGTCGGCGAGTTTCTCATAGTTGGCCACGATCGCTTCTAGACTCAATCGGCCGCCAAATTGAGGAGCCGCAATCTCGCAACCCGTCTCACGTACAAACCGAGACAAGAAATCGACGACTTTCCGTGAGACAATCACACATGTCGACTCGATAAACCCCTCGGGGTGGATCGAGAAAACGTGGCCGTCTACACACCCGTTATCGGATTGGACCGACCCACTCTCGCGTAATAGCCGTGTCACCTGTTGCAAATCGAGCGGTTGAGCCACGCAGATTTCCTGCCGACGGAGTGCATCCGAGTCGAAGAATCCAAAACAAATACTCGCGAACATCGGGAACTCCTGCGGCTAGTTAAACGTCTGCGTGCGATTGTGATACTGTTCGAGGATTCGGCGAGCATTCACAGACACTTTCCGAAGTTTGGTTTGGATCGCATTTCGGATTGCACCATAATGGCCGTAATCGTGAACTAACAGCTGCGCCGTAACAGACTCTTCAAAATTTCCAGATTGAATCTGCAATAGAGCATTCGACACTGCTTCAGGGTATTTCTCCTCGTTTACGCCCCGGTCATGGATCATTGCTTCCTCGAATTCATGCACGATGACAGCCTGAACTCGATCGCGGAAATTCGCACTGGACCAACTGTGCGAATTCAGAACCATGTGTGGGAAGTTCGGATCGAGAACCGCCAAGTCCACATTGATCTCGGGGGCCTGGTTTCAATTGCGGCGATTTTGGGTAGCAGGGAATGATTCCACCACTTACCCACCCACCCATCCCTGGAATCATTCCCGATTTCGGAATC
>JAYVQG010000304.1:0-19258 GCA_043757025.1 Limnoglobus sp.
GGAGGGCCTGGAGAAGCGCGAGGCAAGGTGAGTTTACGAAAGTCGCGATCGAGAAGAGCGGATTTCGCAGGGGTTTTCACGCGACCGGGAATTGCTGTCACTCCGTGGCCTAACTCGTGTGCGATTACGTCGAGTGACTTGGTAAAGTCCGTAAATTGATCGCCGTCGCCGTCGCCGAATACCATCACCTGGCCATTGAAACCGGCGTTATTGTGATTCGAGCCGAAATGGACGTACCCGTCGAGGCGCATCCCGTTGTCGTCGAGCGAATCGCGATCGAACACCTCTTTGAAGAAGTCGCGGGTCGTTCCTAGCCCATCGAACAAGCGGTTGACGGAATCGTCCGTAGAGGCTGCGCCATCTTCCGAGCGAGCCACGACAGCACCGTCGGTCGAAAAGCTATTTTCGCAGTCGAAAATGGTCCGGCGTCCATTCGCGGATGCACTGGAAGCGCTAAAGGCGGCTCGCACGCTTCGCTCGCCGCGCATTTGGGCGGACAGCGTCAGCGCCGCGAGCGCCGAACTTCGCACGTCTTTGTCTTTGCTCTCGAGGAGCTTCTCGAAGATGTACGGGGGAATGATGCACTGAATCGGATTTCGAAGTCGACACATAACTGATACCTCCAGCGAAAAATGGGAAAAGGAGCGGTCACTCTTTGAACGTGTCGTTCAAGAATTGCGCTAGGCGTACGCCGCCCTTGGTTAGTTGCATTTCGACGATCTCGGCGGCCTCGACTCGGTAATCGGTCGAGAGTTTAAACGGCGCACTTTGCGATTGGGCGATCTATCTGGATAAGCGTGCGATGTCGATTGTGCAGGCCAAAATTCCGAAATGCGCGCGTAGATTCCGATGCAAAGGCTTTGCAATCGTGACGGAATCGCTGGAACTGACTACCGAAGAGACACGGCGATACCAGACTATATAAGATATGAGTGGCATTTGTCATACCCGGTCGACGTGGAGAATTCGATGAAGGAGCACGTCCTACGAAAACGCTCTTCCAACCGAAAGAAATCGGGTTCGACGAAGGTGATCCCGTTCGTCTTGGTGGGATGTGTATCGTTCCTGATTGTCGGAATCGTTCTCGCGTTGTTCGTCTTCAAAGGCTCCATTCCATTTGGCCGCGGGCTAACGCTCGATATTCCGAACGCGAAAGTGACCCCTGAAAACTACGCGCTCTTGAAAAGCGGGGCCACGATTTCCGAAGTCGAAGCAATTCTCGGAAAAGGTCGGCTGCCGAATTCCGATGATTTCGACGCCATCTGCGGCGATAAGGAACAACGCTTCACGAACCCATACTTCAATGAGCGGTCTTCTTGGGAGGAGAACAATCGGCGCGGCTTGTTGTTGATCTGGGTCAATGTCTACGCTCGCCTAGTCGTGACATTCTCCGATCATCCGAATCGGGGCGGTCGACTTCTGCGCAAAGTGATGCTCATGCAGGACGGTTCGATCATCAGCGAAGCGAGCAATAATTTTCTATTCGCACCGATAGGCCCGAACAACCCGGAACCGCAACCGAACCAGAATCCGAACGCCGACCCGGCAGAATGGGAGAAGCTCGTCGGCACTTGGGAAATTCAGGGCGACCCCAGACTCCGCATCCGATTCGGTGCCGACAAGAAGATCGGGGACATCTTCATGCACGAGGGTCGGCAGATCCGCGAAAAGATATTTAGCGTTCGCGAAGTCAAGATTGAGAATGGGCGAATCGCACCGCAAGTCAGCTTGGGTACGGTGAACGGCAAGGGCATCAGTAGCGCAGCAATGGGGGTCTTCTGGTTTGAAAATGGCACGCTTCACCGCGACCCCGGCAGCGGATTTCCCATCCAAAACCTACTACGGGTAAACAAGTGACTTTCCATGGTGGGGCACGTTTTTAATGTGCCCCACGTTTACGTCGATTCTGGCGGCGAGAAATCGGCGTTTACTTCGCGGCCAGTTCCTTCACGAATGCCAGCACTTCCGTCGGGTGCTTTTTCGGATCGACCTTGTCGTAGATCTTCGCGATCTTGCCATCTTTGCCGACGACGAACGTCACGCGCTGCGACATCTTGCCGTTCGCCATCTGGATGCCGAGATCCTTGATCAGCGTCTGATCGGTGTCGCACAGCAGCGCGTAGGGGAGCATGTGCTTGTCGGTGAATTCCTGGTTGAGCTTCGTGCCGTCGGCGCTCGCCCCGAGGAGAACGGTGCCTTCGGGGAACTCCTTGGCGATATCGCGGAAGCCGCACGACTCGGTGGTGCAGCCACCCGTCAACGCCTTCGGATACCAGAATACGACGACGATTTTGCCTTTGAGGTCGGCGATGCCGATGGTCTTCGCATCTTTTTTCACGAGATCGATCTGGGTGGCCTTCACGGCATCCGCCGGGAACGCATCGCCGACTTTGACTTTCAACTTCGTGTCGTCGGCACACGCCGAGCCGACCGCGAAACTGAGACAAATCGCTGCAAAACAAGTACGCATGAGCGGAACCTCGGAGAACGGGTGGGGGTAGGCAGTGGGTGGCGGTCGCACGAAAGTGAACCGTGAACCCGTTCGCATTGTCGATCCGGACGGTTCCGAAGGCAAGCGCTGCCACGGAAAATCTTGCAGTTATGGTGTTGACGCAGAAAAATTTCTGGGTTAAGCATATGATATTCTGGATACTTCCCGTCGCGAACGGCAGACTCGGTAAAACCGAACCCGTTACGCGTCATCGGCCAATGTGGCCGATACGGGTTCGCCTTCGATTTCGTAGAGGAGTCTTCGCATCCCGCCATTCGATCGAAATGCACCGCCCCGCGGCCCCACTGGCCCGCGGATGAACGAACAAATCCGCATTACCCCCATCCGCCTCATCGGGGCGGACGGCGAGCAGCACGGCATCGTCTCCACCGCTCAGGCGATGGAAATGGCCCGCGAAGTCGGTTTCGACCTCGTCGAAATCGCCGCGACCGAACGACCGCCCGTTTGCAAGATCATGGACTACGGCAAGTTCAAATATGCGCAGTCCAAGAAGTCCCATCAGAAAACCCACCAGCAGAAGCTGAAAGAACTTCGGGTACGCCCGAAGACCGGCACGCACGACGTCGATACGCGGTTGAACCAGGCACGCCAGTTCCTCGAAGACGGCGATAAGGTGCAGTTGAAGGTGCAGTTTCGCGGCCGCGAAATGCAGCACATCGAGGAAGGCCGTCGCATCATCGACGGCATGCTCGAAAAGCTGGCGGACGTCTGCAAGGTCGAGAAGATGCCGATGATGGAAGGCAAGCAGATGTCGGCATTGCTGGCCCCGAAGACCACCGGCAGCAGCGCCCCGCAGAAGAAACCTTCGGAGAAGAAGCCCGTCGATCCGAAGAAGCCGATCGACCCGCGTCGCTTGGCCGCCGAAGCCGCAAAAGCCGCCGCCCTCGCGGCGGCCGCTATCGCTGCCCCCGCTGTGGCTGGAACCGCACCAGTGACGGCCACGCCAGTTGCGACCGCAGCCGCCCCGGTTGCCGCGCCCGCGGTTGCCGAAGCACCGGCGAAGTAAACCGACGACTACCCAGGTAACCCCTGGGTAGTCGTCGATTGTTTCGCCGCCTCTCCATCACCTCGCGGACTGTCACGCCCATTGCTACATCCGGTTCAAATGGACGTTGACCGAGGAGGCTCCAACGATTCGCGTACCGGCAATGTCCACGTACTTTTGACCGTGCTCGAAGGCATTCATGCGCGATGGGACGAGCAGTTCGCGCGGTCGTACTTCCAGCAGACATCACATGGGACAGATTCAGTGGTTGATCGCGCAACGCGGCTGGTGAAAGGTTGCCCATGGAGTTGATTTCCAACACGTTCGTACTCGTCGCGCCCGATTGCCCCGTGCGATGTGGCACTGTCCCCGTGCCACGCGGGGAGACGCCGACGGTACCGATGTTGCAGCACGAGTTGCTGACAGCGAAGTCGTACGCGCTCACGCTCGAAGACCTGATGCTCGCGGTTCACATTCGCCGCGAAGGGCTATCGAAGGCTGAGGCGAAAGCGCAAGACGCTGCGATTCAAACGAAGTTGTTCGGCAAGCCGTACCCGTGCATGCGGGCGTCACCGCTACCCAAGAAGTACGGCTGGGGCGTCCACCACGATCGCTCTGGCCGCATCGCGCTATACGGCGTCGAGTCGGCGGAGTATCAGAATTTCGCCAGCGGTGCCATCGAAGGCATCGAAGTCGTGCTGGCGATGCGCAGCAAGCGGGGATAAGGCAGCAGGTGCCACGCTACTAACCGAACAGCTTCGAGAACCAGCTTCGCGGAGGGTGATGTGGCGGTGCGGCGTTGACGGGGCGACCTTCCATAATGGCGGAGGCCCAGATGTTTGCGATGCGGTCGGCGACGGCGGGGCCGGTCCATTCGACGATGCGATCGTAGCCGTCTTTGAGACGCGGCGGACGCCAGTCCAGGTTGTGCCCGTCCGAACCGATCAGGTGAACCATCCCGCGCCGGATCCACGATTTCATCGCGCGTTCGTCGGTGGATCGCGTCGGTTCGGCGATCCGATGTGCGGTGAATTGGATCAAGCAACCCGCCGCAATCCAGCGTTCGCCGAGTAGATCGTCGTGGAGCAATTCGGGGTATCGTTCCGCATGGGCGACGATCAACCGCACGCCTTTCGGCCGGAGTGCCTCGGCGAGCGGAACGACGTCCACGAAAACGCCGTGCGGCATTTCGACCAGCAAAAATTGACCGCGGTCGGCGACGGTCAGCAACGTACCGGCTTCGAGTCGCTCGACGAGATCGGCCGTCAGCATCACTTCGCCCGTCGGGTAAACGGCGAGCGGGATGCCTGCGGTTTGGAGTTGTTCCGCGAGCGTTTTCGTGGCGGCGCGCAGTCGGTCGGCGTCGTTGTTCGGGTAACCGTCATTTTGGTGCGCGAGTGCGGCGGCGGCGCTGGCCCCCTCGGCAACGAGCATCCGCGCCATCGCGAGCGCCTCGTCGGCGTTGGCGGGGCCATCGTCGAGTCCCGCGAGTAAATGAACGTGAGTATCGATTATGGGTAACATCGAAGTTCACCATATGCATTCTGATTTGATCCTCCAAACGATGACTCTGCAAGAAGGCTATGCCGTCCGCCTCGGCTGGCAACAACCCGCGACGAATGGCCGCGATGGTGGCAGGTTCGATAAATTGAAGGAGGCCCACCACGGAGGAATGCGATGGTAACCGAAGGAATCGTAATCTCGAGCGACACCGTGCGCGGGGACCGCTTGCCGCCCGGACAGTCGCGGACGGTGAAATGGCCGGTTTTGCACGAAGGGCCAGAACCGACCTTCGACCCCGCCACCTGGGACTTCGCGATCTTCCCAAAACCACTCGTGGACGCGCCCGTTCGGTTCACGTGGCCGGAGTTCTGTGCGTTACCGCGAGTGAAAGTCTTCGCCGACATGCACTGCGTCACGCGCTGGAGCAAGCTCGACAACCTCTGGGAAGGCGTCGCCACCCGCGAACTCCGCAACCATTGCACGATCGCCCCCGAAGCGAAATTCGTGATGGTCCACTGCGAATATGGCTACACGACGAACTTACCGATCGACGATTTTTTCGCCGAAGACGCGTTGTTCGCGATGAAACACGACGGTCAAGATATGCCGCTCGATCGCGGTTACCCGTTACGCTTGGTGATTCCGAAACTCTATGCGTGGAAGAGCGCGAAGTGGGTACGCGGCATCGAGTTCATGACCGACGACCGCCCCGGCTACTGGGAACGCCCCGAAAACGGCCAGTACCACATGCGAGGCAACCCGTGGACGGAGAGCCGATTTGCGGGTAAGACTTCGTAACCTCCCCGCCGAAAGGAACGACGATGCCGAGACAACCGTGGGAAATCCGCCCAGCCAAGAAGCGGGTTGTGGTGACGGCTTCGATGAAAGCCCTCGTCGAAACGAAGGCGAGAGATTCGATCGAGCGCGTAATGAAACCCAAGCACATTTTGCCGCCGGAGAAAGACGCACGCTTCAACTACGTCTCCGACATCGGGGCAAAGTGGTATCGGAATTACTTCTACTTTTTCTCGACGTATGCCTGCCCGAGTCCGAAGGCACTCGCGCCGAGTTTCGAGGTGAAGTTCGCGCGCATGGAGCCTCTACGAGACGGCACATTCGCGCTGTACTTCCTACGCCACACGGGCGAATGGGTGGGCATTTTCGACGCACTGACGCTGGACGAGTCCATAAAAGCCATCGAGGCCGACGGGTGGTTTACGCCGTAGAGCGTCGGATTCACGGAAACTAATGGAATCGGCTTTTTGCACAAATGAGAAATGAAAGATGGCGACCAAAGAGGAACGACTACTTGCATGGCGGGTGTTCAAATCCCAATGCACTAGTGCCGGTGGGAAGGCATTTCAGGATTTGTTTTGGGCGGTGATGAAAGCTAAGCATGGCACTGCTTTTGAAACGGTTGGCCCACAGGGAGCAAAAGGAGATGGCGGAAACGATGGTTTTTTTCCTGCCGACAAACACTACTTCCAGCTCTATTCTCCGATCGACCCCAAGGACAAAGCTGGCGTTGCTGCGAGGAAAATAGTCGCCGACTTCACAAAGATTTTGGCACAGTGGGATAAAAATCTGTCGTCATATACTTTTGTTTACAACGATAAATACACTGGAACGCCCAAAGAAATTAGTTTAAAGCTCAACGAGCTACGCAAAAAGCACAAAGCGATTACTTTCGCCAGTTATGGGAGTTCGGACCTCGAAAACGACTTCCTGAATTTGCCAGAAATAGACTGGGAACGCATTCTCGGCGGGGCCATCCCCGATCCAGATCGAATCGCCCATCTCGATTATGGGGTGTTTGGTGACGTGGTTAGACAAATCGTGTCAACTGAAATTGTGGAATCCGACTCTCGTTTGGACCTGCCACCCGAACTGGACGAGAAAATTATGCTAAACCGTCTCTCTAAACGGAACTCTGTGCTTATCCAGAACGGAGCACTACAGACCGGCCACGTCGAAAAATATTTCAAAGACAATTCCGCGTTTGCTCTCGGCGAACTCAGGGACCATGTTGTAGGCGTCTACGAAGCCGCGAAGAAAGCGGTAGTCGAAACGCCATCATCGGCGAACCGCGATACCGTAAATGAGGTCTTCGCTGTCTTCCGTCGTAGCCTGTTTCCGAAATCCGCGACAACTGCCACGACGACGGCAGTCGATGCCGTGATAGGATACTTCTTTGAGTCGTGCGATGTGTTCGATCCGAAACGAAATGCAAAGGGCCTGCCCGGTGCTTCTCCCTGACAAACACTTGCGACTGTCGGAATCCGTTCTCGGCTTAGCCGGGTTCGTACTTTCGTTCGTTGGCAACCCGACGACATTCGATGCTCTATGGAACCGGATTCGAGAACAACTCGAATCGCCTGAATGGCCGGCAAGTCACGGTGTCGAAAACTTCGCCCTCGCCCTCTGTTTCCTTTACACGACTGATATTCTCGATGTAACGCAATCTGGCGAATTGTATCGAATTGATGGTGGCCTAAGTCGAGATAGCGGCAGGCCTCATACTCGACGTGTCACAAATAGATGAGTTGCCTCGATGAAGCTAATTGAGCTTTCTTCCACTCGTTCTACGTTCCATACCGTGCGGTTCAACCGCTCCGGGCTAACGCTAATTGTTGGCAAGCCCACGAAGAAACAGACTAAGAACATTCAGTCCACCTACAATGGGGTCGGGAAGTCATTACTCGTTTCACTGATACACTTTTGTCTAGGGTCGAGTAGTAATATACATTTTGAGTCGCACCTCAAGGGGTGGGATTTCACTCTCGCATTTGAACATAACGGGAAACAGTATCGTGCCACACGCACGGTTGGCGAGGAGACAATCGATTTTAATGGCACGAATTTCCGAATCAAAACAACTATCAAGTTGGGCACGGGATACATAGAAACCTTAAATAACTTAGGTGTATTTGACTTGCCTTCGGCTGCCAGCTCTTTGACTTTTCGATCGCTGATAAGCTTTTTCCTGAGACCGACCCGCAACTCTTACAACTCGCCAGATCTCGCAAGTGCCCATTGGACACCATATTTCCGCATACTATATTCGAGCTTTCTTCTCGGTCTCGATTATCGACGTGTAATTCAAAAACACGATGCCAAGAAAGATCTGGATGTGCAGTTACTGCTCGCAAAGAAATACAAATCCGATAAAGATCTCCAAGATTTCTATATCGGCGGTAAGAATGCTGAAATGGAAGTCGCTTCGCTCACTGAGCGAATCGAGAAACTCGAATTCGATTTAACGAACTTCAAGGTTGCAAAAGATTATAGCGATCGCGAAGGGGCGGCCAATACGATTCGCAACCAGTTAGCCGAAGTCCGCAGTGAAGAAGCCATACTTTCGGTGCGCCTTGCAAACATCGCCCTGTCGATGTCAATCCGTCCAGACGTGACTCCAGAACGCGTAAAAAAACTTTATGACGAAGCGAAGATTGCATTACCCGAACTGGTACTCAAGCGACTGGATGATGTCGACGCATTTTATGCTCGTCTACGCGATAACCGCATGAAGCGGTTGGAACAAGAAAAGAGTAAAGCCGAGGCAGAACTCAAGCAATCTCAAACGATACGCGTAAACTTGGAGCGCCAACTCGATCAGCTGTTTCAATACCTTAAAGCCCATCGAGCGCTCGATGAGTATACAGAAAACAATCGTTACCTTGCCGATCTGACTGCACGAAGACGTAAGATTGAAGATTATTTGTCATTGCTTGCGAAGTATACACAAGAAGCTCAAAGGATTCGAGCCGAGATGACGACGGCAACATTACAGACTACCGAATACTTGAAGACGATTAAACCTCACACGGATCGGTTAATGGAGTCGTATCGCAATTTCGCAAGAGAGTTCTACGGCGATAAGCCTGCTGGATTGGTAGTGCGAAATAATGATGGCGACAACCAGAGCCGCTACGATGTTGAGGCACGTATCGAACACGACCAAGCGGATGGCATCAACGATATTCGTATTTTTTGCTTCGATTTGCTTTTGCTAACACTCCGACAGCGTCATTCGGTCGAATTTCTCATGCACGACAGCCGACTGTTTGATGGCGTGGATCCACGTCAAAAGTGGACGTTATTTCGGATTGCGCACACCGTTTGCAAAGAAAATAATTTGCAATATATTGCAACAATTAACGAAGACAACATCGAAACGATGCGAGACTCGGCAGGCGAAGACTACGATCGCGTGTTAGTCGATACCCGCGTACTCGAGTTGACCGACGAGCCAGATGGTTCGGGTAAATTACTCGGTGTACAAATTGAAATGAAGTATGAAGACACGTAGCGAATCCGTACCTACCGCAGCGGCGTACGCGTAGCCTCCACCTTTTCGCTGTTCGCTTTACTTCGGAAATTTCCCCCAGATTTCACTCGACTTTGTGCGGTCCGTTCGCGTACTTTATAGGGCTACGCTCGTTCGCCGGTATGGTCTCGGGCTGTCTGGGGCGCTCCCAGACCAACACGTCTCATAGAACAGGAGTTCTCTCATGGTTCGTTCGTTCCTCGCTCTCGCGGTGGCCGTTCTCGTCGCAGGCTTTGCCAATGCGGCGGACAAGTTCACCCTCACTGGCGAAAACACCAAAGTCGAGTTCGTCGGCACCAAGAAGGACGGCAAGCACACTGGCGGCTTCAAAACGCTTGCCGGCGAAGTCACCCACGAAAACGACGCCTGGAAAATCGACGTGACCATCGAAACCGACTCGCTGTATTCGGACGATGCGAAGCTGACGGGACACCTCAAGAGCGGCGATTTCTTTGCGGTCAAGGATCACAAGACCGCGAAGTTCGTCACCAGCAAAATCGCCAAGGGCGACAAAGGCTACACCGTGACGGGCACTCTCACGTTGCTCGGCAAGTCGAAAGAAGTCACGTTCCCAGCCGAGATCGCCATCGGCGATACCTTCACCATGAAGGCCGAGTTCAAGATCAACCGCGCCGACTACGGCATGACCTACGGCGAAGGCAAAGTCGATAACGAAGTCGCACTGACGGTCAACGTGGCCGCGAAGAAGTAAACTCCGATTTTTAGCCGCGCAGACGAACGTCTGTGCGGCTTTACCATTCGTCACTGACATGACACTGCCACCGACGGACATCCTCCTCGAAGCGCTTCGCGAAACGGTTGGCCCGCCGTTCGTCGTCGGCGTGGTGACGATGGCGTTCGCGCGGTTGCTGTTTGGCAAATCGTCGGCGAGTGTGGCGGCTGTCGTTGCGTTTGTCGCGAGCCTGGCGGTCGGCAATCATCTCGCGAAAATTCACCCCGGCTGGCTGCCGACGGATCGTCGACTCACGTGGCTACCCTGGCTCGCGGCCACGGCGGCAATCGCAGGAATGCTCATCCGCAAGCCGAAACTGGCCACAATCGGTTACACGCTGTGGGCCGTCGTCGTGGCGATGGCCGTCGTTCGCGTCGTGCCGAAGGAGTATCAGACGCTGCCGATGATCGTCGTCCCTGCGTTCATCGTGCTGACGGCGACCATCGGTTTCGGCCTGATGAATCTGAGCCAGCGTCAACCCGGTGCCCTCGCGCCGTTCGTTCTCGCGGCGTGCCTTATGACTGCCGGCACGGTGATTATTTACGCACATTCCAAAAGTCTACTCGACGTGGCCACGCTCGGCGCGATGGCACTTTTCGGCATCGGCTCGGTCGTATTTTTCACGCGCGGGGAAGTGGGTGCGGTGTTGCCCGGCGGCGCGATCTTGCTCACCGGAACGCTATTCGCAGCGTTCCACGAAACCGAAAGTCTGGTGCCGACAACGGCGTTCGCGTTGCCGTGTGCCGCGCCACTGTTGGCATTCCTCGCGTTCGTTCCCGCCGTGGAACGATGGCGACCGATCTATCGTTGGCTGACCGTGTGGATACCCATCACGCTGATGTTGATAGCCGCTGTCACGCTCGCCGCGATGAACGAGTCGCTCGCATTCGAGAGCGAGTATTGAAGATTACATCCACTTTGCGAAATCGCGCCAGCCGATCCAGAAGCCGAGGCCGAGGATGGCGGCGAATAGCCCGAGGAACAGTCCGCAACGCAACAGGAACGTGCGGCGTTGGACGGCGAGTTCCATCTGCGGGTTATTGGCGAGGTCGGTGAGAAAGTGAATTCGCTCGGCGATGGTTCCGTGCTGCCACGATTTTAACATCGCCCAGAATCGCTTGAAGATCGGTAAGCGTTTTCGCGTACTAGCGGCATCCATTCCGTTCATGTCGGCGACGCGCTCGAGTGCGCGAATCATCGCGTTGACGCCATCGCGCGTGACGGGCAACCCGCCGGATACGACGCGGCAACCGTAGATGTCCGCTTGCCGTTCGCAGCGCCGCGAGAGGAACCCGAACACGACGAAGATGTACGCGCCGAGGGCCGCAAGTGGCGGCAGCCCCGCCCACGGCTCCCAGGCGCGGGCGTCGATCCAGTCGGCGTGAACCGCCTCGTGGAACAGCACGCCGACGCCGACGGCAGTGGCCACGGCACTCACCGTGAAGAACGCAGCGTAGTACGGAATATGCCAGTGTTTCGCGTGGCCGAGTTCGTGGCCGAACACCGCATCGAGTTCGTCCGGCGCGAGTGTCGCGAGCAGTTTATCGGTGAAGACGATGTAGCGCGCTTGTGGCACCACACCGACGACGAGCGCGTTCGCCATGCCGCCGCGCGTGGGCCAAACCAGCAGGTCGCGGTAGCGGAACTTCCAGGTTTTCGCGAGCGCTTCGAGGCGTTCGCGATCCGGCCCGGCGGGCATCGGCTTCAACCCGAGTACGGGCCGCACCAGCAACGGCAGTAACACGAACAGCAACGGCACGATGAGCAACCCCACCCACATGGTCAAATCGTGATCGGCCCACTCGGGCGCATAGCGGATGAACGTCTGTTGTGCGCAAAACATGCCGACGGGGAACATGACGAGGAACGCGAACGGTCGAAAGTGGTACGTGAAGTGCCCGAATCGCGTCCAGAATGAATGCAGCGCCGTACGAATTGCCGTTTCGTGGAAGGCGCGTTCGGCATCGTAGTGCAGCAACCAGATGATGAAGATCGTCAAAATATACGGTGCCGGAACGAGCAGTTCCGCGAGCGGTGCGATCGATTCGCGGCCATCGTAAACGATGTGCGTGCGGTGCCAGACACTCCATCCCCAACCGAGGCCGACGATCGTGAGGATCGCGATGAGCAAGTTCGCATAACCGATGTAGCGGCGATAGCGGTAATAAATCGTGCTAACTTCGGCACGGCGTTCGGGGTCGTTCCGCAATGCCGACGTCGTCCAGCGCGTCAGGATCGCGGTCGCGCCGATCGGCAACAAGAACAGGAACGCGGTGATGCCAACACTACCACTCGCGCCGATGCGGAACGGCGGCGCAGGCCACGGCACGTTCGCACACGCGGCCATCAACAGAAGCACAATCAAAATCGGCATCGCAGCGAGTCTTTCGTGGGCTATTAGGACAGTAACTGATCGAGTTCGCCGACGAGTCGGCTAAACTTCGCGAGCGCGGCGTTGACCGGTTCGGGCGTGGCCATATCGACGCCCGCATCGCGTAATAAATCGAGCGGATCCTTACTGCTCCCCGCCTTCAGGAAGTTCAAATACGCATCGAGTTCGGGCTTGCCGCCCTTCGTCACGCGCTCGGCCAGCGCGATCGCGGCCGATAAGCCCGTTGCATATTTGTAGACGTAGAACGCACGGTAGAAGTGCGGAATCCGCAAGCACTCGAGGCTCAGTTCGTCGTCCAAAACGAATGCGGGGCCAAAGTAGGCGTCGAGCAGTTTGCGGTACTCGCCCCGCAAGGTTTCGAGCGTCAGTGGCTCGTTGTTTTCCGCGAGTGCGTGCGTGATCTTCTCGAACTCGGCGAACATCGTTTGCCGCACGATCGTCTTGCGAATGTCGTCGATCTCGCGGCCGATGAAGTACGCGCGTTCGCGGTCGTCGCGTGCCCGTTCGCGCATGTAGTCGCTGAGTAATTGTTCGTTGAATGTACTCGCGACTTCGGCCACGAAGATCGTGTATTGCGAATACTGATACCGCTGCTGTTTCGAGTAGTGCGAATGCATACTATGCCCCGCTTCATGCGCGAGCGTGAACACGTGATCGAGCACATTTTCCTGATAGTTCATCAGGATGTACGGCGCACTGTCGTAACAGCCACTGCTGAACGCGCCGCTGTGTTTGCCCTTGTTTTCGTAGCGATCGCACCAGCGCCCGCGCAACCCCGCCGCTAGCACGTTGCCGTAATCGCTGCCGAGCGGCTTCAGCGCATCGAGCACTAACTCGACGCCTTCATCCCATGTCGTTTTACGTTGGAACTCCGTGAGGATCGGTACATAGACATCATAGAAGTGAATATCGTCGAGCTTCATCGCGCGCTTGCGGACATCGTAATATTTGTGTACCGCCGGCAAGTTCGCCCGTACCGCTGACAGCAGGTTGTCGTACACGCTGACCGGTACGACATCCGGGAACAATGCCGCCTCGCGTGCCGAGGGATAATTCCGCACCCGCGACTGATACACGTCCTGTTTCACCGAGCCCGCCAGCGTTGCGGCTAGCGTGTTCGCGTGATCGGAATATTCGACGTAATACTGGTGGAATGCGACTTCGCGAATCGCGCGATCCGGGCTTTCGAGCATCATCGAGTACGTCGAATGGCTGAGTTCGATCGTTTCGTTCTCGGCAGTCTCAATCGTGCCGAAACGCATGTCGGCATCGGTCAGTTGGTCGAACACGCTTCGCGGCGTCTGGTTGGTTTCGGTCTGCATCGCGAGGATGCGTTCTTCCTTCGTCGTCAGCGTGTGCGGCTTGTAGCGCAGCAACCGTTCGAGCCACAGTTTATAATCGGCGAGCACCGGGGATGCGATAAACTCGCGCATCGTGTCGTCGGGAATCGCCAGCAATTCGGGGCGATAATAGCTCGCCGCCTCGGCCGCGCGACCGGCGATGCCGATGTATCGCGCCTTCAAACCTTGATACTTCGAGTTCGCGACGTCTTCGGTTTCCTTCAAAAACGCATAGGTACCGAGCTTGTCGCCGGCACGCTCGAAGCGTGCATCGAAGCGCAGCAATGCGGCGACATTCTCGACCGACGTACCGAGCGTGCCCGCGTAAATCGCGTAGTCGGGGACCATCGCTTCCCACTCGGCGAACGCGGTTTCCCACGCCTCATCGGTGGCGAATAATGTGGCGAGATCCCACGTGTGGGAAACGGAAACTTCGGACCGAGTGGGCAATCGCTTCGCGGACATTCTGACTCCCGATGATCGGATGAGGACGCTAATATCTTACGCCGAAGGCCGTGCCGGGCTACGGTCTTCCGCACGCCACGCCGCAAGTGTCAGCCACGCCAGGGCTAAACCAATGCCCCAATGCACGGTACTGGTACACAAATAGATAATGTGTACGATGCGGAACGGCCGACGCATCGCGATCGTACGTCCCGTCGGGTCGAGGAAATAATCCATGAGATCGTGCAAGTACATCAGCACTAACAACAACAATGCCGTAACGCTGCCGAGCGTTTGGCGCACGACGATGCGGCGCGCTACCGGATCGCGCGTCGCCGATACGTCCCATGCGAGGACCGCCAGAAACGCCAATCCGATGCGGTTGAGCCAGACCGTAACGAGTGCGGTGATTTCGCCTTGCGCGGAAGCCGAACCGAGGACGTCGGTACCCATCGGCACGACCACCGCCGAGTAAAACACGAAGCCACCCTGCCAGAGTAGCAACGCTTGCAACAACAAAAACCGACGGAACGTCGCGTACATACCGGTTTACGATACGAACGTCGGGAACGGCCGTCGCGCCGGAGTGATACGACAGACCACCGTTCGTCCCCAGCCGATGCTGGTACCGCAGTCGCGGGCTTCATACAATCACAGCATCCTCTCATTCGGTTGCGGAGTAACACGGACATGCGGCACGTTCTTTCGGCTCTCGTTCAAAATCAGCCCGGTGTGTTGGCGCACATCTCGGGGATGCTCGCGTCGCGTGGGTTCAACATCGACAGCCTGGCCGTCGGTGAGACCGAACTTGCGAATATGTCGCGAATGACGTTCGTCATTCATGCCGAAGACAACGTCGTCGATCAGGTTCGCAAGCAACTGGACAAGATCGTCACGGTCGTGCAAGTCGTCGATATTTCAGCGGAGAACTACGTCGAACGCGACCTCATGTTGATTAAAGTGGCGTGCAAACCGGAGAAGCGTGCGGAGTTGTCGCTGCTCGTCGAGACGTTTCGCGGCCGTGTGGTGGATATTCAACACAGCGACATGATGATCGAAGTCAGCGGATCCGAAGGCAAAGTCGAAGCATTCATCTCGCTGATGCGGCCGTACGGAATCGTCGAACTCGCCCGCACTGGTCGAATCGCCCTCATTCGCGGCACGCCCAAAGCCAACGGAGACGAAGCGTGACACCCGCAACGATTTCACTACCGACGCGACGGCTCGACGATGCCGTCGTGAGCTTGCTACAAAGCCTGAAAGTCGGCGACCGCATCAAGATCGTGCAAACGCTCCGGGTCGGCTCGCGCACCTGGCCCGCCGAAGCCGTCGGCGTCTTTCGCGGCATGGGCTACCTCTCCACCGGCGTCACCACCAACCGCATTCCCGAAGACGATATCATCGTCCCAACCGTCCATTTCACCAAAGACAACGGCGAACTCACGAGCATCAGCCTGGACGAAAACACCAAAGTGGAGAAGGTGTAGGCGCACGAACAACTCGGCGACATTTCCCCAGCACAATGCAAACGATTGAAGAAGGGAGACCGAATATGAACCCGGAAGTGTTGGTCCCGACGTTTGTTCGCGATTTTACAAATGGCCCCGAGGTCACGTGGGTGGGTCCGAACCCATTTGCAGACGGCATGAGCCTTGGCTTTGATGACGGGAGCATCATGTTCTCAGACCTCGTCATGTTCCCAGATCTCGCCACAGGGCGCTCAAAAGGTCAGCGGGTAAGTGAAGCCAAGGAGTCGATAAACGGGATTGCCGCAATCGGCACAAGCAGTTTGGCGGTAAGCACGCTGTCCGACGTTACGTTCCTTCAACTCGAAGGTCCAGCCAAAGACACTCGGGCTGTGTTTGCTGGCGGCGCGCATGGCGTGATATCGACGCAAAGCGGATATTTTATTGCTCCGCTGGGGATGAATGGTCTGCTGATCGTTAAACCCGATCCCGATGCGAATAGCAAGTATGAGATGACCGTGACTACCGGCATGAAAAACCTCTACTTTTACCGTATGGCAGTGCTTCGAGATACTGCCGGAACCGAGGTTCTGGTCTTTGCCAACCGGCAAAACGGGGTAGGGGTTAGTCCGTTTCATGGGGAGCAGAACGGAGGGAACGTCCGTATCATGCGATTTGAAGGACTCGACGTGGTTGATGTCTGCGGCGTCTCATCGGGTTCGCTGTCCGCAGTCGCAATTTCGTCGCGCGGCGAGGTGCTCTGGCTGAAGGATGCGTCGAAGCGCGACGAGCCTCTCGTTATGCGATCGGGTGTTGAAGGGCAAGTCTACCGCGTACTCGCGACCACTCAACATCTGTTCGTGCTGAGCAGCAAGGCACTATACATCTGGAGCCACCTCGTCGAATCCGTACTGCTCAACCAAGATTTTACGCGAGAATCCTTTCCGCATGTCCTTCCTGTAGAAGCCGTAGATATGTCGCTTTTGAACGACGATGAACTCATGCTGGTAATGGGGACGAATTCAATAATGGGTTACAAAATCGACGACATCATTCGCGACTCCAGCGGTCTGTCGAAGATTGGCAAACTGGAAGACTTCACGCCCCGATGGGTCAGCGAAGACGTTGAGCAAATTCAGAAGGTTGCTGCCTGATATATGTCGTCGCAATCACTCGCCGATGGGTAGTGCCTCGAAATGCTTGTTTCGACCGGTTCCGCTCACCTTTTCCTGTCGCCGATTGCAAACCTTTCGCGTTTGAGTGTGTATGACCGTATGATGGCACGGAGACATTCTCATTCACGGATAATGGCATTATGCCGATCGTCGCCACGTGCCCGTATTGCCTCGAAGGAAGCGTTCGCGCACCGGATCGTGCGGTGGGACTGAGCGCGACCTGCCCGAAGTGCCGCAGTAGTTTCACGATCGCGGCGGCCAGCGAAACCTACGCCAGTTCATCGAGCACGGCCACCAAAACGCTTGCTGCAAAAGCCGAAACCGTCGTGGAACGACCCGCGCCCGTCGAAGTGGCACCGTTGCCCGCACCGACGAAAGTCGACGAACCGACGATGCCGTGGTCGCTGACGGCGATCGCGCTCGCCGGCATCGGCCTGATCGCCACGCAGTTCCCGTACGGGCGATTCGTCTCACTCGGCTGTGCGGGCTTCGGCTTGCTGATTGCTTGCTTCGCCTGGCTGCTGGCGGACCGCAAACGCACCGCCACCCACGTGGCACCCGCTGTATCCGGCTTCGTCATATTCCTCGTCGTCGCGTTACCCAGTTGGCTCGGTTTCAGTTCTTGGAAATCGCTCGATCTCCCCGACGACACCAAGATGGTCAAGGCGCTCAGCAGCGATGGTAGCACGCCCGTGCCCGTGGAATGGGTGGACATTCAGAAAGCATCGTGGCTCTACGACGACATCCAAGTGTCCGCACCGCTCGTGGCGATCCACACCTTGGAAGTCACGGGATTGAAGGGGCAGAAATCGCGAACGAAAGAAAAGTACCTCCAGATTCGCGTGCTCGTGAAGAACGTCGGCGTGGCGCGGAAGCTCGAATTCCAAGGCTGGAAGCCCGCTGTAACTCCCGATGCGCCGCGGCCGAAAGTCACCGACCCACAAGGGAACGTGCTGGCAATCAAAGTCTTTGAAGCGCCGTGGGAAGCGGGGGACCGACCGCAACCCGCAGGGCTGTTCCCCGGCAAATCGGCGGAGCAACTGTTCCTGTTTCAGCCGCCCGCGAAGTCAGTGGAATACCTGCGATTTGAACTGCCGGGCGTGGCGTTCGGCGAAATCGAATCGGTCAAACTACAAATCCCGTGGGCGTCGATTACACTCCGTTAAACAAGGATACGTCCGATGCAGAAACCCCGTCGCGGCTTCACACTGATCGAACTCCTCGTCGTGATCGCGATCATTTCGATCTTGATGGGGCTGTTACTCCCGGCCGTCCAGAAGGCTCGCGAGGCCGCCAGCCGCATCAGTTGCGCGAATAACTTGCACCAACTCGGGTTGGCAATGCACAACTACGAGAACGCGATGGAGCGACTGCCCGCAAGTTCGCTCGGGAGCGCCGCCGACCGCGGTTACGCAACCTGGGCGGTGATGATTTTGCCGCAACTGGAGCAAGACAACCTGTATCGGCGTTGGGATCTGAGCCGAAAGTATTACGATCAATCGACCGTTGCCCGAACGTCACCCGTAAAGAACTACTTCTGTCCGAGCCGTCGGACGTCGTCGTCGGGGATCGTACTCAGCATCAACGGCGACATCCCGAGCACCGGTGGCAGTACGCATTTCCCCGGCGCACTCGGCGACTATGCCGCGAGCATCGACCGCTCCGGAAACGACGCGCCGACGAATACGTCACCGGACATGCGCGGGGCGTTCCAGTTGGGCACGCCGCTGCGATTCGCCGACTTCACCGACGGCCTGAGTAACACGTTCCTGATCGGCGAAAAGCACGTTCCCCAAGGGAAACAAGGCTATGGCTGGTGGGATTGCTCGCAGTACAACGGCGATTTTTACCAGTGCAACACCCGTGCCGCCGGGCGACGATTCCCGCTGACGACGAACCCCAACGACACCGGCTGGAAGTTCGGCAGTATGCACACGCAAGTCGTGATGTTCTGCTTCGCCGATGGCCACGTAAAGGCGATTCCGGAAATCACGAACCCGTACGTTCTCGAACTGATGGGAATGCGAAACGACGGCGAAGTGACCCCCGAGAACTGAGATCGCCGCAAAAACAGCGCCCCGCGCGGTTGACGGGGCGCAGGAATCGTGTAAAAAATAGAGAGATGGTGGCTGTAGCTCAGTTGGTTAGAGCGCTAGATTGTGGTTCTAGAGGCCGCGGGTTCAAATCCCGTCAGTCACCCTTTTCACACTTTGCATCGAATCTCGCCTGTCAAACGCACCTCATTTCCCTTACGATCCGATGATGCCGTTACTAACCAGTGGGGAAACGATGAATCGCACGATCCGCTCGACGGCACGCACTTTGAAGCCACCGAAAACGGCGAACGATGGTTTGCCAGTACTCAAACGATTCACGGTGGA
>JAYVQG010000305.1:0-4922 GCA_043757025.1 Limnoglobus sp.
TCACTTTCTCTTGTAGCTGGGGTCTGTGACCCCGGAGCCTCACTTTCTCTTGTAGCTGGGGTCTGTGACCCCGGAGCCTCACTTTCTCTTGTAGCTGGGGTCTGTGACCCCGGAGCCTCACAATCGACAAGAGGCTGCCCCACCGGCCTCATAGAGGCCAGCTACATCAGCCCCACCGGCCTCATAGAGGCCAGCTACATCAGCCCCACCGGCCTCATAGAGGCCAGCTACATCAGAAAATCCGTATCAATCCTCGAAGGCGACCGCGGCGAAGCTGACGCTCTCGTAACCCTTCGCTTCGACGTACTGTTGGTAGTGCAACACGCGGCCGCGTTTTGGTTGCGCGGCTGCGAGTGCGAGGTATGTGGGTGGCAGCCCGCAGATGCGGCGCGCGTCGCCTTCCACGGCGATTTCCTCGAAATATCCTTCGGGATCGGCGGTTTCGAGGTGCTTCAAAATGGCCATATCCTGCGAGTGGCTCTGCAACAGTTGCGGTTCGCTCACGGGCGACGGGTCGCGGAACTTCGGCCCGATATGCGCGAGATCGCCGCTGATAATGTAACAGACCGGCTCGCCCGCTTCGGCCTCGGCAATGCGCAGTGCCGCGATCATTCGCGCGATGTCCACCGCTTCACTTGGCGATGTTTGCCCATTAATGCAATCTTGAAACGAACCGACGAGCAACGGCACGATTCGCAATTTGCGATCTGGGAATATGTGTTGCAACACGAGCACTTCCAACTCGATCGAATGTTCCGGCAGATGCGCGTAGGGGTCTGCAAATAGTCCTTCGCCGTAGTTCGCCACGATGCGATCGATCGACGCTTGATCCGTTTCCACGATGCCGAGCGGCGTCTGGAAATTCATCCGCGTCAGCGTGAATCGCTCCGACGAATAGTGCGATGTCGCGATCACGAAAAACAGTTTCGCATCGGTACGCTCGGCAAGTTCTTTGAACCCGAACCCGTAGGTGACGTTCCCGCGTGCATAGTCCATGTGCGGCACTAACACCGCCCGCAACCGCCCTTTTGAAGCGATTGCCACGGGCAAACCGGGCCCGCCGTCTGCGGTGAACAGCGATCGCATTTGTGCATGAATCTCAGCCGGTTCCGGCGGGTAACAACCGATGCACGACGGCTGCCGCACGGGTCCATTCAGATAATTCTGAAAGGTGTCGTTATCGAGAAACAACCCCGCATCCAAGCGGTCAACGAGCGCCATCACTTCGTCAATCGCGATCGTCAATCCCGTTTGTTGCCGCATCGCCAACGGCACGTCGCGTATCTTTCGTTGCCCGTTGAAGAGTTGCACCGCCTCGACTTCGGCACGCGAAATCGCAATCGGAACCCCAGCAATGCGGTTGCGGTCGTAGAGCACGAACGCATCGCCATCCGGCGACGCGCCCATCCCCTCGCGCAGTCGCGGGCAGTCATTCGTATTCGTTGGCATCGAGGAATTGTCGTCCGGACCGAGGGCCGGGTCAATGGGCGGGCGAGTTGAAAACGCATACCGAGTTACCTTTCCTCCGATACGGATGCCGATAAGACAGAGGATTATCGCACGAATCGTAGGGGAAGAATATGTCCGAACCGCTCGGGGTGGCGCTCGTTGGCTGTGGAACTGTGGGCACCGGCGTCGCGAAGATTCTCTCGCGTCATGCGGATCGGCTCACGGGCCGAACGGGCGGGCGGCCGATCGTGCTGCGGCATGTGATTGTCCGCGATGCCGACAAACCGCGCGAATGCGAAGTGCTTGCGGGGTTGATTGCCACCGATCACACCGTCGCGACTTCGGACCCGGCGGTGCATGTCGTCGTCGAATTGATCGGCGGAACGACTCACGCGAAGCGGGTCGTTCTCGATGCGATTGCGGCTGGCAAACACGTAGTGACGGCAAATAAAGCGTTGCTCGCGGCGCACGGCACGGAGATCTTCACGGCGGCGCGTAAGCACGGCGTGGCCGTCTGTTTCGAGGCTGCCGTGGCGGGTGGCGTGCCGATCATTCGCACGCTCGCCGAGAGCCTGTCGGCGAACCAGATCACTGCGATTCAAGGCATCCTCAACGGCACGTCGAACTTCATTCTTACGAGCATGGCCGAAGGCGGAACCAGCTACGACGACGCGTTGAAGGAAGCTCAACGGCTCGGGTACGCCGAAGCCGACCCGACGCTCGACGTCGACGGTTCGGATGCCGCACACAAGCTTGCGGTGTTGGCACAGATCGCCTTCGGGGTAACGCCGAAAGCGACCGATATCGAACGCCAGGGCATCGCTGGGATTCAGGCGATGGACATCCGATTCGCGGATGAACTCGGCTACACGATCAAGCTGTTGGCGGAAGCGTGGGCATCCGAAAGTGGCCCCGGACCATCGACGGTGGCGCTGCACGTGGCACCGGTGTTGTTGCGACATACCGACATGCTGGCACAGGTGCGCGGGGCGTACAACGCGATCCTCGTGGTCGGCGATATCGTCGGCGAAACGCTGTACCAAGGGCCAGGCGCGGGGATGATGCCGACGGCGAGTTCGGTCGTCGGCGACCTCGTGGATTTGGCCGTGGGCCGCGCACAACACACGTTCGCGGCGGCGAAACTCTGGTCCGCACCCGGCGAACGACCCGCGTTCCAGATTGCGCCATCGGAGAAAGTGCGTAGCCGATTCTACCTGCGTCTCATCGTCAAAGACGAACCCGGCACACTCGCCGATGTCTGCCGTTGCCTTGCGGATCAGGAGATTAGCATCTCGTCGGTGATTCAGCACGAAGCCCAGGACGGCCACCCGGAGAAGACCGTCCCGCTCGTGATTATGACGCACTACTCGGAAACAGGCCAGTTCCGCACCGCCGCCGCCGCCGTCGGGAAATTGACGAGCATCGTCGGCCCACCGGTGTTTTTCTCGGTGGACGATTAGTCTCGTTTCGGGATCCGCTTAGCGGGTTCAGTCTTGTTAGCCCGACGCGCTAGTTTTGAAGTTGCGCTAAATGCGGGACTCGGATTGCTTCTGCTTGTGTAAAAGGTGAGACTCCTTTCGGTCGGATCGGTATTGAGGTCGCAAGCGACCTGGTTATCACCAACCGAGAAGGAGTCTCACTCATGATTGTCCAGGATGCCTTGCCGGGGATCAAGCGGTTTCTCAAGCCCGCCGGTTTCCGTCCGCAAACGCTCGGTTTGGTCATCCGGTGCGTGGCCGCGTTCTGTTTGCATTTTGGACGGATGAGTGGGGTGCAAGCGGCGGGAGCAGTCCGCTCCGAGCCGAGGCATCGGGCCCAGATCGGACGATTCCTGGGACGCAAATCGTTGCGGAAGCGTCAGGTGTTGTCCCGATTGCAGATCGCCGTGCTGGCACGCGAATCGACGGCGGGACGCTTCGCGTTTCTGATCGATCAGACGTTGTGCAGTCAGCAGGGCAACAAAACCGAGAACACTTACAGCACGGGTAACCGGAAGCGTCGGCCTCGCAAAGGCACTCGCTACAGCAAATACAAACACGCCCGCAAGCAATGTCACTGCTTCGTGATGGGCCTGTTGATCGCGCCGAGTGGGTTTCGCATTCCGTTTCGCCGCTGTTATTACACGAAAGCGTATTGCCAGCAGAAAGGCATCGCCTACCGCAAGCAAACCGAACTGGCGGCCGAACTCATTGGTGAACTGCCACTGCCGCTGGGTACCGAGGTCGTGGTGGTGGGCGACACCGCCTTCGACGCCGAAACGATTCAAGTGGCGTGCGCGAAGCGAAATTATACCTGGATTGTTCCGATCAATCTCGAGCGAGTGTTGGCGGGTGAGAAGCCGCGTCCCAAGGTCCGGTTGTTGGCGAACGAATTGACGGCGAGGCAGTTTCAGGCCATCCGGCTCGATCCGAATACAAGCTGGAAACACACACAAACGCCTCGTTTTCAAGACTTTCGTGAATGAGCATCATACGAGCCGAGGTAATATCATGCGCAATGTATATGGATGAAGATTCGCTCATTGAAATGGACTTTGGTTACGACACAGGAAGAATCAGGGTGCTTACGCACCCCGCTCGCCTTTGCGTCGTGCTTCGCACGACGCAAGTGGCACGAAAACGCTCTCCCGCTCAGTCGACTCGATCGCCATTACCCAATCGAGCATCGCGCGATACGCTATGTTGAAGATATGCAAGTTCCTGTCATTGTGGGGCGGTAGCACGGCTGTTGAATTTTGTCGTTAAGCCGCTGAGGGCGTCAGGATGGTGTCGTTTACCGAACTTCCGACGGGACTGCCCATACCGGTGGACGATGGGGCGTGCGACCACTTGGCGGGGGTACGGCTGCCGTCCGTACTGCTGCCCTCTTCGACCGGTCGGTCGGTTGATCTAGCCGCCGATCCCGGATTGGTCGTCGGTTACTTCTATCCGATGACTGGCCGTCCGGGCGAGCCGCTACCGGACGGCTGGGATGCCATCCCCGGAGCGCGGGGCTGCACCCCGCAGGCGTGCGGGTTCCGCGAACACTCCCGAGAGTTGGCGCGGTTCGGAGCGACCGTCTTCGGGATCAGCACCCAGTCGACCGCCGAACAGGCCGAGGCCGCAGCCCGTCTGCACCTGCCGTTCGAGTTGCTCAGCGACGAGCGGTTGGAACTTGCCACCGCCCTTGAGTTGCCGTTGTTCGAGGTCGGCGGCCGGCGGCTGATCCGGCGTCTTACCCTCGTATTGGTTGGCGGGCGGGTGGAGCGGGTGTTCTACCCAGTATTCCCGCCGGACACGCACGCAGCGGTGCTTGTCGCGTGGTTGTCGGCAAGGTACGCCCCAGAGAATTAGTGCAGCCTGACTTTGCGCGACTAACGAATCTCGGCAGATTCTCACTAATTCTACTGTATCCACTGTAAACCGTTAATTGACAGGGACTTCCGAATAACCGCTGAAAATCCAGAAATGCATCCGCAACGAACACAGATTTTC
>JAYVQG010000306.1:0-4910 GCA_043757025.1 Limnoglobus sp.
CGAGGACTTTTGCTCATTCACACGCCCCTTAAACGACCGCGATCCAAACCCCCAACAAGGGAGTTCTACCCGCGGTCCGATTTCTGGGGTCCACTATAACGAGTGGTTTGCGGAAGCCGCGATTGCACTCGACGAGATTCAGTCGTACCCGCATCGCGTCGAACACTTCACGACGAACGTGCGTGAAGCCGAAACCGCAATAGAGGATGTCGATCAGTCCGCCATGTACCCCAAAACGCACATGCGGGGTGCCGGGTAAAAACGAGTTGGAAAACTGTCGCTGCCCTTTCTTCGGGTACAGCCCGCACGTCATCGGTCGGCCGTGCGAACGGAGTTTGTCGACGTCGTTCGGATCGAAGACGACGTCCGAATCGATCCACATCAGCTCGTCGAACCCGTCGCCGATCGCATCGGTCGCCATCTGGCACCGTGCCGCATCGATCGCCGAGTAGCCACGCACCCTACGCACCGGATAACCTTTGCTTTCCAGTGTTTTCAACGCATCCTCGCAACCCGGCTCAATCGCTCCTCCCACCGGAACGAGGACGACGCAACGGGCGGGATCGAGAACCGTCATGGCAGAGAATCCTGTTAATTCGTACGGTGCTTCCTGGCATGATACGAATTCGCGGCTACCGACATCGCGGTTGGGATTGGTGCAATTTAGTATATCAAAAACAAACAAAACACTCCTCAGAAGCAACCTTACCTTACTACGTTTTACGCAGTTGCGTGTTTTGGCAGTTGGTAGAGCGGATCGCTGAGATACGCTCGCACGGCGTCCCGGATGATTCGCATTTTGGCGTCGAACCAGCTCATTCCGGTTGTAAACCGATGGTATTCGAGCCGTACGAATGCCCGGATCGCACAGCCCACGTGGTTGCGTTGGCCACTGGCCGACCGCACCTGGCACTTCTCCACGCCGGTAAACTGTTTCAACCCGCGATGGTATTCCTCAATCGACCAACTCCACTCGGCAAACATCTGTTGCCGCATCGGCTCCATCTCCAACTCGTTGGTGACCCAGTGCGTCGTGTCGCCGTTTGGGGCGACCACCCGAAACACTCGCACCAACCCAAACGCCGGCAACCAGACGGTCGTACCCATGGCCGCAATCGGCTGGTTGCTCACTGCCTTCGCCTCGCCGCGATCGATGCGGACCTTGCGATTCGCCTTGAGTCGCGTCACGAAACTCCATCCGAATTCGCGAACCAACTTGAGGTTCTCGACGCTCGCATACCAGCTGTCGAACCGCACCGCATCCGGCTGAAATCCTCGCGATTTCGCCACTCGCAACAGCGTTTCAAAATGGTCGTTTTTGGTGAAACCATCGCTGGGCTTGTGATAAATGCGGAAATCGCACGGATAAAAGCGGTCGCCATCGGACCAGAGCAACGTCAGCAGATTGATGCCGCGAACGACCGCGTGGTGGTTGCCCGACCAGTGGTAGCCGACGAGATCGATCTGCCGGGCGCGAGGCTTGTCGAGGGTGGAATCGTCGAGGACCAGCACGCCGCCCGTGCGAGCGATTAGTGGGGCGACCTCGTTCCAGAGCGTCGTAGAATCGGGATCGTGTCGATGGAGAAAGCGAGTGAAGGCATCGTGCGACGGAGCCTTCGGCACGTCCGGCTGCACCCGGGCGGCTTCCAACGCCGATACGACCACAGGAGTGGCAATAAGGAACTGGACGTAGGCTTCGTCATCGACACGGGGACTGTTCATGCCGATCAAAGTAACCCATCGCAATACCTCGCGCAATACCAAAATCCTCCAACTGCGTAAGACGTACTTACAAGAATTTTCGGATTATTCGGATTATTCGGATTATTTTATTGCACTCTGAAAAAATCTTGAGAGACTTATCGCAACTGGCGTGCGACCACGGCGGCACGTTTGAATTTCACGCGGTTTTTGTTCTGTTTGGTGGACGGTTGGTTTCGTTTTACACGAATCACTCACTATGGAGTCTCTTCCATGCGTCGCCTCTCCCGCGCGCTCGGCAGAACGGAACGGTTTTGGGATAACCTGATGGGTTGTCGCACGGACCGGTCTTCGCGGTCGCCCTTCTTTCAGACGGCGGTCGAACAACTCGAAGATCGCGCGTTGCCGGCCGGAACGTCTGCGTTTGCTATTGGTGCGGGAATAGGCGTGGCTCCCGAGGTGCGGGTCTTCGACGCCGATGGCGTGGAAGTCCGATCGTTCTTGGCATTCGATCCGAGTTTTACGGGTGGAGTCCGCACGGCGCTTGCGGACTTGAACAAGGATGGCATTTCCGACATCGTCGCGGCGGCAGGGCCGGGCGGAGGGCCGCACGTCCGCGTCTTCGATGGTGCGTCGGGCGGCGAACTCGCGAGTTTCTTTGCATACGATCCCACATTTCGCGGTGGGTTGAATATCGCAGCGGGTCCGATCGGCAACGGCGAGGTCGGTATTGCGACGGGTGCCGAAGAAGGCGGCGGGCCGCACGTTCGCGTGTTTACGGCAGCGGGTGAAGAACGCGCGAGCTTCTACGCCTACGATGCGAAGTTCACGGGTGGCGTTCGCGTGGCACTCGGCCAACGCTCCGACGGTTCGGCAACGGTGTTCACAGGTGCCGGTGCGGGTGGTGGACCGCACGTTCGCGGCTTCGATGTCGGTTCGGGTGAAATCGTTCTGAACCAGATGGCCTACGACTCGGCGTTCCGAGGTGGTGTGAATGTCTCGGCAGGAGATTGGAATGGCGATGGCGTGGCCGATCTGGTGACGGGCGCGGGTGCCGGAGGTGCGCCGCACGTCGAGGTGATCGATGGGGCAGGTGGCCAGATGCTCCGCAGTTTTTATGCAGGGATGGCCGATGACCGGTCGGGAGTCACCGCCAGTTTGATCGCACGACCGAATGGCATGGCGATTGCGAGTTTGATGGATCCCGACGGAACGCCGTGGGTGAGGTTGCTCGCCCCGCGTTCTGGCGATGATGTGCTAACGGAAGTCGCGTCGTTCGGCCCATATCCCGGTCTCGGCCGCTATCCATCGCTCGGGATCAGCCCGGTGAATGGAATGGGGGCGAGCGATTCTCAACTGTTCGGAACGGCGGCGTACTTGAGTGGGATCAATTTCCCAGAAGTCGGTATCGAGGCACTCGATCCCACGGCGGCCGAAGCGGAAACACCGCCCGGAAGCTCGACGGGATTGTTTCGTGTAAGCCGGAGTGGCGACGCGATACTTCCGTTGACGGCGTATTTGCGGATCGATGGCACGGTGACTCCGCTCGCGAAAAACGGCGACGACTACGCGCAATTACCACTCGTGAGCACGACCTATTTCAGCGGCGGCACTTCCTTCACGGAGAATCTTCACAAGGTAACGTTCGCGGCACACGAGAAGCGTGCGATGATCTGGATCGCCCCGACGAACGATAAGATCGATAACGAAGGGGCCGAAATCGTTCGTCTGACGGTCGTCGACACGGACAACAATTACCGGGCGACGACCACCCAATACCGAACTGCGGATGTCACGATCGCGGATAACGATCCTTTTCCGATACCGGTACAATCGGTCTTTTTTGGCGATGGCGATCTGGTAGCCCAGCAAAGTTCGAACGTTGGGATGTTCGTCCTCAAGCGGACGATGGCCGATTCGACTTTGACCGTCAATTTTAGCGTTACCAGTACGACGAGCGGTTACACGCTGGGTGGCGGGTATGGCGGGAGCACGAGCGCAACGTTTTTGCTCGGCGTTTCGGAACTGAGCTTCAATCTCACACTCGATCCATTGGCCTCACCGCACGGTGCCGTTACGGTCGCGTTAACGCCGTCTGCGAATTATACGATTACGGGTGCGTCGAGTAACACGGTGGAGATTTACAAACTGGATGGACCGGGGCCGTGGATCAATCTGTTCCGCAGCGTCGACGTTCCGGGAAACCTGTTGGCCGAAAGTGGAGGCAAGGGCCAGTTCGTGGTGAGCCGCTACTTCGGTTACCCGACGGGGCAGCCTCCCGCATCGATTCCGACGCCGCCACCGTTCCCCGATTTTGCCCTCGGCGGCACGGCCCGCGCGGGTCTCGATTACACCGCGACGAAACAGGCGACAACGACGATACTACCGCCGCTCGGCTCGAGCATGGTGTACGTCGATGGCTACGAAGTCGAAATTACGTCGCTGGCCGACACTCTCTACGAAAATGGCGGCGAATATGTCGATTTTGCCTTGCTTCCGAACGGTCAATCGACTGCACCGATCCGCGATGGCGTCGACGGTAAGCAGACGCACATCAGCTATTTGATCGGCGACACGCCTGCTCCCAAACCGCAAATTTCGATCGTTGCGCCCGACCCGACCGCAACCGAAGTATTGGCCAGTACCGGCCTGTACCGCCTGATGCGTAACGATGTCAATCTGCCGCAATCGCTGACGGTGAGTTATGCGTTCGATCCGAGTGTGGCCAAATCGGCGACATTTGGCACCGATTACTCGGTCGTGTCGAGCGTCGGTTCGCTGTCCTCTTCGGGAACGATCACGTTTCCGGCCGGGCAGAGATTCATCGAAGCCAAGCTCACTCCCGTTCTGGACAACGATCCGGAAACGGAGGAAATCGCCCGATTGAAGCTCGTCGCGAATACGACTTATACCATCGATCCGGCGGCATCGTACGCCGACGTCACGATTCTCGATAAGCCGCCTGCACTTCCTTTCGAACTGAACGTCACGCAGACGTGCGATTGCGGATGCGCGACCTGCCCGCAAGTCAAACCGGTCGAACTGATATCGATTGCAGACGTCAAAAAGAGCAAATTCCCGGAAGGGAACACTACGAGTACGCTAAGCCTGACTAGAGCATTTTGATTTTCACTCTTGCGGCCCGTAGCCGGCGTGGCGGAGGTAATTCCGGCACTCCGATTCCTCGAACCAGTCCAGGCATTCGCCGC
>JAYVQG010000307.1:0-4909 GCA_043757025.1 Limnoglobus sp.
AGCGTAACAACGATTACGCCGTGCCGCTCGCCGGGCGCAAATTTGTGCGTGAAACGACTGGATTTCAAGACACGCGACAGTTTAGCGCAACTTCAAAACTTGCGCGTCGGGCTAACAAGAATGGATAGTTATACCGGGAACGTGTCATTTCCGACCGCGTGAAGTATAGCTGGAGAGGGAAGAATCATGCAGACTATCGCACTCGTCGAACGATCGATTGGCCGCGTCCGCCGCCGGTTGGTTTTCCAACAGATATTGGAATCGGTTTCCACGTTCGCGAGCGTTGGGTTGGCGTGCGGCCTCGTCTGGTTCCTGGCGGAGCCTTGGCTAATCGATTCGCCACCGGAGTGGCTGCGTTGGACGGTGTTGGGCGTTACTTCCAGTCTCGGCATTCTGGCCGCGCTCGTTTGGTCGATCTTGCGAACGCCGAGCCGCGAAACGGCGGCGCTCGAACTCGATAAGCGATTCGACCTGCGCGAACGGGTGACGACCGTGCTGACACTTCGCCCCGAAGAGCGCAGCACGCCGGCGGGTCATGCGGTGATGAACGATGCGCATTCGCACGTCTCGAAGATCATTGTCGCAGAGAAATTCCCCGTGCGACCGGGTCGGTTCGCGGCCGGTGTGCCGGTGTTACTGTGCGGCGTCGCACTCGCGTACTTCTTCTATCAGCCCGATGTTTCCGGTGCGGCCGAAAGCGAAACGGCCATCGCGGAAGCGAAGAAGAAAGACCCCGAGAAACGCGCCGATGCGGAGACAGTGAAGAAGCCGACGCAGCCGTTCACGAAACAAAAAGCGAACGACGAGATGGATCGCAAGAAGTCCAAGGAACTCGAGAAACTCGAAGAAAACCTCGACAAGCTGATGGACAAGTGGAACAAAACGCCCGCCGAGACCGAGGAAAAGAAACGCGAAAAGGTCACCGAACTGACGGCGATGGAAGAGAAGGTTCAGAAATTCAAAGAGCAGGAATTTCAGAAGCTCAAGGAAATCGAGAAACAACTCCAGCAACTCGATCGAATGCAAAAAGAGAAAGAGTTCCCCGACGGCCCTGCGAAAGAGTTCAAGGAAGCACTGGCGAAAGGCGACTTGAAAGCCGCGATCAAACAGGTCGACGAACTGCAAAAGAAAGCCAAAGATAAGAAGCTCGACGCACAAGACCTGAAAAAGCTCGACGCGCAGATGAAGGAAATGAAGAAACAGACGGAGAAGGTCGCAAAAAACCAGGAACAACAGGATGCGTTACAGAAGAAGATCGATCAGACGAAAAAGGACGGCAAAGATGCCGAGTCGCTCGAACGCGAACTCGAGAAGGTGAAGCAAGACGCGAAAGAATCGTCGGAGATGATGGAACGCATGGCCGAGCGGATGGAGAAAATCCGACAGGCCGCCCAAGAGGGAAAAATGGAAGAACTCGCCGAGGAGATCGGCAAAATGGGCGGCGACTTGAAGCAATTAGAGAACGAACTGCAAGACCTCGAATCGTCGGATGAGTATCTGCAACGGCTGAAGGAAGAGTGCAAGAAAGCCTGCAAAGCGTGCCAGGGCGGGAAAGACGGAGACATGTTGAGCGATGGTGACAGCGACAAACCGTGGTCGCCGTTCACGAACCCTGCGACCGGCAAGCGCGCGGAAAACAAAAACGCCAAGACGAACTCGCAAGACGAGCGAATTCGCGGGCTGTTCGACCCGCGCGGCAAGAAGAGTTACGGCGGAACCGTTCGCGGCCCGGCATTCACGAAACGCTCCGCATCCGAGATGGGCCAAGACATCAAACAAGCCGCACAGGAAGCCCCGCAAGCGATCGACACGCAACGCCTGCCCCGCGATGCCCAAGCCGCCGTGAAAGAGTACTTCGAGAAAATCGGCGGCACCGACGGCAAAAAGTAACTCTGACACCGTCGCGGAAACACACTCTCGCCCGTAGCAAAATGGCTACGGGCGTTTTTCTTCCGTTGCCGTCTTCCGCCACAGTTCGACAATACCAGTTAGGCGCTACCGCTCTCACGTGGAAATCACCATGACCAATAGCTTCGCGACGCGATCCGAACTCACCGTCGGTGCCAAAACTTACACGATCTACAAACTCGCCGCCTTCGAGCAACAGTTCCCCGCAGCGAAAAATCTGCCATTTTCGCTGAAGATCCTTCTCGAAAACCTGCTCCGCAACGAGAACGGTCTCTCGGTTCGCAAGAAGGACATCGAGTCGTTGGCGAACTGGAACCCGAAGCTGGAGCCGGATGCGGAGATCGCCTTCAGCCCCGCCCGCGTGTTGCTGCAAGACTTCACCGGCGTGCCGTGCGTGGTCGACCTCGCCGCGATGCGGGACGCGATGCGTAACCTCAACGGCGACCCGGCGAAAATCAACCCGCTGATCCCGTGCGAACTCGTCATCGATCACTCGGTGCAAGTCGATGTCGCCGGTTCGCCATCGGCGTTCGCGGAGAACACGAAGCTCGAATACGAGCGCAACCAGGAACGCTACACGTTTCTGCGTTGGGGCCAGAACGCCTTCCGGAACTTCCAGGTCGTGCCACCGGAAACGGGCATCGTCCACCAGGTGAACTGCGAGTTCCTCGCTCGCACGGTGTTCGTGAACGACGAAGGTGTGGCCTACCCCGATACGCTCGTCGGCACCGATTCGCACACGACGATGGTCAACGGCCTCGGCGTGCTCGGCTGGGGCGTCGGCGGCATCGAAGCCGAAGCGGCGATGCTCGGCCAACCGGTGACGATGCTCATCCCGCAAGTCGTCGGCTTCAAACTCACCGGCAAGTTGACCGAAGGCACCACCGCGACCGACCTCGTGCTCACCGTCACGCAGATCCTTCGCAAGAAGGGCGTCGTCGGTAAGTTCGTCGAATTCTTCGGGCCGGGCCTCGTGGAACTCGCGCTCGCGGATCGTTTGACGATCGCGAACATGGCCCCCGAATACGGGGCAACGTGCGGCATTTTCCCCGTCGATGCCGAGACGCTGAAATACTTGCACCAGACCGGCCGCAGCGACGAACAACTCGCGTTGGTCGAAGCGTATTGCAAGGCGCAAGGCTTGTTCCACGATGCGACCACGCCACCCGCGACTTACACCGACGTCCTCGAACTCGACATGGGCACGGTCGAATCGAGCCTCGCCGGGCCATCGCGACCGCAAGACCGCGTGGCAGTGAAGGACGTCAAGAAATCGTTCCGGGAAGCGTTACCGAAACTGAAATCGGCCGCGAAGCCGAAGGCGGGTCTGACGATGGTCGCCGACGTCGATAACACGACGGCGAGCCACGGCGAGTTGCGCGATGGTTCGGTTGTGATTGCGGCCATCACGAGTTGCACGAATACGTCGAACCCATCGGTGATGGTGGCCGCCGGGTTAGTCGCGAAGAAGGCTGCCGCGAAAGGGCTTTCGACGAAGCCGTGGGTGAAGACGAGCCTCGCGCCCGGTTCCAAAGTCGTGACCGATTACCTCACGAACTCGCAGTTGCTGCCGGAACTCGAGAAGTTGCGTTTCCACGTCGTCGGCTACGGCTGCACGACTTGCATCGGCAACAGCGGGCCGCTGCCGGAATCGGTGAGCAAAGAGATCACCGCGAACGGCCTCGTCGTCTCGGCCGTGCTTAGCGGTAACCGGAACTTCGAGGGCCGCGTTCATGCCGAGGTACGGGCGAACTACCTCGCCTCGCCGCCGCTCGTCGTCGCTTACGCACTGGCGGGCAAGGTCGATATCGACTGGGACACCGAACCGGTCGGCATCGGCTCCGATGGCAACGAGGTGTATCTGAAAGAGATTTGGCCTTCGCAACAAGAAGTGCAGGCCGTCATCGATCGGTCGATCACGCGGGAAAGTTACCAGCGGACGTACGCCAGCGTGTACGACGGCGACGCGAATTGGCGTGCCCTCAGCGTACCGACGGGGAACCTCTATTCGTGGGAAGCGAACTCGACGTACATCGCGAATCCGCCGTACTTCGTCGGCATGAGTACGACGCCGCCACCGGTGACGGACATTGCCGGGGCGCGCGTGCTGGCACTGCTCGGCGATAGCATCACGACCGACCACATCAGCCCGGCGGGGGGCATCAAGAAAGAATCGCCGGCCGGCAAGTACCTGATGAGTAATGGCGTCGATGTCAAAGATTTCAACCAATACGGCGCACGCCGCGGGCACCACGAAGTGATGATGCGCGGCACCTTCGCCAACGTGCGCCTGAAGAACTTGCTCGTTCCCGGCGTCGAAGGTGGCGTCACCCGTCACTTGCCGACCGACACCGAGATGTCGATTTTCGATGCGGCGATGATGTATCAAGCCGAGAAAATTCCGCTCGTCGTACTCGCGGGCAAGGAGTACGGCAGTGGCTCGAGCCGCGACTGGGCCGCGAAGGGGACGAAACTACTCGGCGTGAAAGCGGTCGTGGCCGAGAGTTACGAGCGGATTCACCGGAGTAACCTCGTTGGCATGGGCGTGCTGCCGTTGCAGTTCCTCGCTGGTGACAGTGCATTGTCGCTGGGCTTGACCGGCGAGGAAATCTACGAGATTCCCGGCGTGCAAGAGGCACTGAACAAAGTCGCCGCCGGGAAGGTGTACGTCACCGTGAAAGCGGGCAGCAAAACCTTCCAGGCTCTGATGCGGGTCGATACCCCGCAAGAAGTGCTGTACTATCAACACGGCGGGATTCTGCCGTACGTGCTACGACAGTTACTCGCGAAGTGAGAAGTCGCACGATGCGTCGTGCTGTGGTAAATGAGAGTAGACGCGAGGATAAACACCGATGACCGCACTGCTACCCCGGACGCTCGTTCCCAAGCGATTCGTGCCTGCGCCGCATCGGTGGACGTGCGAGGAATTTCACAATATCGGCGACTCGGGGATGCTCGAAGGCCGCTCGGTGATTCTCGTCGATGGGGAGATTCTGGATAT
>JAYVQG010000308.1:0-4868 GCA_043757025.1 Limnoglobus sp.
GGCTTGACCCACCCAACATAGAGTTCCCCTTCTATCTTTCTTTGTTCGCGCGCCGTAAAACGTGACGATCAAGTTGCGCCAGAGGGTACGCCGTGGCCGGGTTGAGAATCCTGCTGGCGGCGTCGGAAGTCGTCGGCTTCGCCAAGACCGGCGGTCTGGCGGACGTCGCCGGGTCGTTGCCGCGGGCGCTCGCGGCCCGCGGGCACCGAGTCGCCGTCGTCATGCCGTACTATCGCGGCGTGCGCTTCGGCAAGCACGCCGTCGAACGCACCCACCACGTCATTCCCGTTCCCATCGGCACCCGCACCCTCGCATGCCGGCTGTTCCGCTCGGTGCTCCCCGGATCGAACGTGCCGATCTTCTTCGTCGAAGCTCCCGAATACTTCGACCGCGACGACGGCTATCAGGGCAAAGGGCTTTACCAACAGACGATGCCCGGCGGCTACAAAGCCGACTATCCGGACAACGCCGAGCGGTTCATCTTCTTCAGCCGGGCTATTCTGGAAGCGATTCCCGCCATCGGGTTCGTCCCGGACATCGTCCACGCCAACGACTGGCAGACGGGCCTCGTGCCCGCGCTGCTTTCCGAGGCCTACCGCCAAAAGCCCGGCTTCGGCGGCATCCGCTCGGTCTTTACCATCCACAACATCGCCTATCAGGGCATGTTCGGCTCCGACCTGATGAAGCTCACGGGCCTCCCCGGCTGGCTGTTTAACCACAAGCAACTCGAATTCCACGGCCAGTTGAACTTCCTGAAATCCGGAGTCGTCTTCGCCGATGCGGTCAATACCGTCAGCCCCACGTACGCCCGCGAAATCACGACCCCCGAATACGGCTGCGGGCTCGAAGGCCTCCTCACCGAAAGCCACGCCAAGCTCGGCGGCATCGTCAACGGCGTCGACTACGGCGTCTGGGATCCGGCCATCGATCCGCACATCCCCACGACTTACGACGCCAAAACCGTCTTCGCCAATAAGCCCCTCAGCAAAGCCGAACTGCAGCGCCGCTTCCGCCTGCCGGTCGACCTCGACCGCCCCGTCTTGGGCATGATCGCCCGGCTCGTGTCGCAAAAGGGGCTCGACCTAGTCCTCGGGGCCGCCCCGGGGTTTCTCGACCTCGGCTGCCAACTCGTCTTCCTCGGCGAAGGCGACCCCGAGTACCACAACGAACTCCAGCAGTTTCACGCCAAGCACCCGCAGCAAGTCGGCCTCTACCTCGGCTTCAACGAAACGCTCGCCCACCTCGTCGAAGCGGGTTCCGACCTGTTCCTCATGCCGAGCCGGTACGAGCCGAGCGGCTTGAATCAGCTTTACAGTTTGAAGTACGGCACGCTCCCCGTGGTCCGCGCGACCGGGGGGCTCGCGGACACCATCGTCAACGGCACCGAAGAAAACGTCCTCGCCGGCATCGCCACAGGGTTTGCCTTCGAGGACTACACGCCAAACGCCCTTTACGAAACCGTTAAGTGGGCCTTGACGCTTTACCGAACCCGCCGCGACGACTTCCGGGCCGTGGTCCGCACCGCGATGGCGCAAGACTGGAGTTGGGACCGCAGCGCGGAAGCCTACGAGGCACTTTATCGGCGGGTGTTGTAGCCGATCGACGGGTCGGTCGCGGTCCCTTACTTCGACACCCACTTCAACCCGATCACCGAGCCGATGAGCAGCGTCAAGAAGATCAACCGCCCAGCGGTGAGCGGGTCTTTGAACCAGAGGATGCCGACGATCGCGGTGCCGGCGGCGCCGATGCCGGTCCAGACGGCGTAACCGGTGCCGAGCGGGATCTCGCGCGTCGCGATCGTGAGCATCCCGAGGCTCGCCGTCATCAGGACGAGGAACCCCAGCGTCCACCAGATCTTGCTAAACCCATCGGAGAGCTTCAGGCAAGTCGTGAAGCCGACTTCGAAGACGCCCGCGACGATCAAGTAGAACCACGCCATCGCACGACCCTCGAAAGCCGGCCACCCAGTCGATCCGGCGATCTGCGCCGGCTTGCGAAGAGTGCCGCACGGCGCACGGTACCTACCGAAGGTATCGACTCGAATGAGAAAATCTCATGAATTGTTCTTGAGTCGCGCTTCACTTGCGGGTATGACAATGGCGACCGGTTGAAAAATCGGCCTCTCCCAACTCGCGCCTGCCGACCGGATTATTTTGCTCCGCCGCCCCGAACCCCTTGCCGGGTTCGGTCCGCTGCGCTCGTCCATCGGAACGAGCCTGCCTTTCTGCGGTCGAGCGGTTCGTCCCCGGTTCGCCTCGGCTGCGAAAAGTCCCTTCCGTTCCAGTGCGCAATCGCTATTGGAGGGTCGTCCATGCGTCGTTCGGTCCGCCGATCCGGGTTCACCCTGATCGAGCTGCTCGTCGTCATTGCGATCATCGCGATCTTGATCGGCCTGTTGTTGCCGGCCGTCCAGAAGGTCCGCGAAGCAGCGGCGAAAGCCAAATGTTCGAACAACTTGAAGCAGATCACCATCGGCATGCACAATTATGCCGGGGTGATCGGAGCGTACCCGCCCGCCTTCAAAAACACGGCCGCCACGAACTCGGGCGATTACTTTCCCGGTTGGCTGGGGAGCGATCCTCCTGCCGTACGTTGAGCAAGATAACCTGTTCCGCCAACTGAACCCGGACGCCAACTTGTTCGGTCCTGCGACGAACACGGCCGCATCGCCGACTCCCTTGACGCAGACCCCCCTCTCGATCTACCGGTGCCCGTCGGATACCGGTCCCCCGCTCAACCCGTACCGCTTGGAGCCGACCGGCACCACGCCGAGCGGATCGTTCGCCATGTCGAATTACCGGGCCGTCTGCGGGACCGATTCGAGCGGCTTTTTCTACGTCAACGAAGACCGCAACGGCGTCATGTTTCAGAACAGTAAAGTGACGTTCGTAATGATTACGGACGGCACGTCGAACACGGTCGTCATGGGCGAAAACGTGTTCGACGACAAGCCCGGCGTGAACAAGTGGGCCTCGATCTGGGCCGGGCACACCGGCCTCTACTGCGGGTCGACGGGCTGCGGCGTGCGGATCTCGGACGTAATGTGGCACCTCGACGCGGCCAGCGCCACGATCAACGGCACGGCCCCGCAAGCGTTCAGCAGTCGACACTCCGGCGGCGCGTACTTCGGCTTCGCCGACGGCTCCGTGCGGTTCTTCCGCCAAACCGGCGACCCCAACGTGGTCAAGTGGCTCGGCCAACGGGACGACGGGAAGGTGATTCAAATCGATTTTTGAACCGGGGAGTTCTTAAGCCCACCCGTTGCAACGCATTGGTATCTACACATCGTTAGCCGCTCCTCCTGAGGTCGGCTAACGCGTGGTTGAGGAGTTCGCGAAGCTCCTCGACCGTTGTTTCTTGCAGCAGTTCCATCACCGCCAGCAATTTTTCCAGGCCCGCCAACAGGGCCGGGGCCGTTACCGGACGGTTTCGTTTCATCTGCCGGCCGCTCAGGCGAATCAGCACCGCCGCGAGTTTCTGGCCCGCCGGGCTCGAATCGCGGAGCAGTTTCCACACCAGCACGCACGCCATCGCGGCCACCGCCAGCCGCTTGGCGATCGCTTCGCCGGTTTCTTGCTGCCACTCTTCCACCTGCTGGCCGTGGCCTTTGAGCAGCTTAAAAAACGATTCGATTCGCCACCGCCACGCGTACCACTGGGCAACCTGACGAGCCGCAATTTCGGGTCCGACGTTCGTCGCCAACAGCCACTCGGCCGTCACCGTGCCGTCGTCGGCTCGGACTTGACTGACCACCAGTCGCACCGTCAGCGGATCGCCCGGCACCGTCACCCGCTTTTTCCCTCGGCGAACCCGCCCCGGCTGGGTGTAAACGACCTCCGTCTCGGCCACGAACAACGTCTGGTTCGGGCCGAGTTCGCCCACGACGTGGAAGGCGTTCGCCGTACGCAATTGCTCGACAATTTCCGGCATTCGCCGCGATTCGCCCTGCCATTGCACTCGACGATTGGCATCGATGCGGATCACGAACGAATGCCCGGCGGTTGACCAGGTGCGGAACTGCGCCAGGCCGTCGGCTTCGCGGTCGACGACGTGGACCACCGGCCGCGGCAATTGCCAGGTCGTCGCAGCGGTCATCGTCGCCAGCACTTGGTCGATGTGGGGCAACGCCGCATCGTTCGGTGGACGCTCCACGCGACTGCTGACGACGCCGTTTTGGGTCGTCAGTTCCAGGTCCATCGGGGCGAGCGGATCGCCGGTGGCTCCATCGACGAGCAACGCCGTGGCCAGGTCGTAGCCCCGAGCGTGGTCGTGCCCCAGCGGAATGCGGTCGGTCTTGGAGGCGTGCGTGGCGAACGCCAGAAAGGACCAATCGTGGATCACGAGCAGGTGCGAGGCGGTCGATGCCTCGGCCGCTCGGCGACCGGCATCCCGCAGCGGTTCGACCAGTTGGGCCAAACGGATGCGAGGATTGTTGAGAAACCGCCACGCGGCCTGCGTGGCCGCGAAAGTGGTCTTCGCGCTCGGCAGCGAGTGCAACCCCGCCGCTAAGTCTTGAGCCGTTTGGACTTGTTGCATCACGAGCGTTGCATAACGACTTTGATGCCGGCGGTCCATCGCCGGAAGTTTGGAGCCATCCTGTCCAGGGTATCAGCTGGACAAGATGTGTAGATACCAATGCGAGGCAGATAGGGTGGCTTAACTCCAAAGAGTTCACGATCCTACGTCCAAAATCAGACGCGGAAATCGATCCGGCATACGTCTGGGCTGTTCTGCGTTCGCCCGCTGTCATCGCTGAATGGCTTTCGGGTGCAACGGGCGTTGGACGGCATCGAGTAGACTGGAACTTGCTCAAGGACCAACGAATACCACTTCTCTCGCTTGCCGCTCAGAAAAAGATCGGCGACAAA
>JAYVQG010000309.1:0-4844 GCA_043757025.1 Limnoglobus sp.
CGGCGAATGCCTGGACTGGTTCGAGGAATCGGAGTGCCGGAATTACCTCCGCCACGCCGGCTACGGGCCGCAAGAGTGAAAATCAAAATGCTCTAAAAAGCAAAACTGGTCGCAATCGTTTCCGAATCGGATCTCATTTGCCTACGTCGCACTCAATCAGCCGCTCGAAGACATCGTTCCTGTTATAGGTGAAGGTCTTCAGAACCACGACATCACCTACTACAGCGCGCGGACGGGAAAACCGATTCCGCTCGAACCCGGAGAGACGTATGCTTGGCGAAAAGCAAGTATTTACGGCCAACGGAGTGCAGACCGCAAGCGAGTGATTTCCAGTAGCGACTGGGGAATATCGATCTGGGATGTCGCCACGCGACAGCAGATCGTGCCCAAAAAACCGACCTTCAATATCACGCAATATTGTCGTTTGCAGTTCTTGGATGGCGGTACCACATTGGAAGTAGGGCCGGACGATCATTATTCATTCGGCGGCCTGAAAACGTGGGATGTCGCAACGGGCAAAGAGCGACTGAGCGTTCCGCCGCACCGAATCAGCGAAAGCGGCGCGGCTGCGATCGTCCACCGCGGTTACGACAGGCAAGTGTATCAGGTTACCGCACGCGATCGGGCGTTCCGCGTCACGATGGTGCCCGAACTCGCAGACCCAACTGTCCCCAGCATGGGCATACCGGTCCTGTCCGACCCCGACACGGGCCGCGAGATCTGCCGGCTCGCGGGTGGGGTTTCTATCGGCGACGAACTCCAACTCACGCGGAACGGGCGGTACTTGATTTGTCACGGCTTTCATTCAAAGACTTGGCGGTGGGACTTGAGTCGAGTCGATCCGAAACCGATCGACATGGGCGTTCGCATTGTCGGCAACTTTGGTTTTTCGCACCAGCAGATGGTCAAGGTTAGCCCCGATCAAACCCTTGCTGCGGTGATCCTCCGTGGGGAGTCGAGCAATGGCAACGGCGAACCGCCGCAATTCGTCGTCGGCGTGTACCACCTCGAAACTGCGAGGATGCTACGACTGATGATGGGGTTGGGAAGTCTCACGCAACAAACTTGGAGCGCAAACGGACGATACCTCGGCTTGACGACGGACAAGGGCATCTCCGTCTACGATCTCGAGCGGGATTCGCGCATCTGCTTGTTGCCGGATACCTATCTCGGTTCCATTCGCGATGATGGTCGAATGATCGCTGGCTCTGGTGTCAAGCAATTGATATTCACCGACACACTGACGGGCCAAATTCGCCAAACGGTTGCACTTTCAGAAAACTGTGCCGCGGTTGCGTTCGCTCCAGATCGGCGCTCGGTGGCGTATGTGGCGAACGATAACACCGTACACATTATGCCGCTGTTTCCGCTCTCGAAACACATGCCGGTGACCCGAAGCGAGATGGATGCGGCGTTCCCCGACCTTGCCTCAAGCGATGCCAAAAAGGCATTCCTCGCCGTGCGACTGTTTGCTTCGGACGCGAAGTATTCCGTGCCCTATTTGCGCGAAAAGATCCCGCCGACGCGACTCCCCGCCGACATCGCCGTCACGATTGCGAAGCTCGATTCGCCGCAATTTGCCGAACGCGATGCCGCCACGAAACGCCTCACCGAACTCGGCTCCGACGCTTCCGGACCGCTGCAACACGAACTGAAAACCAGCGACTCGGTGGAAGTCCGCACGCGAATCGAACAGATACTCGCCACCCATCGCACGACCTCACCCAACGATCTTCGCGCGCACCGCGCGCACGAGATTCTCGATATCCTCAGCACGCCCGATGCATCGGCACTTCGCAGCGAATGGGCGAAGGGCGAGCCATCGATTTTGACGGCCACCGCGAAGGTCAAGCCACGGAGCGCCCCATTCGCATCGGCGGCCACACCGAAGCGAACGCCGTGAGTGTCCGTTCTAAAATCCGTCCAAGTTTATCACCTGGCCATCGTCGATTTGAATCAGCGCGTGCATGATGGCGGGCGGGATATTCTTTTTCACATTGCGAACCGAGCCATCGGCCATCAGCAGCAGGAAGGTATTGTTGCCCGCTGCCCCGAACGATGGCAGCGGGCCGTTGCGAGTGTACGGCACATCCGTAGGCGAAGCCCATATTGCGCCGTTCGTCACCTCGGCCACCATCGCGGTATTCGATAACCCATCGCTGACATTCGTGAGTTTCATTGGGAATTTTCGATTGGCTTCCATGAGTGCGCCGGGACCGTTGAAGCCGAACAGACGGGTAAATGTGGGGCCGACCGGTTCCTCTGGGGTCGAGTAAGCAGGCACAACTCGATTTGAACTGAATTGATTCTGTGGGTCATCCCAACGCTTCGACCGATCGAATTGGCGATACAGTACTTCCTGTTCGACGAAAGGAAGAATGCCCACGCGCCAACTCAGACCGGGGTTCGGCTGTTTGAAATCGTCCAGAGCAAACGGTACGGCAAAATTCCCAATCGTGTCGTGCTGTGCATGCAAACCTAGCCCGATCTGCTTGAGATTGTTCCTCAATTTGCTCGATTGGCCTGCCGATTTCACCTTCTCAACCGAAGTCATCATTAGGGTAAGTCCGCCGCCGCAGACGAGCAAAATACCAAATGCGATCGCTATCGAAGCCCCTACAGGCATTTTCGACTTGGGCTTACGGCGTCGGCGAGGGCGTTCGTCGAAATCCTCGTCGTCGTCATCTCGCCGTCGCGAACGGCGCGGTCGGTCGTAGTCATCGTCGTCGTCGTCGAATCGTTTCCTTGCCATGAGACTGTCTCGTTATTTTCATCGAAAGTGCCTGATGTATCACCTTAACGACTGGTCAGTCGTGCGGCCACGCGCACGGCAGAAATGAGGCTCGATTCGTCGGCGAGGTTTTTGCCGACGATGTCGTACGCGGTGCCGTGAGCCACACTCGTACGCACGATCGGCAGGCCCGCCGTCACGTTCACCGCCCGCCGCCCGCCGAGGAGTTTCATCGCGATATGCCCCTGATCGTGGTACATCGCAACGATGCCGTTGAACTTCACACGGTTGTGCGGCAGGAAGATAGCATCCGACGGGATCGGGCCGTTGGCGTCGATCCCTTCGCGTTTCGCCAATGCCACGGCTGGCGCGATGATCTCCGCTTCCTCGTTGCCGAACAATCCGCCATCGCTGGCGTGCGGGTTCAGCGCGGCCACGCCGACCCGCGCCGGCGTGCCCGTCAGTTTCGGGACGATCGCGTTCAGCAAGCGGATTTTGTCGAGTACAGAATCGATATGGATGTGCTCGAACGTACTCCGCAGGCTTCGGTGCAAGGTCACGTGTGCGACCGCGAGAGGTAAATCGTCGTCGTACAGCAGCATCGCGTGCGATGCGGCCCCCGTGCGGTCGGCGAGGATTTCCGTGTGCCCAGGGAACGCGATCCCCGCCGCATGAAGCCCCTCTTTGTGCAGTGGGCAAGTCACGATGCCATCGGCGCGACCCGCGAGGCATTCGTCGATCGCATACACGAGCCAATCGTGCGCCGCCCGCCCCGCCGCCGCATGAACCGTACCAGGGGTCACGCCCGATAGATCGGCAGTCGATGGATTGACGCACGGAATGCCCCGCGGCAAAAACCGCGAGTCGCCAACGACAACGGGCTGACAGTATTCCAACAACTGCGGCCACGCCTTCGCCACCACCTCCGGGCCAATCCCCGCCACATCGCCAAGCGTGATGAGGAGTTTCGGTAACGCCATCGCGATGTCCTCGATTCGCAGTCAGGATTCTACAGGATGAAAACGAGAGTCTAACTATTCTTTTTATCCTTCAGAACATGTTAATCCTGTCAAAACGGTTTGTTTGGTGTGTCTTCGCCTAGTAACTCTTCGATGGCCCGTTGCGGGTTGTTCAGGAAACGGCGGGTGACGAGGTAATGCTCAGTCTCGGCGTAGGGGACTTCGCGAATGGCTTCGCCATCCAAGACGTAGATGCACGCATCGGGGTAGGCCATGATGATCGGCGAATGCGTGGCAATCACGAACTGCCCGCCCGCTCGAACGTAGCCGTGCATCAGCGACAAAAATTGTTGCTGACGCTGGGGTGACAGTGCCGCCTCCGGTTCGTCCATCAGGTAGAGGCCATGTTGCCGAAAGCGGTTGCGGAACAAGGCAAAAAACGACTCGCCGTGCGATTGTTCATGGAGCGATTGACCACCGTAAGCGGGAGTGATCTTCGGCCCAATCGTGAGGTCATTGTCCAATCGTTCGATCTCTGTCGCCACATTGTAAAAACTCTCGGCACGTAGGAAATAACTGTCGCCATGTGTCGCCACGGTCTTCGCTAAACGTACGCATTCGTCGAGCGATGAGTGCGAGGCACGGGTGGCAAAATTGAAGTTTCGACTACCGCCCTCCGGGTTCAAGCCGCAAGCCACTGCGATGGCTTCCAGAAGCGTCGATTTACCCGAACCGTTTTCGCCGACGAGGAACGTCACCTTCGGGTGAAACAACAACTTCGTCAGGCCGCGGATAGCAGGCAGATTGTACGGGAAGCGGGTCGCATCCGGGATGCGATCGCGTAGCAGTTCGAGATGCATCAGGTACGGCCCCGGATTACTCGTTTGCCTCCGTGCCATGTGTGGACCTCTCATCCTCAAACACCGATTCGCCTAACCTCACTTTACAACGGGATGAGCCAAGAGAAAACGATCGCTCTACCGTTTGGCTTCGGTCTGTGATAGATTTGCAATATCTGTTCTGGAGTATGACATGGCCGTGAAATCGACGAATCCCGACATATTGTTCTACGAGCGAGCGGCGCGCGAATACTGCGAATCGCTACCGTTGGAGCATTTCATGCAGTCCACGTTCCAAACGACCCAGTGCAAGAT
>JAYVQG010000310.1:0-4810 GCA_043757025.1 Limnoglobus sp.
ATTCCGAAATCGGGAATGATTCCAGGGATGGGTGGGTGGGTAAGTGGTGGAATCATTCCCTGCTACCCAAAATCGCCGCAATTGAAACCAGGCCAAAATGGCACGTAAAAAACGTGCCCCACATCGATAGATCCTGTCTGAAGTCTGGGATTACAATCGCCCCGAGACGGAAGCGGCAATGATCAGGATCACGCAACACATCACGCTGATGAACGCGCTCATTGCGGCCGTCGAGAGCCAGGCACCTGCCGTATTTTCACCGGAGGAACAGGTCGCGAGCGACGAGCGCAACTCGCGTTCGAGTTCCTCATTCAGGCGTTCGTCGGCAGCCAGAATCTTCACCGTAATATGGCTAAACGCATGGAAGGGAACGACTTCGATCAACGGCCGACCGTCGGACCAGACGTTCCCGAACCGTTTCGCCTCGATGCCCATGTGCGCGAACAGATCTCGCAAATTTCCTTCTGCGGATGCGAGATCGATGTTGTAAACCGACAGCGATTTCCGCCGCGATTGTAACGTCAGTGCCGCACAAGCAAGCACCAATAGCAGATACCCGACCGGCAGCACCAAACTGGCGATTTGCACGTTCTCCCAGTTCTCGCGAACGTTCGCGCCGTTCAAAAGCGGATTTTTTTTCGTCGCCACCGAGCTGAGCAAAAGACCCACGCACAACAGGAAGCCACCGAGCGCCGCCAACAGCGAAACGAAGTCCCACCGGGACGAAACGACCGTGGGGCGATCTCGCCGGTTGACGGCGGAAAGCCAGAACAGGTATAGCGTTAGGGGGGTGAGGCAGAGGATGCCACCCATGCAAAGCAACGGTAGCTGGGGTAGCGGCAAGGGATGGCTCCGAGGGGCAATTCGTGTGCGGTTACAGTCGATAATTGTAGACGAAATGCCAGTTTGAGGCAGGTCGAAGTGAAAGAGACCTTCCCAAAATCCAAACGCCCCCTATACTTCAGTTACAAGACGCGGCGTGGAGCAGCCCGGTTAGCTCGCCAGGCTCATAACCTGGAGGTCATAGGTTCAAATCCTATCGCCGCAATTTGTTTTAAGCACTGTGATTTTCAGCACAACTCCAATACCACCAGGCACTTGCGGCGAAATGCTGCAAGTGCCTTTTGCATTTCCGACACCCGACTCGGTGGGCAAAAGTATCCAGTCGCGATAAACGCTTCCATCTCGTGGAGGATCGCACTTACGAGATCCTTTTCGGAGTACTTTCCTTTCAACCCCAGGAAGTCGAGGAAGTACGGATCGCGAAAGATGAGATCCGGCGAGAGTTGATCTTCCTTGCGGAGTTTGGCGAGTTCGTGTTCGACGAGCAATTTCGGCTTCTTGGAAAGGGCCGTCCGCTCGAAGAGCATTCCGCCGATCTTGGAGCGAAGTGTTCGCACGCTCCACCGTTCGATGCGGCACATCTCGGCGTAGAAGTCGCGTTTGAGTGAGTCATCCATGCCGAGAATTTCAACGAAGTGGCTCCAGCCCAATTTTGCCGACAGTGTCGGCAAAATCTCTTCGCCATACTCGGCCAGAAATTCTGCGGGAATTTCAGTCGTGAGCCAAACGTGCGAGTTCGCAAGGGGTGGAGCTACCTGCTTCAGAAGCCATTACCATTTGCAACTCCTCCACTACACTGGCACAATTGAAACGGGCGAGAAATGGAGGGGCACTGCGGTGACAACGGTCGATAGCGTGCGGCTCCGTGCGGTGCAGGCGAGCGACTTGCCGCTGATGTACGAACTGCAAATCGACGTGGAATCGAACCGAATGGCGGTCACGATTCCACGGTCTCGGGATGCGTTCGATTCCCTTTGGGCGAAGTCACTGAATGACCCGAACAACACCGTGAGAGCCATTCTCGTCGGCGATGCGTTCGTCGGATACATCTCCTGTTTCCAACAAGATGGCAGCGATCACGTCGGATACTGGATCGACCGTGCGTTTTGGGGAAGGGGGATCGCCAGCCGAGCATTGCCACTTTTACTCCAAGAAGTGACCCAACGCCCTTTGATCGCCACAGTTGCCACCAGCAATGGCGCATCGCTGCGAATTCTCCAAAAGTGTGGCTTCATCGTCGAACGAATTCATCTCTCGCCAGCCAGTGAAAGATACCCCGAAAGCGAGGAGGCGGTCCTCGTACTGGGGTAGATGCCAGCGATGGATGGTCTCCAGGGTGATTTTGCAGGCCATTTCCCATTTCCCATTTCCTGTTGCACTTGACCGATGTGGGGGCAATCTGTTCAACTTTAATGAATCTTCCGAATGCGCCCACAATACAGGTAGCGATCATGGCCACGGACTTGGCACCCGCACCGACGCCGGCGGCTCTCACCCCGAACCCGGTTCCGATCATGCCGCTACCCGACGCGGTTGCGCCCCAACCTCGCCGTTACTGGCAACTGCCGACGTTCCTCGCCGGTGCCGTGGCGCTCGTGGCCGCGTTCCTTTACACGCCGAAACCGACGACGAACCCCGTCGATAGTCACGTGGCCAACCGGGCATCACTGATGACTGTGCTCGAAGCCAAGCCGATCGACCCGATCGCGGTGGAAAGCCTGGCGAAGCAGGTTGCCGAAGATGCGGATCGCTACCCCGATTCGGCAAATCTCTCGCACTTCCTCGCGGGCAGTGGCTTCCTCGCACTCGCGGAAAATAGCCCCGAAGACACCGCCGAATGGTTGAACGCTCTGAAGCAGTTCGAGCAATGCGATGCGAGGAAACTCGAAGGAACAAAGGATGCCGCGAAGCTGGCGTTCCGCACGGCGAAAGCGCGTGCGGCTACCGATAACGGCGATGCGAATGCCGTGTTGCTCGCGCTGGTTGCGAGTACGCCAGCGGACGAAGACCGCAGCGAATGCCCACGCCTGATCGCCCGCTCTGCCACCCGTGCCACACCAGCCAATCGGAAACTCGCCCGCGATGAACTGACGAACTACCTCGGCGGCGCGAACCGGGCCTCGCCCGCAATGGCCGCGCACTGCAAACTCGAACTCGCGAAGCTGAACCTGACGCTGAACGAACCCGCAAAGGCGCGGACGTGGTTGAACGACATCGGTGCCGATGCCCCTGTCGAAGTGCTCGCCTCGGCGAAGGTGCAACTCGCCCGGCTCGCGCTCGCCGACAACAACTGGCCCGAAGCGGTGAAGCTGTTTGAAGCCGCGCAATCGACGCCCGGTTTGCCACCCGAACAACTCGGCGCGATTCGCTACCACACCGGTTATGCACTTTTGAAACAAGGCGAAACCGCACAGGCGATGCCGTACCTCGAACAGGCAGCGAAAGACCCGGCTACGGTGGCCATCGCATCATTGCGGCTTGCGGAACTGAAGTTGCGCGACCCGATGGCGAAGGGCCTGCGAACCGAAGTCGTGGAGTATCTCGAAAAGGCCGTCACGCCGACCGATGGCACGATGGAAGCCGTATCGAACGCGGAACTGAAAGCGGTATTCGAGCAGGTCATTCAAACGAGCAAAGACGAAGGCGACTTCCCCTCCGCTCTCCGGGCCGCCGCCGCGTACGGCAAAATCGACACCAGCACCAAGGCCGCCGAGTATCGCGCCGAAATTCAAACGACGTGGGCGGAAGGCCTTGAGAAAGTCTCGGTCGGGTCGACCGATGCGAAGTCGAAGTACCTCGGCGCAGCGAAGGAATTCGCAGCACTCGGCGAACTGGAAAGCGACGCCGAACGCAAGATGGCACACTGGATGAAGGCCGTCAAGCAGTATCGCCGTGCCGACGATTCGGCGAGCGCAACGGCGCTCATCGACAAGATTTTGCAATCGCCGACAGTGACAGCCGATCAGATCGGGCAAGCGTGGGTCGAGAAAGCGGAGATGTTGCCCACAAGCGATTTCGCTTCGATTAAAGCCGCATTGGAAAAGGCGATGGCCGTGCCGAGTAGTGCCGCGAACGCGGCACGCTATCGGCTGGCGACGTTGCACGTGGCGCGCGGGAACGAACTCCTGGCCGCCGCGCCGACGAGCCTGAGTCCGGATCAAGTGAAGCAGGAAGCCGAGGCGACCGCGAAGTTCGGCCGCGACTTATACGCCCAACTCGCCGATGCCGCGACTGTCGTCCCGCAAGACGTAGTCACGCACGAACGCGCGATATTCGAACTCGGCAAGATGCTCATGCGCGATCAGGCGTACCCCGAAGCCGAGAGCCGTTTCCGCAAGCAACTCGCGCTGTACCCAACGGGAACGTACGCCGACCAAGGCCGTTTGTGGATGGTGAGTGCGCTACTCGCACGGGCCAAGAAAGATTCCACGACGGCAGACAAAATTCGCACCGAAGCGCTCGAATACCTGAAACCGCTCTCGCAATCGAACGATCCGTTCCTGCGTAACTGGGGCGAAATCTGGACGGTGAACACGCTCGTCGAAATGGGCGACACCGCCGCCGCCGTCGCCAAGGGCAAGGAACTGATCGCAAAACACACGGGCACACCCGAAGAACTCGTCGTCGGCAGCTTGGTGTTTCACGCCGCACTCGCCGCAAAATCGCCCGACCTCAACGAAGCCGCCCGCACGCTCGCCAAGATGGAAGAGGCGTTACCCCGCATCCCCCGCGAGACATTTCCCAAAGACGCGAGATACTCGTACGAGCACTGGAAGTCCGAACTGCCAAAACTCCGCGAGAAACTGACGAAGCAACGAAGCAACAGTAATTAGCCGCGACGCGGAGATTTCAGTTTGAACGACGATGTGAAATCGGGCCTGGTTTCAATTGCGGCGATTTTGGGTAGCAGGGAATGATTCCACCACTTACCCACCCACCCATCCCTGGAATCATTCCCGATTTCGGA
>JAYVQG010000311.1:0-4808 GCA_043757025.1 Limnoglobus sp.
TATCCCGGTGCCCGCTCCGGAACGTCCGGAGCGGTCTAACCGCCGATGCTATCGGCGGTTGTGTTGGAATGCACATCGAAATCCTGCGCGGCCTATCCCACTAACGTACCGCGCGCCGATTCTCGCCCGCCCTGAATTCACCTCATACGTCGAGTGGGCTTTTCACTGCCCGTCCGCCGCGGTTCAGCACGTGCGTGTAGATCATCGTGGTACTCACGTCGTCGTGCCCGAGCAGTTCCTGCACCGTACGGGGATGTCGTACCCCGCTTCCAGCAGGTGGGTGGCGAAACTATGCCGCAGGCTGGGCTCGTCGCCCGTTTGGCGAGCTTCGCCGCTGCCACCGCCTTCGTGATCTCCCGACCGAGCGACCCCTCGTGCGCGTGGTGCCGCCGCTTCGCCCCGCTCCGCGGATCGACCGAGAACGCCGACGACGAGAATACGTATTGCCACTTCCACTCCGTCGCGGCAGACGGCAACGGAATTGCCAGTGTATCAGGAGTGTAAACGGCACCGAAGCCGCTTACAAGATCTTTTTCGTGTCATCGTCGAATTTTTTCCAAATGACGGATCGACTCGGGTTTTAAGGCTTGGGGCATCATTGAGTAATGGCGAACGCGGCAGGCGGCGCGGAGAATCCGTGTCGATCCGCGCTTGAGGATTTCGACGGAGGAAGTTCCCACGGACGTTCCGTGGGCTTTGGGTTGGCCTAATCCACGCGAATTACCGAAGTCAAAAAATCGGAGGCGATCCGACGTAAGTCGACTTTTGCACGGTGTCGTGAAGTGTCGTGAAGTGTCGTGAAAGTGTCTCCAAGTGTCGTGAGAATGTCGCACTCGGTCGATTTTGTGTCGTGGTCGGTCGATTTTATGTCGCGACTTGCGCCGATTCTCGAATCGACCCCTTTCGACACAACCCTCGACAAGAGTTCGAGATGCAGAATACGGAACAGCGAAAGACGATCGAAAAGTGGCGATTTTGGGCCTCGAAAACCGAAAAAACACCCCAAAAAACGGTTTTGGAGCGTCCGGAATTTTGACTTACGTCGATTCTGGCGTGCCGTTATTTCCACACCGTGCGAACGTACTTCTTCTCGCCGATCCAAACGGTGAGTTTATCGCCTTCCCAGCTCAGGTTTTCGAGCGTTCCCGGCGCAGGGGAATGGAGTACGCCACACAGCCGCCCGGTCGGGTCGAAGACCTGCACGCCGAGCGGTGTGGCGGCGTAAATGCGGTGGCTGGCGTCAATGGCCAGGCTCGTTACGGCCGTGTAACCGGTCGATTTCGGCACGCGGAGGGCACAGTACGCCGCCCCCAATTCGGGCTTGTTTTCCACGTTGATTCGGTACGCCCAAACGAATTTCTGATCGGCCAAGCCCACGAACAACGTCGTGCCATCGCGGCTCTTCACTGCGGCGATGGGCGTCTTGTCGCCGAGCTTCTCGAATGCCACCTTGGCGGGCATCGCACCCGCGTCGGGCACCAATTTCCAGCCGTCGCCATCGGGAATAAAGTCCCGCAACGGCATGTCTTGCGCGGATGCCGAAGTCGCGAGCAACAGGAACAGAACGAGCGTACGCATGGGAAAACCCTGTGGAATGAAAAAAGCCCACGGACGATTATCCGTGGGCTTTTGCTGTTTATCGACGGTCGTCGCGTCGGGGTGGGCGTCCGCCGCGGTCGCCACCACCACCACCGCCACGGTCATCGCGGCGCGGTGGGCGTTGTTCGCCACCGTTGTTGTCGCCACCACCGGCTGGGGCTTCGTCGCCGCCTTCCTTCGGTGGCAATAGTGCCTTGCGGGACAGCTTGATGCGGTCCTGATCGTCGATGCCGATCACCTTGACGGTGATCTTGTCGCCGACGCGAACGACATCATCGACGCGGCCGACGTAGCCGTTGTCGAGTTCGGAAATGTGGCACAAGCCATCGCGGCCGGGCGAGATTTCCACGAACGCACCGAAGTCCTTGATGCTCGACACTTTGCCTTCGTAGATCGCTCCGACTTTCACTTCGGCACAGAGTGCCTCGACCTTCGCCTTGGCGGCTTCGGCCCCGGCGGATTCGCTGTGCGCGATCGACACGGTACCGTCTTCTTCGATGTCCAGCTTCGCGCCGGTTTCTTCCTGAATCGCGCGAATCATCTTGCCGCCCGGCCCGATCAGCAAGCCGATCTTCTCCGGGTTGATCTTCACTTGCAGCAGGCGCGGTGCGTTGCGATTGATCTCGCGGCGGGGTGCGCGGAGCGTGGTGAGGATCGACTTCAGAATCTCGCGGCGGGCATCGCGGGCCTGATCGAGCGCTTCGCGGATGATCGCTTCGGAGATGCCATCGAGCTTGATATCGAGCTGAATGCCGGTGATACCGTTCTGCGTACCGGCCACCTTGAAGTCCATATCGCCGTAATGGTCTTCATCGCCCTGAATGTCGGTGATGAGGACGTGCTTGTCTTTTTCCATCACGAGGCCAACGGAAATGCCCGCGACGGGCTGCTTGATCGGCACGCCAGCGTCCATGAGCGCGAGCGTTCCACCGCAAACGGTGGCCATGCTCGACGAGCCGTTCGATTCGAGAATTTCCGACACGAGGCGAATCGTGTACGGGAACTTCGCGGGTGGCGGCAGCACCGCTTTCAGCGAGCGTTCGGCGAGCATCCCGTGACCGATTTCGCGGCGACCCGGCCCGCGGATCGGCTTGCACTCCCCGACGCTGAACGGCGGGAAGTTGTAGTCGAGCATGAACTTCTTTGAATACTCGGGAATCAGGCCATCGACCTTCTGTTCGTCTTGCATCGTGCCGAGCGTCAGCACGAGGAGCGCCTGCGTTTCGCCGCGCTGGAACAGTGCGGAGCCGTGAACGCGGGGCAGCAAACCGACTTCGGACGACAGCCCGCGAATCTGCTTCGCGGTACGGCCATCGATGCGGGTGCCGGTGAGTGTGATATCGCGGAAGATCTTTTCCTTGAGCGCCGAGAACGCGCCGGAAACCTGGGCTTCGGTGTGCTTCGGTTCCTTGACGCCTTCAGGGAGGTACGCCTTCTTGATCGTATCCTTGAGTTCGTTCAACGCGGCGTAGCGGTTGAGTTTGCCTTCGGTGAGGTACCGCGTGCGGAACTCGTTACCGTAGGTTTTGTACATCTCGGCGACGAGCGGATTGACCGCTGGCGGTGCGGCGAGTGCCTTTTTGCCCTGGCCGGTCTTTTCGCGGAGTTCTTCGATCAGGTCGATCATTTCGACGATGTGCGTGTGCGCGAACACGATGGCATCGGCCATTTCGTTCTCGGGCATTTCGCGGGCGAACCCTTCGATCATGGCGATCGCTTCGCGGGTACCGCCGACGATCAGATCGAGGTCGCTGTCTTCCATTTGCGAGCAGGTCGGCATCGCGATCAGCTGGCCGTTGACGCGACCGACGCGGACACCGGCGATCGGCGTTTGCAGCGGGATCGGCGAGATGTGCAGCGCGGCGCTGGCACCGATGAGCGCGAGGATGTCCGGGTCGTTTTCCTTGTCGAACGCATACACGTTCGCCATCACCTGGACTTCGTTGAAATAATCGACGGGGAACATCGGGCGGATCGGGCGGTCGATGAGTCGCGAGGTGAGCGTTTCCTTGGTGGTCGGTCGCGTTTCGCGTTTGATGAAGCCCCCGGGGAACTTCCCGGCGGCGTAGACCTTTTCGCGATAATCCACGGTCAGCGGGAAGAAGTCCCGTCCGGGAATCGGCGAGCCGGACGTGGCGGCGACGAGAACGAGCGTTTCACCGTATTGGACGGTCACCGCCCCATGAGCTTGTTTGGCGAGCTTGCCAGTTTCGAGGATGAGCGTTTGGTGGCCGATTTGGCGTTCGACGCGAGTGACGGGCACAGTACATAACCCTTTCGTTCGGTGTTTTGGAGCGAGAAATCCTGCGGGGGACCGATTGCGGTCCGAATCATTTCGCGTTCGCCGGCGGCGATGATTTTAATGCGCGAAATGTACGATCTGGAGAAAGAGAGGGGGGATTCCGAAATGCAAACGATGCAAGCCGCGGAGGCAACCCTTTGTTACCTGCACGGCCGATCTCGATTTTCTTGAAGGATACGTCTCGACGTTACTTGCGCAACCCGAGTCTGCCGATCACCGTCAGGTACCGCTCTCGGTCGGTTTCCCGGAGATAATTCAACATGCACGTACGCTGACTGACCATTTTCAGTAGCCCGCGACGGCTGGCAAAGTCCTTCTTGTGCTCGCGCATGTGCTCGGTCAGCTCGGTGATTCGAGCCGTCAAGATTGCGATTTGCACTTCGGGGGAGCCGGTATCACCGTCTACCCGTCGGAATTGCGTTATCAGTTCCGTCTTGCGGTCCTTCGTGATCGACATCGTCCCAGTCCTCTTTCTCTGAATCCTCCGCCGCGTCGCACTCCAGCATCACGGTTGCAAGCATTACACATTACACTATTGCCAAGTGTATGAGCGTTCGCCTGCCCGACAAGTGCGACTCCCACAAAACGTATCGCGACGATGCGGGAAAACAAAATGATAGAGCGCAGCCCACACCGTGGAAAGGGGCAATTCCGAAAGCCCACGGACGAACGCCCGTGGGCACCCCGAATTAGTCGATGTTCACCACTTCGCCGCCCGATTTCGCGATCAGTCCACGCATGTTTTCGACCGTGACGAGCCTCTTCAGCGCCCGCACCGAACGGCACAACGGCGGTTTTCGCGAGTGTCCGAATCGACGTAAGTCGCAATTGCGGAGGCTCCAAAACCGTTTTTTCGGGTGTTTTTTCGGTTTTTGCGACCCAAAATCGCGGCTTTTCGATCGTCTTT
>JAYVQG010000312.1:0-4760 GCA_043757025.1 Limnoglobus sp.
GACCGACCACGACACAAAATCGACCGACCACGACATTCTCACGACACTTCGCGACATTCTCACGACACTTGGAGACACTTTCACGACACTTCGAGACACCCTGCAAAAGTCGACTTACGTCGGATCGTCTCCGATTTTTTGACTTATGGCGTTCGTGTGGGGGCGATATTTCGCATCAACAAATTGGCCGTTTCTTCTCGCATTCGGCTCTCGTCTGGTGTACCCTATCGGTAAGAATTATCGTTTTTCGATTTGGGGCCGACCATGAGTAGCCACGAGCAAGACACGCCTGCCGCCGATTTGCACGCTCGTACGCAGGTGCAGCAGTTGCCGGAAGGGACGTCGTCGGACGATGTCAACTCGACCAGCCCCAACTTTGGCACGTTTACCGGGCCGTCGGTGCCGGGGTATCCGTTCTTGTCGCAGCCGCAGGCGTCGGGCGAGATCGGGCGTCTCGGCGATTATCGCGTGCTCGCGAAGCTCGGCGAGGGTGGCATGGGGTTCGTGTTTCGCGCCGAAGATCCTGCCTTGAAACGCTTTGTGGCACTGAAGGTCATGCGGCCCGAAGTCGCGGCGAAACCGCTGGCGGCGGACCGGTTCTTGCGGGAAGGCCGGGCGGCGGCGGGCCTTAAAAGCGATCACATCATCACGATCTATCAGGTCGGCCAAGCGAACGGCGCGCCGTTTATCGCGATGGAATATCTCGAAGGCATCGCGCTCGACGAGTGGATGAAACAGCAGAAGAAAGCGGTGCCGGTGCCGCACGTGTTGCGGGTCGTTCGCGATACGCTTCGCGGCTTGGCGACGGCACACGACAAGGGCTTGATCCATCGCGACATCAAGCCCGCGAACTTATGGATCGAGAAGGGCACAGCGCGAATCAAGGTGCTCGATTTCGGCCTGACCCGCGGCATGGATGGCAACGACCAGATGACTGCCGACGGTGCGGTCGTCGGCACCCCCGCGTACATGGCCCCGGAGCAGGCGGCGGGCAAGCCGGTCGATCTGCGAGCGGACCTGTTCAGCGTCGGCACGGTGATGTACCAGTTGTTTCTGGGCATCAATCCGTTCGTCCGCAGCAACATGATGGCGACGATGGGTGCGGTGTCGTTCGACGTGCAACCGCCGGTAATCGCGCTTCGCCCCGAGGTGCCGCAAGCCTATTCGGACTACCTCGACCGCTTGCTCGCGAAAGATCCGGCTGGGCGACCCGCGAACGCGAAGGCGGCACTCGCCGAGTTGGCCGCAATCGAGAAATCGCTCCAGGACGCGGCCAAAACGCTCGCATCGTCGTCGAACATCCCCGTCGTCTCGATGATGGCCCCCGCCGCCGCGCCGGTGCCCGCACAGGTCTGGGGCGACATCACCGATGCCGACGATACCGTCGTTCGCACGAGCATGTCCGACCCCGAAACGCCGCGCAAACCGCCCTCGAATAAGCTCTTAATCGGCAGCGGACTGTTCGCGTTCTTCGCGCTGATTCTCGGCGGGATCGTCATCGTCATCACAAACAAAGACGGCACGAAGACGAAGGTCGAAGTCCCCGACGGCGCGACCGTCGAAGTGCAGAAGGACGGCAAAAGCGTCGCCAGCGTCGGCGGCAAAAAGGCGGAGGTGGCGAAGAAAGATGCGCCGAAGCCGAAAGGCGTTGGGAAGGTGACCGGCCCGATGGTCGCGGCCACCGACCTGAAGCCGTACCCGCCCCGCGTACCGCGTAGCGCGTTCGACGACCTCGACGCCGCGAAGATTCCCGCCGAGGAACGCTACCCGTGGCAGCCGAAGGAACTCGTCGCCGTGGTGGGGAGCAGCCGCGGGTACTTCGGTGGCGCGGTCGAGCATCGCACGGCCACGGTCATCAGCCCGGACGGTCGTTGGATTGTCGCGACCGGCGAGCGCGGCAGCGCCGTCCTCGACGCGAAAACCCTGCGACCCGTCTTGCAAGATACAGCACAGGTGTGGCGTCCAGCCCTCGCGCCGGATGGAAAAACGGCAGCCATCAGCCGAGGCGGCGATGTACGAATTTACGATCTGTCGGGTGCGGAACCGAAACCTCTTCGGAACGCCGCTCCCACGAGCGAGAACGGTGTTCACGGGGTCGCGTATCTGCCGGACGGGAAAACACTCGCCACCAGCACGGGTTTCGGCGGCGTCTATCTCTGGGACCTGACCGGGCCGGCCGACGTGCCGAAGATGGTTGTCCATCCGGCGAGTAAGGGTCTCGACAATGTCCGCCAGATTTCGGCGTCGCGGGATGGAACACGCCTCGCGGCCATCGGCATGCACCCGGAACCGGTGGATCGGGCCGACGTTGTCGTCTGGGACATTTCCGGCAAGGAATCGAAAGAACTCGCGCGAGTACCCATCGAGATTAACAAGCACTCCTCTCATTCGGCGGCGCTCGCGCACGACGGCAAGACCATCCTCGTGGGCGTTTATGGGCAAGACGTTAATGAAAACCGGCTAGAACTTTGGGACGTGAGCGGCCCGGCAAAACGGCTCGCTTCGGAGAAGCAGCCGGGCGTTCGCGTCCTCGGACTCTCCGCAGACGGGCAGGCCATGCGGACACTCTGCCACGAGGGCCTGATCGTCTGGTCGTTCGCCGACGGCAAACTCGCCCGGGTCAAGACCGTGAAAGGCGAAGGATTCGTCGCTACGACGACGGACCTGTCGCGGATCGTGCGACTCGAACCGTCCGGGATGCACTTCGGCGTCCTCGACGGCGACGGCAAGGTGCTGGTGAATGGGGGGCAACACACCGCCAACGGTGACCTACGACCAGTCGCCCTCGGCAATCTGATCTTTACAACGACAGGCGATATCCGCCCGTGGACGGTGCGAGACGGTGCCTTCCAGCCACGGCCAATCGCGCCCGAACTCGCCAAGGAACTCAGCCGGGGTTTGATGTACGGGAGTTTGCCGTCGGCTGATGGCCGCCGCATCGCCGGCATCGGCCCAGACGCAATCGTGCGAATTCTCACGGTGAACGCGGAGGGCGCAACCCTAACCTCAAGCTTACTCCACCCACTCGGGAGCGGCCCCCCGGCCGGCCAAAGCATCTCGTTTGCTTGGACACTTGACGGCAAGACCATCTTTACAAGACAAAATACGGGCGCGATCTTGGACTGGGATACCGTCCAGAACAAGCCGGAGCCGAAACTTGTTTTGAATGAAACGGCGGATCAATTTCCCCAAGTCGCCTTGGTCGTCCACCCTGCCGGTCGATTGCTCGCCGATCGTGTGAACAACACCATTCGCCTGACGATCGCGGGCGAACGGCCGGCGGAGCGCCGAATCGAACCGCCCGAACACGACGGCAGCTTGGAGAACCTGACCTTCACACCCGACGGACGCTACCTGCTGGCGAATTACAAGCACAGAATTTGGCGGTTCGACCTGACAAAGGCCGAACTGCCCGGAGAACCCTGGTCCGACGCCGAAATTGATCGCTACTGGCTCTCGCCGGACGGCCGAACGATCGTCGCGTTGGACCTCAGTACCCGCCGATGGAGGTGGTTGAACTCCACGACGATGAAGCCACTCGGCGGGTTCGAGCTTCCGGCGACCAACTTCGGTTCGGCGAGCTTCGCACCCGACGGCCGGCATTTCCTCGTCGAGCAGATGGGCTGTGTCTACGTCCTGCGGCTCGGCCTGCCGCCGGACCCGAACGCTGCCGCCGACCCCGACCGCAAGGCAGCGGAGTTCGTGATCGGCAAGGGCGGGTATGTCGTCGTTCTCAATCCCGGAAAAGAAGTTACCACCAAGGAAGTCAAAGACCTGCCGAAAGAGCCATTCCAGCTCAGAGACATCGTGTTACGCGTCGAAGCGCCTGACGGAATCACCGATGCCGACCTCGATCAGTTTCGCGAACTCGATTCGCTGGATACGCTCGATATGTTCGCTCCAAACACCGTTACGGATGCGGGGCTGGCCAAGTTGGCCGGGTTCCCATTCGCCGTCAAGTTGCGAACTCTTTACATTTCTGGCGACGAATTGACCGATGCGGCCTTCGCATCCGCAGCAAAATTCACCTCGCTGAACGGCCTCTTGCTGCAATCGAAACGAATCACAGGGAGTGGCATCGCACATCTGAAGGCGTCCTCGATTGGTGGGCTCGTGATTAGTCAATGTCGCTTGGTCGATGCCGAGATGGTCCACCTCAAGGCCATGCCAAATCTCAATAGCCTGCAAATCATCGGCACGCCGATCGGCGACGCGGGGCTGAAGCACATCAGCGAGGTGAAGCAGTTGAGTACGTTGCAAATGCAGAATTGCGTCAACGTCACGATTGCCGGGATGAAGCACCTCGAGAAGTGCGAGGCGCTTCAGCTCATCGAATTGAGTTCTCCTATGACCGGCGCTTGCTTTGAAAGCCTCGGCAAGATCAAGACCATTGCCATCATTAGTACGACGATCGAAGTGACCGATACCGACGTGAAGCACCTCGTCGGGTTACCCAAGTTCGAAAATCTCAGGTGTAATCTCCTCTCGCTCACGGATGTGGGGCTGGAGTCGCTGTCGCAGATCAAAACGCTGAAATTCATCTACCTCAAAGGCTCGAAGGTCACCGCCGCGGGGGTGAAGAAGTTCCGGGCCGCGCTGCCGGAGTGCAAAGTCGAGAGCGACTTCCCGGAATGATGCCTTTTCGTATCAGCCCGCAGGGCAAGTTTTGAAGTTGCGCAATTCAAACCCCGGTACTCACCTCGACGATGTTCATTCTCGAAAACCCGGCGAGCGGCACGGCGTAAGCGTGCCGTGGGAAC
>JAYVQG010000313.1:0-4705 GCA_043757025.1 Limnoglobus sp.
GTACGTGATGTTCGACCTGCACAAGGCGGGCGGCACCTCCCAGGCATTGAAGGCCCTCCTGGATGCCGGCATGTTGCACGGCGACTGCATGACCGTCACCGGGAAGACGCTGGCGGAAAACCTAAAGGACGTGCCGAGCATCTATTCGAAGCCGCAGAAAGTGATGCTGCCGTTGGACAAGCCGATGCACGCCAGCGGTCACATCGTCATCCTGCATGGCAATCTGGCCACCGAAGGGGCGGTTGCGAAAATTGCCGGACTGAAATCGACGACGATGACCGGGCCTGCCAAAGTCTTCGATGGCGAAGAAGCCTGCTTTGCTGCCATCCAAGCGAAAACCATCGTGGCTGGCGATGTCTTGGTCATCCGCGGTGAAGGCCCAGTCGGTGGCCCGGGGATGCGCGAGATGCTCTCGCTCACAGGCGCTTTGATGGGGCAAGGCCTCGGCGAATCGGTAGGTCTGATTACCGACGGCCGATTTTCCGGGGGAACGCACGGTCTGGTCGTCGGCCACGTCGCCCCGGAAGCCTGGACCGGCGGGCTGATCGCGTTCGTACGCGATGGCGATTCGATCACGATCGACGCGGACGAGAAGTTACTCTCGTTGAACGTGCCCGAAGCCGAGATCGCGAAGCGAAAAGCGAACTGGACGAAGCCCGCACTCCGCGTCCAACGCGGCGTCCTCGCCAAGTTCGCAAGGCTCGTCAGCAGCGCCTCCGAAGGAGCCGTCACGAGTTAGTTTGTATCGCGAGCGTGTCGATTACTCGGGGCGTGGCCGTTCGCCGGGCGCGCCACCGGGGCTACCCATAGGGCGGTTCTTTTTCAGCGCTTCTTCAAATTTCTCGAACTGCTCGGCGGTCAGCACGCCCTTCATTTCTTTCAACATAGTCCCGCGCAGTTTCTGCATCTTTTCGCGAACGTCGGACTGTTCGATTTTCCCTTCGCGAACTTGTGCCATCGTCTCTTGCATGGTCTTCTCGAAGTTCTCGCGAAGTTCGTTCGCTTGCTTCTGTTGCTTGTCGTTCAGCTTGAGGTCTTTGAGCGATTCGGCAATCGGGCTGACGCGACCGGGACCACCTGCATCGGGGCGACGCTCGGGTGCAGCACCCGCATTCGGTACGGGGCGATCCGGGGTTGCATCCCGCCCACGTCCTTCACCGCGTGGCCCAGCACCACCGCCACCGAAGCCGCCGCGTCCGCCGAATGGAGGCATTCCACCACCCATGCCGGGCATTCCGCCACCCATGCCGGGCATCGGTCGGTGTTCGATCGCGTCGATCAGTCGGCGGGCGGCAGTCGCCTTGGCACCGTCGTCGCCCTCGGCGAGTTTCTTCAACGATGGCAATGCCGCGCGACCGACGGAGATGATCCCGGCACGCGAACTATCGCGGATCGAGTCGTGCGGGTCGTTCATTTTATCCGTGAGGGTTTTCACCCACGCATCGACTTGCGCATCGGGCTTCGGGTCGGCGCGGCGTTCGCCCATCGGCGCACCGCCGGGTCGTCCCATCGGCGGACCACCAGGGGCACCGGCACCGCCGGGTCGTCCCATCGGCGGTTGGGCGTGGGCACTCGACAGCCCCAGACCGGCACACAGCCCGAGCGCGGGTAGCAGTTTCCAAATCGGTCGCATGATATTGGCCTTCCGTAGAGAGTGGGCACACGAATCGCGTACCTACACATAAGAAACGGAAGTCGCCGCGAACTGCGACAGAGATTCACCAGCTTTTCATTTACGCATCGCTGGCGATGCGTGGGAAGTCGATGCGAATCGTCGTGCCTCACTTGCCGAATCAACACAGGTCATGGCGGCGGCTCTTCGCCTGGTGGATCCTCTTCATCGTCAATGCCACTTCCAGACCCGGATCCGCTACCGGATCCGCTTCCACTACCGGAACCAGACCCACTACCGGAACCAGACCCACTACCCGAACCCGAACCGCTCCCACTGCCCGAACCCGAACCGCTCCCACTGCCCGAACCCGAACCGCTCCCACTGCCCGAACCCGAACCGCTCCCACTGCCGGAACCTTCTCCCGGTGGCGGCGGCGGCACATATGGCGGCGGTGAGTCTCCCTCACTGCCGGAACCAGATCCACTCCCACTGCCAGATCCAGATCCACTCCCACTGCCACTGCCCGAACCACTGCCACTGCCGGAACCAGAACCACTGCCACTCCCCGAACCAGAACCACTGCCACTCCCCGAACCAGAACCACTCCCACTGCCGGAACCTTCACCCGATGGCGGTGGAACGTATGGCGGCGGAGGAGGCGGTGGTGGAGGAACAACCGGCGGTGGTGGGGGTGGTGGCGGCGGGTCGCCCGCTTGCGTGATGACGATGTCGTTGCCATCACCCGCGATGTATGAAATCGTGTACTGCAATCCGTTCAACGTCAACGCGGTCCCTTCCGGCAATCCTGTAAACGTACCGACAGCGGGACCAGCGCTCCTGTTGTCGACGATCGTGAATTGGCTGCCTGAGAACCCCGGTAATGCAGTCAGTTGCAGCATCCCGCCGAGTGCAATATCGTTTGAGATCGTGAGCAAATCCGAACTGCCAGGGGTCAAAAGATCGACGAAAAGGGTCGCGGTGCCGCTCTGAATGTAGGCTCCGTCGATCGTGAAATCACCTACTGCTCCTTTCGTTTTCGCAACGAATTGACCGAAATCGACGAAGGTACCGTGAAACGTACCGACGGCATTGAACTCGCCACCCGACAAGTTTCTAATGATGCCGGAATACCCTTCGATGTCGGATTCGGTCCAGTGAATCTTTCCAGAGTTCTCGAGCGTTCGCGTCGTCAGAGTCTTCGGGTTGGTGCCGTTGATATCGAGTGTGGCTCCGAGTGCGATGACCGTTTTCCCATCGCCGGTCATCGTGCCCGAAGTCCACGTCGCGGCCTTGTTGACCGTCAGAATCGCCTTGCCTTCGAGCGTGCCGCCACTTTGGTTGTAGTTGTCGATTGCCAAATCGCGACCGGAAAGCGTCAGCGTACCGCCCAGAACATCGAGTTGCTCCACGGCGACCAATTCGGGATCGTTCGTTGCCCCCGCAACCAACGACACGACATCCAGCGCGCCGGGGCTGTTGTCGCCGCCGTCGATCTTGAGCGACAACGATTGCGACACGCCATCGAGCGTCACGGTGTCCTTCTTCGAGCCAGCAGAAATCTCGAATAGCTCGGTATTCGTGAAGCGATATTGTGCATTCCCCAGTCGTGCGACGCTCAGTTGCCCGCTCGTCAACGTGTAATTTTCGTGTTCTTCGTTCCCCGAATCGGCGAAGACAATCCGGTCCTGGTTGCCACCGCCGCCCGTAAACGTGACGTTGCCGAGGATGCCATCGAGTTTGTCCGCATCGTCGCTAATCGCAACGCGATTCGCGGCTACGCCGCCGATGATGTCGAGATCCGATTCGCCACCGGCACTGTTCCCCTTCACGAACACATCGATGATCGTGGCGGGGTTTTTCGGGTCGCGCGACTTGAGTTTGCGGTGCATCGGATCGAGGTTTTCCACCGTAGGCCCGTTGGTCTTCACGATCTTCGATTTGGTCACCGAATAACTCTTGCCTTGGGCACCATTAATATCATCGACGATCAACAGGTCGATGCCAGCACCGCCGGTTACAAACACGTTGGTGATGACGCTGTCGAGTCCTTTTTGGCTCGTACCGATGTTGACGGTGTCGCTGCCGCCGTTGCCGAAGATGCTCGTTTTCGTGGCGGTCGCCGCCGTCGCGTCGATCTGCACCGTGTCGGACGCATCTGTGGCCTTGATGGTGTACTCGGTAATCGACTTTGAATATACGGTCGTGAGGCCATTGACGACGCCGAGCTGCATGTCAAAACCCGGGTTGTCGCTGAGGCCGAGAACGTAGCTTCTCGGCCCCGTTCCCGTGTCGTCCAAGTACGTCAGCTTCGCATTGTTCGCCTCACCATTGATATGCACGCTCGTCTGGATCGGTTCGAACCCGCCCGCGCCCGCACCGACATACACTTCGTCCAAACCATCGTTCGCATTGATAAACATCCCGCCGCCATTCAAAGTCGCCGGCCCCTTCTCCACACGAATCACATCGGCACCCAACCCCGTATTCAGCGTGTATTTCTCGAGATTTTTGGAATGAACTCCTGACTGGTTCTGCATCGCGCCGCCATTGTTGGTGGCGCGATTTAAAAGCATGTCCCAACCCACACCATTACCAACCGTGTAGTGGTGCCCATCGCCGGTGGCCGCGCTTTCGTCGATAGTGACTTCGTCTTTGCCCGTTCCGCCATCGATCCAGACGGTACCAATATCCCCACCGAGAACAGCTCCTTCGAGGCCAGAAACGATAAACGTGTCGTCTCCACCTCGACCGATCAATGTGACTTCTTTGCTGCCAGCCGCAAGTCCTAATGGGCCTTGTACGCGAAAAGTTTCTTTGTCGTCGGAACCCCGAATTGTGATAGACTTGATGTTTGAAGCAGGTGCACGGTAATACAAGCCATCATAATAGGGATTGGGTGCCGACGGATTGGTAACATAAATCTCTACGAACCCATTTACATTTTTGGCGGTAATTGTCAGTTCATCGGGAGTACCAGCTTGACCAGGTGCATGGGTGTGATCTCGCTGGTGCGCCTGTTTCCAGCGAAATTCGCGTCTTTTGGAGTCATTTCCCACGGGAGTCTCGAAAGCTCATCTGGTACAGGTTGAG
>JAYVQG010000314.1:0-18404 GCA_043757025.1 Limnoglobus sp.
TTCGCGCAGTCAAAAAATCGGAGACGATGCGACGTAAGTCGACTTTTGCACAGTGTCTGGAAGTGTCGTGAAAGTGTCTCCAAGTGTCGTGAGAATGTCTCCAAGTGTCGTGAGATTGTCGTACTCGGTCGATTTTGTGTCGCACTCGGTCGATTTTGTGTCGCCACTTACGGCGCGCGTCGAACCGACGGACATCGGCGTAACACGTGACAGGAATTCAGGATCGGGCAAAATCGCCCGAAACCGATCGACGATTTGCGATCGAAAAGTGGCATTTTGAGACCGAAAAACACCCCAAAAAACGGTTTTTGAGCCTCCGCAATTGTGACTTACGTCGATTTCGACCGTCAAAAGTGATGTTACTTTTCGTTCGAGCGAATATACCAGACGCCGCTTGCGTCTTTGACGAACGAGTACCCGGCGGCGTCGGGTTTCGCGTCATCAGGCGGGGTCGAGAGGTTGCCGATCCGCGTCGTCAGAAACCGGCTCGGGCCGTCGTCTTGCGCGAGCAGCGGTTCGAGTTGCAGCCGGGCGTTCTCCCACCAACCGGCCTCGAATTCACCTAAAGCCTGCGCGAACTGGTTGCACATCCACGCCATCGCGCCGGGGTTTCCGTCGGTTTCGGGCGGCAGCAGTTCGTGAATGTCGAACGGCACGTCCATGCCGGCCGGTGCGATGCGGGCGACGCGACGCAGACGGCCACCGGCGGCGCGACCATCGCCGAGTTCCTTCGCCACAAATTCATCGACGAGGACTTCGACGCCGAACCGTTTCGTGAGGCCTTCAAGGCGTGCGGCACGGTTCACGGTTGGGCCGAAGACGTCGATTTTGTCCATATCGTAGTTGCCGAGCTTGCCGACGAGCGCGGGGCCGTGCGTGAGGCCGATACCGATTCGCAGCTTTGCGAGAAGCGAATTCGGCTTCTTGCGGAGTCGGTCGAAGTTGCGCCGAATCGCGAGTGCGGCTCGTGCGGCTTGCCGAACTTGGCTTGCGGGGGCCAATTCGTCCGGCCAGCCCCAGAAGCCCATCACCGCATCGCCGATGAATCCGCCGATCACGCCATCGTTATCGACGATGGCCTGGCTCATCTGCTCGAGCGCTTCTTTAAAGACGTTATCCCACTGCGATTTCAGGTCGTTCTTGCCTTCGTCGGCGACGCCACACGAGCCGCGCAAGTCGCAAAAAATCACGGTGACATCGAGCTTGCGCGGCGCGAGTTTCTGCGCGTAATCGGGGCGATTCATCAGGCCGCGAACCGGCCCTGGCAGGAACCGCCGCATCTCGCGGTAACGCGCATCGTCGCGAGTGACCCGGTTCAGTGCGGCGTACAACTTCGCGAACAGCAGCACGACTTTTTGGGCCTGGGCGATGCCGGGATCGGTGGCGGGGTCGATGGCGCGCGATGGGTCGATGAGCGGGGCGGAGACGTATAGAACGATGGCATCTTCGCCGGGATTGCGCGACGGCACAGGGGCACAGACTGCCCAACCGGGCATGGAAACGGTCGACATCATCCCCGTCGTGCTGAGGCCGGGCGGCTTTACGATCGACGCATTATCGTTCCGCCACACGCCCGCTAAAACGCCACCGGTGGGGCCGACTTTCGCAATCGCATCGCGGACGAAGGTGCGGCTAAATCGCGGGATAATGTCTTTGCCGCGCGGCTTCGGATCGCCGGTGCCGAGTGGCGGAACATCGACGACATCGGCCGCAGCGCCATCGCACGGCACCGCCCGACGCACCGCTTGCCGGAACAGATCGTCGAGCTTTTCCGACGAGGTGGCGGGGTCGAAACGGTCGACGATATCGAGCAATCCCGCAATCACTCGGTCCGAATCGACGAGCGGCGTTTTCAAGACCTCTTCTTCGGAACGCACGACTTCCGTTGCCCGATTCCCGTCGCGACCACGCGGTTTCAACGGTGCGGTAAGTTCGGGTGGGATCGACGCATCCCACTCGTTCGACAACGGGTGCGCGGCCACGACCGTAAAGTGAAAGCGTGCGATTCGGAACGCTTCGCCCGGTTTTAAGCAGATTTCATCGGGTGCGGCTTTGCCATCGGCGGTGAGCAAACCGTTCGTTGTCGGCGGGATCATTCGCCGCGCGACGGTGAGGTGCGTGCCATCCCAATGGAACGACGCGTGCCAACCGCGCGAACTGAGGTTGCGCGATTCCAACTCCGGAACGCCCGGCACGGCGAGGCCCCAGGTTGTGAGACCGCCTTCGCCGTCGTCGATACCCGCAACGCGGGCTAGAGTGGCTTTGGCATCCCGTTCCAGCGTTTGAACCCAGATTGGTGGGGCACCTACGGCCGCCGCAACCAATCGGGCTTCGACCTTAACCATCGGTGATCCGTGTCGGATACGACGAATAGAGTAATGCAAATGATACGAGCGAAGCGACACCGACACAAGCAACTCGACATCCGCGTCGGCCAGATGGTCTACATGTCGCCGAAATCCGCAAAGCTATTCAACGTGCCATCGGAGCCAATCGACTACGCGATTTAACGCACCGCACAACCCAAGGTGATAGCTGGCCACTGATGTACGGGAATTTACGAACGCAGGATTAGCCGCGACGCGCAGGCTTTGCGAAGCGGAGCGCGTGGACGTCACCCATCACCGATCATGCGTGCAGTCCACGCGCTCCGCTACGAAGACTCCGCGTCGCGGCTAATTATGGGTCGCGGCTGATTCTACCCCACAAAGATGCCGCCGGTGAAGCCAGGGAAGTCGTCGAGGGTGTCGCCTAGTGGGGGCGGGTTGGTACCGAGGTCGCGGTTGTAGTAGATGCGGATGGCGCTGGAGCCGCCGACGCCGTTGGCGGCGTAGATGTCGGGGCGGCCATCGCCGTCGATGTCTTTGACTGCGATGCGAACGCCGGCGCGGCTGGTGGGATCGCCGGCAAAGAAATCGTGGTCGACTTGCAAAAGGCCCGCCGTTGCGAGCGCGTTGCCATCGAGGATGAGCAAGCGGGGGCCGCCACCGGTACCGGCACCGATGACGATGTCGGCGAAGCCATCGGCGTTGAAGTCGCCGGTCGAAACGAACACGCCGTCGCGCAGGCCCGGCTCGAATGCGAAGAAGTCTTGGAAGAGCTTCGTCGGCAACCCGCTGAGTATCGACTTGCCATCGTAACCGGCGAGCCGGGGGCCGCCACCGGTACCGGCGGCCACGATCAGATCGGGCGTGCCGTCGCGGTTGATGTCGCCGACGGTGGTGCGGGCACCGCCGCGAAACGCCGGGTCGTCGATGCCGAAGAAGTTCGCGATCGGCGTCAGCGTGACGGCATCGAAAATCGTCACGCGCGGGCCGCCGCCGTTATCGGGCGACACGACGATGTCCGCCTTGCGATCCCCGTTGAAGTCGCCCGCCGAGACGAACAAACCGCCGGTGAATTCGGACTCGAACGCCATGAAGTCGGCGATGGTGGTAAATTTCGCCCCATCGTAAATGCGAACGCGCGGCCCGCCGCCTGGCCCCGCTGCGACGATAATATCTTCGACGCCGTCGCCGTTGACATCGCCGGTGGCAACGCGGATACCGCCCGTGAAACCGGCATCGAACGGCACGAGATTAATGAGGAACCGACCGTTCGCCGTGTCGTAGATGTTGAGCCGACCCAGCCCACCTTCCCCCGTGGCGATGGCGGTGCGGGCGACCAATTTCGCAACGACCGGTGGGGCGATCACCGTCCAGGTCAACTCCGAGTTGGCGGCCAGATCGTTCCCCGCGCTGTCGCGGATGCCCGAGCCAATCGCCACCAATCGCAGCACGTAATCGCCCGCTGCCGCGACGAGTTCCTGCGGCAGTGCGATGTTGTAAGTGGCACCCGAACCGCTGAGGATCGCACTGTCGATCGGCACGATGATACCGTTTCGCACCAAGACGAAATCGGCGAGCGTGACGCCCGTGACGGGTTTCGTGAACGTCAAGTTCCCGCCAGTGACGTTCCCCGTCGTCGGGTTCGTGGTCGCGATCGAATCCAACGTCGGCGGGATGCCGTCCATCGTCCACGTCGCGGTGACGACGCCCGGTTGACGCCCCGGCATCCCCGTCGGCGCGGGGGCGTTAATCGTCAACGCATACAGACCATCGGCGCGCGTGAGTTCTTTTAGGCCGATCAACGTGTACTGCGTTCCCGAGCCGAGCAATGTCGTCCCCGCGAGAGTAACCGGCACGCCGTTGAGCGTCAGTGCGACGTTCGCGATGCCGAACCCTGACAGTGGTTCGCTGAGCGAGATCGCGACCGATTCGAGCGGGGCATTTCGGATCGGCGCGATGCTCGAAAGTTGGACGCGAACGGGTGCGGTTTCACGAACCAACAGGAAATCGTTCCCCGTAACGAGTGGGGTTTCGGCAGTCAGATTCACGGTGCGCGTCGTCGGGGAACTGGCCGCCGGCGAGAAACCCGGAGGATTCTGATAGCGCACCGTGAACGTACCGACGCCGAGGTTGCCGAAGGTGTAGTTGCCGAATGAATCCGTCGTCGTCGTTTGCTCCACGCCATCGAAGATGCCATTGGCGTTCGCGTCGAGGTATACGACCACGCCCGCGATGCCGACATCGGTGAGTCCGAAAATGCCATCGCCGTTATCGCGTAACACTCGGCCCGTGATGCCGTTGATTCGCGACAAGCCGATCGAGATCGGTGCGGGCGGATTCGGCCCAGACAGGTCGACGCTGATCGCGCCGCCGTTGGCCGCACGCTGATACCCCGTCGCGCTGGCGATCGAAATCCGCGTCGTTCCGGGTGGTAGCCCGCTGATGTTAAAGAAGCCGTTCGCATCGGTTCGGGCTGTCGGCTCCGAGGATAATGCGATCGAAGCAAACACCACGCTCCCCGTGTTACCTGCGGAGTTGTCCGAAACTTCCACCTGCCAAATCCCGCTCGCGTTCTTGCCGATGAACTTCGATAGCGGTTCGACGGGGCGAACGAAATGCCGAACGATCGTCGGCTGCAATTCGGCCCGTTCCTCGATGCCGTCTTCGAATTTGAAGATGTGAAAGCCCGGCGAATTAATCTCGGGTATATCACCGTTGCGATAGAGCACGACGCGGTCGCCATCGGGCGATACGAGCGTAATCGTCAGTTCCGATGGCCTCGAGTGCGAAATATAAATGCTGGCGCTAATCGAACCGACGACACCCGCCCCCGACACCGAGATCGGTATCGCCACACCCGCCGGGTTCGCGTCGGGAATGTTGACTCCATTGGTACTCTGGAACGTCAAATTATCGAAACGACCGTTGCCGTTGGTATCGCCGAAAACGACGACGTCCTTCAGCCCCGGATCGGAAGGATTTTGAAACCCGTCGTTGTTGATGTCCTCGTAAACGCGACCGCTGGCCTGATACGCAACGCCGAAGTTCCGAACGAGGTTCCCGCCCGCCGTACCGTTGCCATCGCCATCGACCGCGTTGCCGAAGGGATCGGTCAACCCACCCGACTTTGCGGTGAACCGATACAGCCCGCGTTCCAACTCCGCGCCGACCGCGAAATCGAGGCCGTTCGTGCCGATTTTGTACGCGCGACCGCCGTTGATCGCGAACGGAATCAATTCGTCGTCGTTGGTGCCGAACTGATTGTCCATCCCAGCCCAACGTAGCTCGAAGTTATTGATTATCACCGTGTTCGGATTCAACGGGCTATTCAGCCGCAGCGAAAAGCCCGCGATCGAACTCGGCGCGGAGGCTCCTTCGTCTGGCAGACCCGATAAGCGACCGAGTTTCGTAACGAACGGCGCGCCCGACACGGCTTTTGCCGCATTGACCCGACCCGAGCCGAGCATGTCGATGAAGCTCATGTTGTTCGCGGCAATATCGTCCGCATTCGCGATCAGTGCCGCTGCGACTTTGTCGCGCGAATAGCCGGGGAACGCCGACCAAATGAGTGCAGCCGTACCCGCAACGAGTGGTGTCGCAACGCTGGTCCCAAATGCAGTACCGTACGCATTTTGCGGAATCGTGGTAACGAGGCCATCGCTGCTCGTGCCACCGGGTGCCGCGATGTCGATGCCGGAGCCATAGTTGCTGTAGCTAGTCTTGACGTCGTTGCGATCCGTTGCCGCAACCAAGATCATTTCCTCGAACGCCTGCCGGGCCGCATTCGATATGTTCTCGTTGCCGGCCGAGTTCACCCACAACAACCCGCGATTGTACGCGAACGACACCGCCGACTGGAACGTCGGGTCGCCGACGAACGAGTCGATGTTCAGGCTATTATTGATGATTTTCGCGCCGTTCTGCACGGCATACGCCACCGCCCGTGCGAACGTCAACGATGTCGTCGACCCGCTGCCGACGACCTTCAACGGCAGATACGTGATGCGACCCGCAACGCCGGTGATGCCCGTTGCGTTGTCGATTCGCCCCGCGAGTAACCCCGCGACTTCGGTGCCGTGCGTATCGCGAGTTGCATCGTCGGGGAACACGTTCGACGTATCGTGAACGAAGTCCCAGCCATTCGCATCGTCGATGAAGCCGTTGCCGTCGTTATCGACGCCGTCGTTCGGAACTTCGTTGCGGTTGACCCAGACGTTATCCTTCAAATCCGCATGGTTGATGTCGACGCCATCGTCGAGAATCGCCACGATCACGCCGGGGCTGCCGACGGTCTTGTCCCAGGCTTGCGGCGTATGAATAATCGGGTGGTGATACTGATCGACGAACTTCGGGTCGTTCGGAATCTTTTCGCGTAAGTCCGCTGCCCGGCTGTAGATGTAGTTCGGCGTCACCGAGTCGTAAAAGTGAAGTTGCGAAAGCGTTTGCACGACCGTTTGCGAATTGGCACCCGACCGGATCGCGATCTGCAACGTCGAAGTCGTCACGCCGGACGCGGTCATTTGGACGACGATACCGGAACGCGATACGTCGATTTGGCTCGATAAGTTCAAAAACGAGACGATGTTTGTGAGATCTTGCAGCGGCTGCTTCGATGTCGTTTGCGCGACGATTTCGGTGCTGGTAGCGGGCAAATTGCTCGGAACGAGCGCGGCGGGTACGATGCGGTCGTCGAGCGACTCGCAGCGCAAGTGGATTGGCTTTCGTAATTTCAGGCGTTTCCCCATCTTCCCAACCACCTGTTCCGCCGAAGTTTTGGCTGCCGGACGAGCGACAATACAGTTTACGCCGTAGACTTTAGACGAATTTGCCCATCGACTCGTTTTTCATTTATACTCGAATCCACGATTTTCCTGCGAGTTAGCAGCCTAAGCGTTGCAAAGTCGTTACACTGGCAGCGGTGTCTGGCGCAGATGTAACGGTTGAAACGCGAACGCAGGGAACGAGTTACATCATGGCAGAAACGATCGCCGCTGCCGATGAGCCGCTACTTTCCACATCGTTCCTGAGACGCTTGGAGACGCTCGAACTCGTCTCGAAGAAGGTGCGCGCGGGTCGCATGAAAGGCGACCGCCTCAGTAAGCGCAAAGGGCGCGGCTCCGAGTTCGCCGACTTCCGCGCTTACACCGTCGGCGACGATCTTCGCTTCCTCGATTGGAACCTCTTCGGCCGTCTGGATCGCTTGTTTTTAAGGATATTCGTCGAAGAAGAAGATTTGCACGTTCACCTACTCATCGACGTCAGCGAGTCGATGAACTACGGCGCGCCGACGAAGTTACGCTACGCGAAACAAGTCGCCGCCGCGCTCGGTTTCGTGGGCCTCGCCAACCTCGACCGCGTGGCCGTAGAGTCTTTCGGAGGAACGACTTCCGCCCGCTCGCCGCAGTTCCGCGGGCGGCCGAGTTTATGGCGATTGATCCAATTCATCGACGACGTCCCCGTAGGCGGTTCTTCGGATTTCTCGAAGTCGATGAAGGCGTTCAGTTTACGTCATTCGAGCCGCGGTGTCGTCGTCGTTCTCAGCGACTTCATGGACAAAGGCGGTTACGAAGAGGGCTTTCGCTACCTAAACGCCAGAGGCTACGACGTTTACGCGATTCAGATTCTCGCCGAGGAAGAGATCCACCCAACGTTCACCGGCGATCTGAAACTCACCGACGCCGAAGATGCGGATGTGGCCGAGGTGACGATCAGCGCCCCACTTTTAGAACGCTATCAACGCACCCTCGCCGCATTCCGAGCGGGCCTCGCCGGGTTCTGCAACCGCCGAGGCATGTCGTATCTGTATACCAGCAATCGCGTTCCGTTCGAGAAGCTCGTGTTAAACTACCTACGCGATCGCGGCCTGCTGAAGTGACGAAAATCGAGCGAAACTATCTTGCCAGCCCGACGCGTCAGCGAGGGGAACCCCCAAGTGACGTGAAATTGGCCTTTTCATTGAATTTCCTCATCATCCGTGTTCCGGAATCGGTTTCGGCAATGCAGCCCTTCCACCGGAATTTCCTCCAGCAGGATGAGTTTTTTCTTTATCCCGGAGGGATTCCAGCCATTAGCCCCAGGTCGCGTTTCGCGCACCTGGGGTACGAGCCGAACGGCAATCGACCCCGAAAGGGGTCGTAGCGACGGTATCCCATCGTTCGCAACGATATTTCCGAGCGAATCCCCCCTTCAATTTGCATTCCGCACGCATGAGTGGAAGCCGCTTCGACCCCGTTCGGGGTCGGGTAAAATTGCGGTGTTCCCTGGGTGCGCGGAAGCCGCGACCCAGGGCTAATCGCTGAAATCCCGTTGGGATAAAAACCAAAACCCGGATGGCCCGAAATCACCGTCAACCGCAATTTCACGTCACTTGGGGGGAACTCTCGGTAAACTTCCACACCGTGCCTCGAACGTGGAAGTCGCACGCCTTGCTTGCGCTGAAGCGAAGAGGAGTTTGTAATCGATCATCGGAAGCAACAGGAAAAGAACTTGCATCGGAGAGCGAAGGAGTTGGGCTACGAGTTGAGGAAGATCGAGGTGCCAGTGGGAAGCGGAAGTGGTGTCGCCGGCATAAGTCGAGCGGAGCGATCTTCGACATCGCGAGCCGAAAAATCCGCTCGATTGACGGCTCGCGGAGAAGCGATGCGCCGAGAGCGAGGTCTCGACGTAAATTGCAGTAGAATCACGACTTAGGCTCGCCTAACGTTCCTGGGGCTGGGGCGGCGTGCTTTTCACTGGGAAACAACACTTGGCCTGGATCTTCGGCGTAAAGGCGTAGGAATTCGCCGAACGATGTAGCTAGAACCTCCCACTTGTCGCCACCTGCAATCCAGACAACTGGGCAGGCGGCGAATCGATCGATCGACAATCGCACAGCGTAAACGTGGCTCCGCATCGAGTAGTCAGCAAACACGAAATACGAAGCCGAGTCCGGTAGGGAGTACTCAATCCCATTGTAGTCGGGCAGTCCCCGGTGGCTCGTCGGCAAAATGACAGGGACCGGGTAGACCTCCGCCAACGGGTAAAAGCTCAACAGGTCTTCATCCCACGTGCCAGACGGCATCCCATCCGAGTGGGTATAAAACTCGCGTACTTCGGCAGGGACGCAAACCCCATAGCCCCGTTCGAAGTCGTCGATCGCCCCTGCGGGAGCACCTGGGTTGGGATCGATGCCAGCACGCCGCCAATGTCCTTGAATCAACTCCCACACGGCAATGGCTCCTGACAGAGGGTGAAAACAATGTCGGACAGGCAATACGCCCGATAACGTAGCGACCGTCATCGGTGTAAGTATGAACCATTGTCCTACTCGCACCCAGCCGATCATCTCGTTTTCGGGGTAGCTACTATGCCGTTATGGGATCGGAACAAGATTGGTCGTCAGCCAGTCGATCACTTGAGCAAGTCGCCCCTCTTGTACGGCGATCGACCCGCGAATCGACTCGGCTTGCCGGGCGTTGCGCGGGTCTGCGAGCCTCGCCCGTAAGCTCGTGAGTCCTGCGCGGATCGTACGCACCGCCTCCTGCATAATGAGCCTCGTACTCGGGGTGAGTGCAGGTACCCGGCCTTGCAAAAAGAAGGCGCGTGTCAACTCCGATACCAGCGTGCGAATGTTGGCGGCCGTCACCGCCGTCGTTTCGGCAGCCGCGGCCGCTGCGACCTGTGCGGCGGCAACTTCGGCGGCCTACACTACGAGCAACCGCGCTTGAAGCTGCGTATATTGCTGTGCGGACAGTTGTCCAGTCTCCTTCATCCGCTCCAGAAACGCCCGAATCTGAGCCGTGTCCCCCGTGGCCATGATCCTCGTGAACGCAGCACTGACCGAATCCATGCCCATCATAAGGTTGATCTGAACCGGCCAGACGGTTTCATAGTCGAACGGGTTCCAGAGTACAAGGAGTGTGTCGCCCACGGCCGCTTGCCCAAGTTCGACCGACAGGTGCGCCCGGTAGGAGCCGTCCGGCAAGACCGGCAGATACCCGTCGTCCAGAATCCCGAGGTCGTCAAAGATCTTGTAGTAAGCGAAGCCGATCTCGGACAAGTCTTGTGTGGTGGTCCCGATGACTGCCAGTCGCTCCGCGGACAGGGTCACGACATCGGACACGCCGAGCGCCGGCCCTTCAATCTTGCGCGAAGGAGGTGGCCGGGGAAAGGCCCGCCCACATAATCGCCGCCGTCAATACGATCTACATCGTTTTCATCGCTGTCTCCTTTGAGCGGCCACCGCCGCCGAACTAGTAAGTAAACACAACCGATTCTGGCTATTTCGAGTGGTCGTTCTGTCGGTGTTCGGAAAATCTTCTTGTCTGATCCAAAATGACTTCTGTCTAACACCCGAAACAGCACCGTCGAGTGGGAACGTACGCAGTTACCACTACTTCGATCATTCTGTTCACTCCCGAGTGTAAGTCAACACAATTGTGTTCGAAAATACTCCGAATGTGCAAAATCTTCAAAAGCTGAAGTTTCTCGACCGCTAATTTTGATTGAGGAAGTTCCCACAGACGGTCGTCCGTGGGCTTTGAATTGGTAGCACCCACACGATTTCACGAAGTCAAAAAATCGGAGACGATCCGACGTAAGTCGACTTTTTCTTCGTGCGCAGAAGTGTCTCGAAGTGTCGTGAAAGTGTCTCCAAGTGTCGTGAGAATGTCGCGAAGTGTCGTGAGAATGTCTCCAAGTGTCGTGAAAGTGTCGCCACTTGCGCCGATTCTCGAATCGACCACATTCGACACAACCCTCGACAAGAGTTCGAGATACGGAATACGGATTAGTGGTTTGCGATCAAAAACGCGACTTTTTGGGTCTCGAAAACCGGAAAAACACCCCAAAAAACGGTTTTGGAGTCTCCGCAATTGTGACTTACGTCGATTATGACCGCGTATAATTCGTCGCAAATTCGCCTTTTCGCGAATACAAGGATGTCCCATGAGACGGTATGCACGCTTGCCGTTGGCCGCCGTATGTCTGGCGATTGGCGGGTTCATCGGCACGGTCGTTCACGATCGGCTGCACGGCCAAGCGGCGTTACCGCTGATGCCTCGCGAACTCACTTCGCTACGATAGATTACGCTACCCACGAACCGAGCCAATCTATGACCCCCGACGAACTCACTCGGCGTTTTTTCCTCGGCTGCGGCGCGGCGACGGCGGCTGGCCTGTCGGCGTCCACTGCGCGTGCCGAATCCCCAGAACTGGCGCGCGTGCTGAGCAAGCTCGAGCCGTACTTCACGCCGCCTGCCGAGTTCCAAGACGTGTCGCGCGGCACTCCACTACCACACAAATTATCCGCCGCGAAGAAGCGCGAAGTCGGAATGCACCGCGACACGTGGACGCTCGAAGTACTGTCCGATCCAGACAACCCCGCAACGCTCGGCAAGCCACTCGCGAAGAAAGACGGCACCGCACTCGACTTCGCGGCGTTGCTCGCACTCGGCAAGACCAACGCCGTGCGGTTCGCCAAAGTGATGACCTGCCTCAACATCGGTTGCCCGCTCGGTATGGGCATTTGGGAAGGCGTGCCGCTACGCGATGTGCTCTGGCTGACGCAGCCGAAAGCCAACCTCCGCCGCGTGTTTTACCACGGCTACCACAACGACGACCCGAAACAACTCTTCCGCAGTTCGCTCCCCGTCGGCCGCGTACTCGAAGATCCCGACGACCTACCGCCGGTCATCCTCTGCTACAAACTCAACGGCGAGTGGCTCGACAGCGAGCGCGGCGGACCGGTGCGGATCGTGGTGCCCGAAGCCTATGGATTCAAGTCGGTCAAGTGGCTGACGACTGTGACACTCAGCAATCTCGCCCATGCGAACGACACGTATGCCAACGGGAATAACGACATCGACAGTCCGCTGAAAACGTTCGCCGCCACCCTGCAAGTCCCGACTGAGATTCGGCCCAACGCGCCGATCCCACTCACTGGTTATGCGCAGGTCGGTGTGTCGGGTTTGTCGAAGGTGCAAGTTTGGATTCACCCACTTGGAAAGCCGTGGCCAAAGGACGATCCGTATTTCGCGAAAGCACCGTGGATCGACGCGACGATACTCGGGCCACCGCTGCAATGGGGCGGGAAGTTACCCGGCAATGCGATTCCGAAAGACGTACTCGGGTTTGAAGCGGGCCAACCGAAGGCGTGGCCGATGCGATTGGCGAAGGCCCATTGGGCCGTATTGTTGCCGGGGTTGCCTGCGGGCGAATACGTGCTGCGCTGCCGAACGATCGACGCCAAGAAACAGGCGCAACCGATGCCGCGGCCGTTCAAAAAATCCGGTCGCTGCGACATCGAGGAAGTGAAAATTCTCGTCGCGGCGTGAACGTCCGGTGGGAACCCGATTGCCGTTTGACTCGCCGTGTTCGATCCGTTCGGCCAGAACCTTCATAGCCAGCAACCGCGTTGCGGTCGTAGCGGCGTTTCAACGAGGATTCAACCCTTCGCCACACACTCGTCGAGTTGTTTCGTCAGCGGGTCGGCCGCGCCGGCTTCGTACTGATACGGACCGATCTTGAAGAGCAATTTCACTTTGTTCTTCGCGTCGTTTTCGTCGCCGACGCGGTAGAGCAATACGTCCTGTTTCTTGCCGTTGGCGAGCTTGACGACGAGCCGCCCGAGCCAAACCTTTGGCGGAAGTGAATCGACCCGTTTCGCTTTCAAAAAGTGCGCCAACAACAGCGGATGATCGGCTTCCGCTATCGGGAACAAGATGCGAATCTTACCGATGTCCGGCCCGCGATCCGGACGGTTGAGGACGAAGATTTCCATCGAGCGAATGTCGGTGGGGTTGAGTTCGTCGAACGACGGGAATGCAGGTTCGGCGAACAGCGACAACAGAATCGGCACGCCGATCGCGGGAACGAGCAGGAAAAGTACCAACAGCCCACCCCAGAGGGGCAGGCGACTGCGGGTACTCGGCGTGGCGGGTGGGGTGTCGTTCGGCACGATGTTTATTTCTGAAGGTGGGCTTCGAGGAACCACGTCGATTTATCCAGATCGCGCGACACGCCCGTGAACATGTCGGCCGTGTCGGCATCTTCGAGCTTCGTGGCTTCGTCGATGGCGGCACGGGTCGTTTTACCGGCGGCAGCATATCGTTCGACGAGTGCGGCCACGACGGCGACGCCATCGAACGTTTCGGCTGGGAATTCCGCCAATCGCGACTGCGCCGCGGTGTGACGAGCGGTGCCGAGCGCCACTCCGCCGAGTGCCGTCGCGCGTTCGGCGACTTCGTCGATCGCTTCTTCGACTTCCTCTGCGAGTTTATCGAATAACAGGTGCAGCCCGATGAAATGCGGGCCTTTCACGTTCCAGTGAGCGTACTTCGTCTGCGTGTACAAGTCGATCAGATCGAGCAACTGTTTATTGACGAGTGCCACAACCGAAGCGCGGCGATCCGCAGGCATGTCGTTGTGGGTCGTAAACGTTCGTGCGGCCATTGGGAAAGCTCCGTGTGGATGGTGAACCGCAAATTACAGCAATCGCCATGCCAGACTAGCGAGGCGAAACGTTCGCTACAAAATGTACTTGCTCAGATCTTCGCGTTGGATGATCGCGCCGATCTTTTCGCGCACCATTGGCCCGTCGATGACGATCTGTTTCTCGACGAGATCCGGCCCCTCGTAGCTGTACTCTTCGACGACCTTTTCGAGGATCGTGTGTAGCCGCCGTGCGCCGATGTTCTGCGTCGAGCGGTTGAGTTCGAATGCCAGATCGGCGAGCGCTTCGATGCCATCGGGGGTGAACTCGAGTTCCACGCCTTCGGTGCGAAGCAGTTCCGCGTACTGCTTCGTGAGGGCATGTTTCGGCTCGGTCAGGATGCGGTGGAAGTCCGCTTTCGTGAGGTCGGTGAGTTCGACGCGGATCGGGAAGCGGCCCTGCAACTCGGGCATGAGGTCCGATGGTTTCGAGACGTGGAACGCACCGGCGGCGATGAACAAAATATGGTCGGTGCGAACGGGGCCGTACTTCGTGTTCACCGTCGTGCCTTCGACGATCGGCAACAAGTCCCGCTGTACGCCCTGCCGCGAAACATCCGGCCCGTGCCCCGATTGCGGCCCGCAGACTTTGTCGATCTCGTCGAGGAACAGAATTCCATGATTTTCGACGAGATTTACCGCTTCTTCGTTCACCAACGAGCGATCGATCAGGTTCTCGGTCTCTTGTTCGAGCAATGTCTTGCGGGCATCGCGAATCAGTATCTGTCGCGGTTGCTGGTTTTTCGGCATCATCTTTTCGAACATGTTCTGCAAGTCGACATCCATGTTCTCCATACCCATGTTGGAGAATATCTGTACGGGCGACGTCTTCTGTTCGAGGTTCAATTCGACCATGCGATCTTCGAGTTCGCCGGCGAGCAACATCGTGCGAAACTTCTCGCGGGTGCGTTGGCGTTTCTCTTGCTCTTCGCTCTCGCCTTCGGGTTCCCACTGCGCGTTCTTCGGCGTGGGCACGAGCAAATCGAGGAGCCGTTCGGTCACGCGCTCGTGTGCCTTTTCCTTGACGTACTCGCGCTGTTTTTGTTTGACGATGCCGATAGCGGCTTCGGTGAGATCGCGGATCATGCTATCGACGTCGCGGCCGACGTAGCCGACTTCGGTGAACTTGGTGGCTTCGACTTTGACGAACGGCGCACTCATGAGCTGCGCGAGTCGGCGTGCGATCTCGGTCTTCCCGACGCCGGTCGGCCCGATCAGGATGATGTTCTTCGGCGTGATGTCTTTGCGGAGTTCTTCGGGGAGTTGCTGTCGCCGCCAACGGTTACGAATCGCCACCGCCACGGCTTTCTTCGCCGCCGTCTGCCCGACGATATGCTTGTCCAGTTCCGCAACAATCTGTTTGGGTGTCAGCGATTCCAAGGTAACCTCTTCGGGCAGCAAGTATACCCAGGGGTACGACGAGGAACGTCTAACCCTGGGCTATCCGATGGAACCCCGTTGGGGTAAGAATTTACGATGCATTTACCCCAACGGGGTTCTATCTTTCAGCCCAGGGTTAGACGCTTCGTCGTACCCCTGGGTCTCATTGAGAAATATCAACTCACTTCGACGACTTCGATGTTCCGGTTCGTGTAGATGCAAATATCTCCGGCGATCTCCAAAGAGCGGCGCACGACGTCGGCGGGGGTGAGTGTCGTGTGTGCGAGTAGCGCGCGTGCGGCGGCGAGTGCGTATGGCCCACCGGAGCCGATCGCGAGTACGCTATCGGTCGGGGAAATGACGTCGCCGGTGCCGCTGATTAACAGCATGTGTTCGCGGTCCATGACGATCATCATCGCTTCGAGCCGTCGGAGAATGCGATCCGTCCGCCACTCTTTCGCGAGTTCGGCGGCGGCGCGGGGAACCGAACCTTGGTGGTCCCGCAGCTTCGCTTCGAATCGTTCGAGCAACGAGAACGCATCGGCGGCGGCACCGGCGAAACCGGCGATGACCTTGCCATCGTAGAGCTTGCGAATCTTCTTCGCGTCGGACTTCATGACGATATTGCCGAGCGTCACCTGGCCGTCGCCACCGATGGCCGATCCGGCGGAAGTCTTGATGGCGCAGATGGTTGTCGCACGAATCTTCGGCACGAATCGATCCTCGTAAGCGGCGTTCTCGCGTTAGGGTATACTATGCTGGAACAGAAGAGGAGCGTCGGATTCACCCAAAATCGCGAAATCGAATCGGTTTCTCTGGCTTGTCGGTCGCTTTTGCCCATAAAATGTCCGATGATGACAGACGAAAGAACCGTACAGTGACATTCCCAACAGAACCCCACACGGGTAAGGAGAGAACCTTGAACCGATTGTTCCGAAAGCTGGCGTTGTTCGCCGCTGTGATCGCGGGCGGCTTCATCGCCACGCCCGTCCAGGCCTCGAAGCCAGCCGCTGGCGTCATGATCGTCGACGATGCGGCGGGGCTGTTCAGCCGAGAGGCCGTCGTGAAAGCGAAAGACACCTTCCACGACACGACGTTCCAGTCTCCGACGCATTACGCAGTGGTGACCGCGAGCCGCGTGCCGGAGTCGAAGAAGTCCGAACTCGATGCGATCGTCAAAGCCAAAGACAAGGACGGCAGCAATCGCTTCTTCGCCAATTGGGCGCGCGAATTGGCTCGTAGCAAAGACTCGAAGGGCGACGTCTTCACGCTGATTTACAAAGATGCCTCTTCGACGATGTTTCACGTCACGACGATTTCCGACAAGGAATCCGATGTGTTTCGCCACTTCAACGACGCGAAAGCGGGCGAAGTGAATAAATTGTATATCGAAGACTTGCGGAAAGTGAAAGAAGGAAAGCTCGACGGCGATGAAGCGAAGAAGGAGATGGATGCGGCGCTGAAATCCGCAACCCAGATCGTCATCGACGACCTGAAGGATACCGCGGCCCCCGATAAGAAAACGGGCCGTACGAACAATAACAATAAGAGCAATATCATGAGTTACGTCTGCATCGGAATCGTCGCGCTTCTCGGCATCTGGCTCGTCGTTGGCCTGATCCGTGCCTTCACCGGTGGCGGTGGTGGTGGCGGGAATGGCGGTGGCGGCTACGGCGGTGGTGGGGGCGGCGGTGGCGGTGGGTTCATGTCCGGCCTGATGGGCGGGATGCTCGGCGGCATGGCTGGGGCCTACTTGTACAACAACATGTTCGGCGGCGGTATGCACAACGATGCCATGGCCGGCGACTCGTACAACAACGGCAATAACGACAGCGGTAACGCGGACACCGGCGACGGCGACTACTCGAGCGGGGCCGAAGGTGGCGATGGCGACTTCGGCGACGCCGGTGGTGGTGGCGGCGACGCAGGCGGCGGTGGCGACTGGGGTGGCGATGCCGGTGGCGGCGGCGACTTCGGTGGCGGTGGCGGTGACTTCGGCGGAGGCGGCGGCGACTGGTAACCCCGCAACATCACAACTTCACGCCTGCGGATGCATTCCGCAGGCGTTTTTGTTTGGGTACTCGACCCTGTTTTCGGATGGTATACCACGATCGTACGTGGGCATTTATCGCAACAAACTCATCGGCTCGATGGTTCGCACCGAGCGGAGCGCGACCAGCCCGGCGAGGAGTGCCATGCCGAGCGTGATGATGGCGGCCCCGACGAGGACTTCCGGGCGGAGGATCACTTGCGTTCCGGCGGTTTCGGCACCGAACTTCAACAGCATGACGATCGGGTACGCCACGACGATGCCGAGGATGCCGATCCAGAACGCTTGTGCGATCACCATGCCGTAGACTTTGCTGCGAGGGATGCCGAGCGCCAGCAGCGTGGCGATCTCTTTCGCGGATGCGATGGTGGCGGCGTACAGCGTTTGCATCGTGACGACCGCACCGACCGCCAACCCGAGTAGTGCGGCATAGCCGATGGCGATCCCCGCCTTCGTTCGCAGCAGCCAATACCACCGCGAACTCACCGAGAATTCGGCGGCGGTCATCACGGTCATTTCGGGGTATTCCTCTCGCAGTTCCTTCGCCAGCGCATTGGCGCGTTCTTGCGTATCGCATTGTGCGATGAAGTACTTCGTGTGGTCGGCGGGCAGAAGTGCGCCCATCAACTCGCTGGCGGTGTAGTGCGAGCACAACACCCACGGCGCGGCGAGGCTCTTCAGGCCGCGTACGGTGCCGACGAGCCGCACTTCGCGCCCGTTGATCTTCGCCGTCTCGCCGATCTCGCGCATGCCCATCCGCTCTAAGTCGGATTCGTCCATGACGACGGCAAACGGTTCGGTGAGTGCCGTGCGCAAATCGCCGCTCAGCACATCGGACGCCCCCGCAGGCCCGGCGTGGCCGAGCAAGAAACATAGGTCGGTGCCGCCGTTGGGCTTCTGGAAGTTCGCGAAGTGCGCGATGTACGGCTCCGGTGGCAACACGCCCGGCCGTTCGCCGATCCGCCCGATGTGGCTCACCGGAATCGGTTGCCCGAGGTCGATCGCTTTCACATCCTTGGAGCCGACCCAGACATTTCGCGGATCGGTATGGTCGAGCGGGGTCGACGTGATCGTGAACAACCCGAGCATCAGCCCGAATTGCAGCGCCATCAGCACCGCCGAGAACGCAACCGCCCCCACGCCCGCCGCATAGCGGCTCTTTTCGTGCCAGAGAGTTT